>JAFPTG010000012.1 GCA_017400345.1 Oscillospiraceae bacterium
AAGCATTTTATGAAAACCGTTGGTTTTAAATCTTCCGTCGATTTCATCGGCAAATCGACACGATTAATTTTCGGCTCAACCCCCTCGTTATGGAGCCCAAAATGTGTGCTTTGTCGAACGGTTGTTTGCGATACCGTTGCGATGCCTGCGCTTTTGCTGGTAACAGCCGATTTCATCACCGGCGGCTTTTTGTAAAACCCCGCGCTTGCTGTTGGCTTCGGTTTGTTAAAATCCACCTTATCCACATTTTTTGGTTTTGCTGGTGGTGGTGTCGCTTTTTTAACATTGCTACTGCTTGCGGTTTTGCTACTCCCACTGGATTTTGAACTACTACTTGCCTTTGCCATTGTTTTTGTTTGCGTTGGCTTACTGCCGCCGCCTGTTCTTGCCACTTTTGGAGGCATTTTAATCATCTCCTTCGCTGAATTTAATAGAAAAAATATTTCTGTAAACATTATAAAAATTATTACAATTTTATAGTAATTATAGTAACATAAACATATTAATCTGTCAATAAAAATATTATCGATAAATTTCAAAAAAACCAACTTGACAGGGTATTAAAAAACAGGTATAATTAAAATAATCTGTGTTTATTAGTTGTTAAATCGTTGCCAGCCAAACTGCAACCGGGGGGGAAAATTGGGAATTTATTATAAAGGTTAGTTGGAAATGATAAACATAAAAAACTAGATTAAAATTAAAATAATAAGGAAGGAAATATTATTTATGATTAAAAAAATTGCGATTTTATCGTCAGCTGTTTTATGTTTATCTTTAACCGGTTGTGGAGCTTCTAATTCAGATAGGGCAGAAGAAGGTACGCAAGAAAGCACTGTTGTTGAAGAAGCTAGTAAAGCTGTTGCTACAATTAAGCATGGTTTATGGTTTAGCCCTTCTAACGAGAAGTATTATTTGTTTTACGAAGATAAAAATGATGACGGGCACAATGAAAACGCAGGAGTTATGGAAAGTTTGCAATATGGTATGGGACTTCCTTTCCGGTATACTCTTAACGGTAATGATGCTGATTTTTCATTTGGTGGGGTAGATTACCATTCACCAGCGACCGTTACTTTTAGCGGAGACAATATTATGAATGTTGTATGGAAGAATGAAGACAGCGCTGTTGAAGGGCAGGAAACCTTACTATATGTTTCTGAAATGTCTTTAGAAGAATTTGACTTTTATTCTAACAAAGAAATCTATGACCAAGTATTTAAACATTATAGTAACGAAGTTGATTCGCAAACTTCTAAGATGCCTTCGTATATTACTTTAACAAGTTGGGGCAAAGAAGTTACAGTTAGATTTATAAAATCTGCAGAAGGCATGGATGAGTGTTTAGCTACATACACAATCGACAGATTTACAGGTAAGGGCAGTGCTAAAATTGCTCTGGAAGGCAAAGATGATATAACAAAAGATATAGAACTAACAAAAGAAGAACAAGCAAAGTAAATAAAAAATTGATGCAAATTAATTTGCATCAATATGGGGGTGTAGCTCACTTGGAAGAGCGCTTGAATGGCATTCAAGAGGTAGTCGGTTCGATCCCGATCATCTCCACCAGATAATAAAATAAAGAACCAAATGTAATAGAGAGATACGTGATTTAAGCAAGGAGTATAGTTAATTATACGCTTGCTTTTTTGTTATAGCTAACCAATATATGGAAATTAAGCTGTCAAACTCTTTATGTTTCACATGGAATAGGCATTTCAATCCACTCCCTCCGTGAGGAGGGAGACGTCGACTTTGTGAAAACTGCTGCGCGCATTTACTTATTTCAATCCACTCCCTCCGTGAGGAGGGAGACTCCGCTGGTTTGTAATCTTCTCATGTATCTTGGCAAATTTCAATCCACCCCTCCGTGAGGAGGGAGACTTCAAAATTATATATATTTTGCTAAAAGTTAATGATATACATATTACTAATTTAACAAATTTACTTTTAATTTTCATTACTGAAATTGAAAAACAAATTTATCAAAGCGAAATATAAACCTTGTAATGATGCGAATCGCACTGCGATATTATGTTCTCATGAGATTCGCACTAAAAAATCAACTCACCTTCAACATCTATAGCAGCTTTAGTACCAATATGTTCAACATTTGTTTTATTTTTCTTTCCGAGTCTGTAGATTCGAAGGCTATCTTTTTCAGGAAGGATCTCCTTTATGAGATTCCTTTTTAACATTCTAAATTGTGCGCGTCAACAACACATTCAAAGACAGAATGCTGGACTCTTACACCATAGTTCAAACATTGTTTTGCCACTCGCCTAAGACGCTTTTTGCCGTCTTTGTTTTGTGTATTAACATCATATATAATAAGCACTAACATTTTAATTATCACTTCCACATAAACGGAGGATAGCAATCAAGATCTCCACGTATATAACGTGCAAGTAGCATAGCTTGAACATATGGCAACATGCCCCATTCAACTTTTTCTTCTATAAATGGATGTTTTAGCTCCTCAAATTTACGTTTTTGCCAGGCACTTAAAAATTTTTTTTTACCGTTTTCTGTTAATATGACTGCTCCACTTTCACGCTTTATAAAATCATATTTGTTCATAAGCCGTTTGTTTATTATTGTTAGAACGAATCGGTCACAAAGAACAGCTCTGAACTCTTCAACAAGATCAAGAGCAAGCGAACGTCTTCCAGGACGGTCCGTATGAATAAACCCCACATATGGATCGAGTCCGACAGCTTCAAGAGCTGAAGCACACATCCCGGCTGCAAGTGAATATGTGAAGGAAAGAAGGGCGTTTATGTTATCAAGTGGTGGATGTTTATTTCTTGTTTTAAAGTAAAAATCCTCTTTCTGCTGTAATATCATATCGTCAAATACTGAAAAATATACCGAAGCTGCTTCACCTTCTATGCCTCTCAGTGAGTCCATTTTAGAAACACTTATAACACTTTTTATGGATTCATACAAAAACATAGATTTTTTTTCAAATTTTTCTATGTCAATTCTTATACTGTGGTCACGAATAACTCTTTCTAAAGACCAACGACTATTATACAATTTTGCAGCTATTATATTTCGTGCGATATCAAGACTTTTTTCTACATTATCAGCATATCTATACTGTTGGCGGCGCAACAACACATTACCTTTTGTTTCTCCTTCAATGCGAGCGAGAAAGTGCCCATTCCTACTCATGAATACAAGTTCTATACCATTTTTTACACATTTTCCCATTAATGCAGGGCTAGCCCCTGTATATCCAAACGTAATAATCTGTTCAATATTATGTAAAGGAACTCGGCCGATTTCAACTTTCTCATAATTTATTACAACATTTTCACCATCAAGAGTAAGATATCTATTAGGGCTGTTAATATAGATTGTGTTCAGCAATTTTTTCATTTTTCAGCCCCCAAAGCTAACGTTTCTTTTACATAATTAGAAGCAGTTTTACTTCGGCATATAATTGGAAGGCAAATGTTTTTTAGAGAGCAAGCATTGCACTTTTTGCGTTTTTTGGCTATGGGAGTATACTGCTTTTTATATAAATCATGCATTTCTTTTATGATATTTTCTGTCTTTGTACGAAGAGCATTATTAAAGTCAACTTTTATACGATGCCGTGTTTCGCCATAATATAAGAACCCAAAAAGAATATCACAACATAACATATCTTCGAGGCATAAAGCTTGAGCCATAAGTTGAACAGCGTCACAATCCTCTTCTTTGGGCTTGCCACGTTTATACTCAACAGGAGTAATAATGTATTTATCATTTAAAGATGGGAGTGCAATGCCATTTTCATCTTTTATCAATTCAATAGTGTCACACTCTCCTGAAATTCCAAGTTTGGGCGAAGAGACAGGCATTGCATGAACAATTATAAGCTTACCGCGCTTTTCATGATTCAACAAATGGTGTACTTTTTCATGCATTATATGTCCATCGACTGTTCTATAATTTTCATCCCATTGCTGTTCAATGTGAATCAGAGCCCACTGCCTCCGGCAGAATACAAAGTGCTGAATACCCGAAAGCCAGAGATATTCATCTTCACTATACATTAGATAAGATCCTCATATTTTTCACAAACAAGTCCGTCAAGTTCGTTAAGCCTTATATTATTAATCATTAAAAGATAAAGGACGCTCCACACCATCTTTGAGTTTAACTTCAAGTTGTCTGTGAACTTTTGCAGAAGAATATTTAGGCGTTTTTCCATTGTGTGTCCACCAGTACAATCTGCAAACTTCCATACTTCCATCTGGGCGAGCAGAAGAAACATCATTTTCGAACAACGTGAGAAGAGTATGCTTTATTTTTTCTGCATCATCATTAGAAAACCCGGTTTTTTCTGCAAGCTGACGTTTATACTACCATTAATAATATAAAGCCCAAATTCAACGTAATGCTTTGTACCCATGGTATCTTTCGCTTTACCCTCTTTTTTGCTTAGACTACCGTTAACGCTTTTGGTTATCTGCATACTTACAATGTCTACAGGAGATACGCTTATTGCTTGTTGTATTGAAACGGGTCCACGCACACTACGGGGTTGTTTATCGCCGGTAAAAGCGAACACTTGGCCAAAGCTGCGGACATCTATCCATTCTGCGCAGGCTATTTTCGCATATTCATCACATTTCGCATATTCATCACAATCAATATTCTTTCCTTTGCTTATGGCTTTTATGGCTTCATTACCGTCAGCTCTTGCACGTAAATTATCAAATCCATCATCACATCGATCATCAGATTGAACAAATATTTTTTCACCCATATCCTGCAAACGATTACGTATTTTTCTTTTAATACAAACGTCAGAAATTTCCCCTAATCCTTCGTAAGTTTCGCGTGGGCGATTTCCATTTAGAGGGTCACCATTTGGATTTGCGTTTTTAACTGTAATCAAAACAGAAAAATCAATTTTATTTTGTAAGATACTCATTTATTCTTCCTCCTTACTATTGGATTTTGTATACATATAATCTGTGAAGTGATGATAACCTATAAGATACATTGGTTCAAGCCGCCTGTTATCACAAAAATCAGCAGGGGTCATTTTTTTGGTAATCTCATTTATCCACTTTGCATATAGAACTTGAGTTTTTCCAAGTTTATCCATATATGGTAGAAGCTTTTCTTCGATTATACGCCATGTTTGATAAGGATGCTGTGAAAATGCACTCCAATATCTTCTTGCATTTGTAACTCTGTTGTTACGTTCATCGTCATTATATGCATGACTTTCTGCTTTGTCTGCTATAGCTAGCAAACAACCGTAAAGATAACTCCTATCTTTTTCGTTGGGATCATATGCCATAGAAACATCTCCTTTTCCAATATCTATTCGTTGTTTTCGTATCATGCCACAGGCTGTTTCAAGAACTTTACGGTGATTACACTTGTCTTTATATGCGAGGGGGTTCGAAGCTTTAAAATATAAAGACCGCACAATATCTTTAGGAATAGCTCTGTGCTCTGTAATACAAGGTAAAAGCCGGATAATATTATCTTTTTTTAGTTTTTCATCGCAATTAATAAAAGCACCTTTTTTAGTTTCGATTTCAGTTCCGAAAGCATGTTCTATTATTCTATGAATGTTGAATTTTATATAGTTTTTCTTATTTTCCCCTTTTTCCCCTAATATATGCCAAGCGGTATTTTTATACCAGTCTTCAATATTGTTGAGATATTGAGAACTGTCAAGCTCCGAATAAAATGATATATTAAGTCTACCTATGCCCGAAGAATCAAGCCCCATTAACATGACTTTGGTATTTGGTATAAGCTTTTCTCGAAAGCCATATATACGCTTTTTTAATTGATTTATATACTCTGGAGCGGTTGTTGGAATATCATCTTCGTCATTGTCGTAATCCCAATCGTCCTCTTCGTTAGTTTTTTTACATACATTGTGAATATTTTGCAGGCTGCTTGCCCATACAACAATAGTTAAAGAATCAATAGTTTCCCCTTGTCTTTCTATAAGCCAACGCAGAGCGTTATGTATTTTTGAGACACTTCGTAACTAATAGAAAAAGCCTGCTCTTTACACAAGAATCTGCCTCTATAGGTAAAACCGCTGCGATCGTTTGCAGATATAAGCTTAGCTTTATCTCCGGTGTTTCGTATTTTATAAGGGTTTTTGTAAGTTGGGTGTAATATTTTTCCAGAGGCGTAACAAAGTTGTTTTTCATTTGTAAGAAGGCTACGGTTAAATGCTATAAAGCTTTCCTGAAGACGTTTATCTTCCCAGGTTTTAATCAAATCATCATGTGTATAAACAATAAATCTCACAAAGGCGTTTTCTTGTGGTATGCCTGATATTTTTTTAAAAAGTAATTTATTGGATTGGTTGTCAACAGCGAGGACATCTGACTTAATAAGGTCGGACATAACCTGTTTTTTTTCAAGATAAGTATATAAGGCTTTTACGTATGTGTTAGTGTGTTCACTTACAAGCCAACGGTGCAACTGTTCCATATATGCAGTAAAACACTTACTGTTATCGGAATCCTTTCCTTCTACATATTTGTTGTAGTCACCGGCAATGTACTTAAGTTTATCTGCAAATGGGTGTGGTGAAGGATTCTTACCGCTTCGTGTTGCCGAATCTTCTGTTACAGGAATTATAGTCTTCGAACCGTTTTTGTCAACCTCTGAAGCACCTTTAAAGTCCCCGGTTTCAGTTATAGAGATTTGTATTTGAGCTGTTGCAGTAGAATGAGAAATGGGAGGCATAGGGTCGACTCCCTGAAAATCTTGATTATTGTTGTATTCAAATATCTTATGCAACTCGTCAACCCAGCTCATCAATATCACCTCCAATAAATTCAGATAAGCCATTAAAATTATTATGTTGATGCCCAAATGGTTTTATTGGCATTTTTCTGATTTGACGCTTTATATAACATTCCTCAGGTCGAATAAAATCTATAATACCGTTTTTCATTTCTGGTTTCCAAAGGCGAACGGTTAAGGAATCTTTATCTTCGGAGTTGATAGCTTCATCTGCATAGGTTATACCATGGTACATAAGACCGTAAGCAATTGTTCCGCAATCGTCATAAGCTGATTTACCTTCTTTGAAAGTACATGAATCTACATAAGCATAACATTCTCTTGTACCAAGAAAAATATCACGTCTACCTCCTCTCTCTATCATACGCTTTGCAATGTTATGATGTTTATGTTCATTGCGATCACACTCAAGCTCAGGGCGATTCATATTCCACTCAAAATGTGCTTTCACTTGGTATTTCACGTTCTCAAGGTAAGTATAATAAGCAAGATTGTTGCCACGACTACCATATTTTATAAGACGTATACCTTTGCGAATGGTACGTATTGTATTCATAATTCGTACGGAATCTATTACCCATATAATAGTTGGTTTCCAATATATGCTGTGAAGAACACCTTTTAGTGCTTCATATGTAGGAATAGGATATGTTGACTTTTCACCACCGGCTCTTGTGAGAACATCTGAAAATAATGCATAATGTCCATAAACAGCGAATTCTACGGTATTTCTATATTTGTTATGATCCATTGTTTACCTCCTTTTTAAAATATTAGTGTTTCTTTTTCAGCACCTTCAATATCTACGCCAAATTCAGCATTATAATAAGCTTTTTGAAGTACCATAATACCATTTTGTAAGTCTTTTATTGCATGATTTTCTATAAGTTTTTGTTCTGCGCTAGCGTGGATATTGACCATGTATTTTTGTGCTTTTCTAAGAACAAAATTAACATTTGCTGGTGAGTTTTCAAGCTGATAAATCATATCTTGCGCTTCGGAGTCATATGGAATGATGATATCTTTTGCGTGATTATCAATAACTTCAAAGTTCTTTCCTGCAGTTTTAAATGCTTGAGAACAAAATTTACAGCTGGTTTGCGGACTAATTTCCCAACGGTTTTTATTGAGAGATAGCAGATTAACTAACGTTTCCTTCTGGGGAACATTAACATTATATAAAAGCTGCTTTTTCTCTTGTGCGTACAGTCTTCTAAAAAAATCGGATATTGTGTTTGGAGCAAGTAGATCACTATATTTTTCACTATCTATCATTTGTTGGGTTATTTCTTGAGCAATTGTTATTTCTGGTAAACTTCCCAATTTTTCTTCTTTAAGTTTTATAATGTAAACAGGGCATACTTTTCCAGCTTCACCATGCCGGTTACAGCGCCCGGCTGCTTGAGCTATGTTATCAAGCCCGGATATAGAACGAATTACACAGCGAAAAGAAATATTAACGCCAGCTTCTATAAGCTGTGTTGCTATGCATATTACAGGTTTATCTTGGTTAAGAAGGTTATGCATAAATAGAATTTTTTCTTTTCTATGCTGAGGGCACATATTAGTACTTAAATATATAATATCAATATTGCTATTTACTCTTTTTTTTATACGTTCATACAAATTAAATGCAGCGGACTTGGTATTAACGATAATTAGTATATTTCCAGTTTCTGCAAATTTTTCAGAGCAAAAGCGTGCCGCTTTATCATAAGAATAACCACGCGGATCTATTTTAGGGATAACATTTACCCTTTTGGTAATTTCAAAGTCCTTACTATAATCCCCAGTCATACTAAAATTTTTGTCAATTAGCATAGGATATAAGGTGCCTTCATTTACGGGCTGTGTAGCTGAACATAATATAACTACTGCTCCACAGATATTGGTGAGAAAATTAACCGCCAGATTGAACAGATTAACACATTTGGGTGGGATAGATTGGACTTCGTCAATTATAATAACAGCTTTAGAAAGATGATGCATACGCCTTACAGATGAGATTTTATCAGAAAATAGTGTGTTTAAAAACTGAACCATTGTAGTTGCGATAACAGGAGAATCCCAACGTTCAGTATGAAGTTCATATTCTTTATATTCGTTTGATTCGTCATTAAGCTCAAAATTTAGAAGGGCATTTGAATGATGTTCGATAAAAAATTTGTCTTCAGCAACTTTACGTATCTCATCGCTATTTTGTTCAAGAATAGACATAAAAGGAGCAACGTAAATAATGCGATTCATATTATTTTTAATGCAGTAGTTTATAGCAAAACGCATAGATGATAATGTTTTACCGCCACCTGTGGGTACAACAAGCCGACAAACTTTTACATCATTTTTGGCAAATTCCAGACATCTTTGAGATATACTTCTGCGCCATATTGAAATTGGATCATTCATGCCTTCAAAACTTTTTAATGTTTCTTCAAGACGGTTATGCATATCCTTCCACAAATTTTCAGTGTTTATTTCAAATGAAGTGTGGTCACCATTCATAAACCGAGCTGTATCAGTTCTATCAGCATCAATAAGTGCAGACTGGAAAATACGCTCAAGCATACCAAGATAAAAAGCATACTCTATTTTATTTTTTTTGCAACGTTTTTTATTTTATTTTTCAAACCCATATATTCTTCAGAAGATTTGGAGAGTAAATCTTGTATTATTTTTTCGTTTATAATAGCAGGAATGTTTGTTTTCATACTTTCATAATCTTCATCTTTGGCTATTCTGTCTTTAAAGTAATCGTCTTTAAAGTAATCGTTGCAATTATTGTCTACCCAATCATGTAATCCATGATGCGATATTATAGTTCTTGCAATAAACCAAGCAACTGCTTTACTGCCGTTATCAGATATCTCATCCATATACTTTGCACCGGCATAGCTGTGGTCTATTTCACCGCGTCTTATAGAAGGATCTCCTCTAATATAACTGTTAAATTTAGGCGTTAACTTACCGGCATCATGCAACAGTCCTTGCAATTTTCCTATGTTTCTTCCGCCAAGAGAAGAACAATATTCTTTGCAAAGCTTTGCTGTATTATAGCTGTGTTCGTCGACAGTTTGTATCTTATTATCATTATTTATATGAGCAGCATAAATTATATTAACCACTCCCCAAAAAATGATTTAATAAAAAAATATATATTTTTTTATATTCATTAAAAAGTAGTGACATAAGACAATATAATAAAAAATGTTTTACCTCAAATTATTAAACATAGCAAAACAACTTTAAAAAACGATATTGTATTAATGTTTTAGAACGTAAGCATAAGATTTATTGAATATTTTATTTAAATACACTATTTTAATATAATATTTTGGGCTTGAACATTATACTAAAAATGAAGATATTAAATTCATTTTTTCACAATTTTTATTTGTAGCTAGATAGTAAACGATTTTATTTGAGACCAAGCATCAATCAGCTGAGGCAAAGACCAAGCAGCGTTTGCAGAACTTGTGGAAGGCAGATAAATTGCTGCGCGGTTCACATAGGGAAGAAGCAATTTTTTATATTGCTGAGCAGCAGTTCTACCATTTACGAATATCTGCTTTATATTACAGCTATTTAAAATCACACTGATATTATTAGCCTTTACATTGTTTATAGAGGAATCGGAACTGCCGCAAACATTACAAGAGGCAATTACGTCCCACAACGCAATATGATTTTGCAGCAAAAAGCTTTTTTTAGTTTTTATTGAAGCTTGTGATAAATTGCTGCTATGTTCGAAAATAGCGGCTAAAACCTGCCAGAAACGATTTTGAGGATGACCATAGAAGAACATGGTTTCACGTGATTTTATTGATGGGAAACTGCCAAGAATTAATATACTGGAATTTTGGTTGTAAACGGGTGAAATGGGATGAGTTATAATGTTTGACATAAAACCCTCTAAAGCTAAAAAAGTTTAAATAATAAAGATTGGCGGAGCGGGTGGGATTCGAACCCACGTGAGGTTACCCTCAAACTGATTTCGAGTCAGCCCCGTTATGACCACTTCGATACCGCTCCATGTTAGCTATAAATATAATACATTATAATACAATTAATGTAAAGATACTTTTTTAAAATGATAATTATTTTTTAGTGTATTAATTGTATCACAAATCAATAAATAAAAAATCTTAAAGATTAATATTTAATTAAGGGGTAGCATTTTATAATATTTTAATATATAATATTAAATATGAAGTTCTATTATAAAACATAAAGCAAATAAATTAAGGAGGCCATGATTTTGGGAACTCCGGATCAAGAAAATATGGCAATACAAATGGTTGGCATCTATAAATATTTTGGACCGTATTGTGCATTAGAAAACGTTAACCTGGATGTAAAAAAAGGCACAATGCACGCAATATTAGGTGAAAACGGGGCGGGCAAATCCACTTTGATGAATATTTTATACGGCATGTCTAAACCAGATGCTGGCCAGATATTTATTAACGGCAAATTGCTAGATATTAAACATCCTAAAACTGCTATTGAAAATAAAATTGGCATGGTCCATCAGCATTTTATGTTGGTTCCAACATTTACTGTGGCACAGAATATTATGTTGGGCAAAGAACTAACGAACCCCTTTGGCATTTTAGATTTTAAAAAAGCTAATCGTGTAATTGAAGAGCTTTCTGAGAAATATAATCTTTTAATCGATACAAAGAAGAAAATCGAAAATATGTCGGTTGGAATGCAGCAACGTGTAGAGATTCTTAAAGCACTTTATCGCGAGGCAGAAATTTTAATTTTAGATGAGCCAACGGCAGTGTTAACGCCACAAGAAGTAAAAGATTTAATGCTTACATTGAAGACACTGGCACAGCATGGCAAAACAGTTGTTATTATTACGCACAAATTAAACGAGATCAAACAGGTCTGCGATTTTTGTACAATCATTAGACGCGGAAAGAATATTAATTCAGTAAACGTTAATGATTATTCCGAACAGCAGTTGGTCTCTATGATGGTTGGCTATGATATGGATTTAAAAATAAATAAAACGAAAGCCATTCCTAAAGATGTAGTTTTTGAGATTGATAATTTAACAGTGTTAGATGACCGTGGCATAAAAAAAGTGAATAACCTTTCTTTAAAAATAAGAAGCGGCGAAATTTTTGGGATTGCCGGAGTTGATGACAATGGTCAGCGTGAACTTGTAGAAGCAATTACCTCTTTAAAAAAAGTGAGTTCAGGCACAATTAAAATAAAAGGGCTAGAAATTCAAAACACAACGCCGCAAAATGTAATAGCTTCTGGTATAGCCACAATCCCAGAAGATAGGCACAAAGAAGGCCTTGTTATGAATTTTTCGGTAACAGAGAATTTATTGCTTAAAAAATATAAGGAAAATCCACTTTCTAAACATGGCAGACTTAATAAGCAAAAAATAAATGATTTTGCCGATAGCTTAATTAAGAAATTTGATATTAGACCACCGGAATGCAAAAAAAGATTGGTAAGAAAGCTTTCTGGGGGAAATCAACAAAAACTGATTATTGCCAGAGAAGTAAGTGAAGACCCAGACCTTTTGGTGGCAGTGCAGCCCACGCGTGGTTTGGATGTGGGTGCAATGGAATATGTGCACAGGGAGCTATTGAAACAACGTGATCTCGGCAAGGCGGTTCTTTTAATTTCGCTAGACCTAAATGAGATTATTGACGTGGCAGATAAAATTGCAGTAATTTATAACGGAAATATTGTAAAAACATTCGAATCAGCAGCAACAAACGAAAACGAAATTGGGATTTTAATGGCTGGCGGAGGTAAGTGATGAGTAAAAAATATAAAAAATTTTTTTCTAAACCTTATTTTTCTATCTTGTTCGCAATAATTTTAGGCTTTTTTGTGGGAGGCATATTTTTATATTGTTGTAATTATAATCCAATTGCTTCTTATGGAGCACTTCTTAGAGGAGCGTTTTCTAAGCCAAAATATATTTTAGATGTTTTTACTCATAGCACACCTATAATTTTAACTGGGCTTTCGGTTGCATTTGCTTTTAAAAGTGGCTTGTTCAACATTGGCGCAGAAGGGCAATATATTATGGGTGTGGTGGTAGCTACTATTTTGGGCACACAGACTCAATTACCACCAGTTATTCACTTTTTGTTTATTTTAATTATGGCAATGCTAATTTCGGGGCTTTGGGGAGCCATAGCTGGTTTTTTAAAAGTCAAGTTTGGAATTAATGAAGTAGTTACCTCTATTATGCTTAACTGGATTGCATTTTATTTTTATAGATATATTTTTGCTAAACCGTGGCTGAAAGTAAGGGGATTAGATGCTTCTAAAGCAATTTGTGAATCAGCACGCGGCACTTTGTTTAAAACAGACCTTAACATTAGCTTTTTTATTGCAATAATCGCAGTTTTAGCAATATATTACCTGCTTTATAAAACAACAAAAGGCTTTGAATTTAGAACTGTGGGGCAAAACCCAGAAGCTGCGCGGTTTGTGGGCATTAACGTTAAAAACAATACAACACTTTCTATGTTCATTGCAGGTGCAATTGCGGGGCTTTCTGGGGCATTGCGGTTAACCTGTTCAGAATTTAGGATGCCCAATTTGGCGGAGTTTGAAGGCTACGGTCTTAAGGGCATATATGTAGCATTAGTGGCAAATTGTTCGCCAATAGGGTGTGTTTTTTCTGGCTTATTTTTTAGCGCAATAAGATATGGCAGTATTTCAATGCAAACTGATGTAAAAACACCGTGCGAAATTATTAATATTCTTACAGGGCTGATTGTATTTTTTATCTCAATTTCAATAGTTTACCGTAGACTGATTGCTAAAATTAGTAAAATAAGGCAGGAGAAAGATCATGAATAATGTTATTTTGCTTTTAGCGGGCACTTTAATGCACGCAACTCCGTTGCTGTTCGCAGCTTTGGGCGGAGTTATTTCAGAAAGCTCTGGGGTTATGAATATTGCATTAGAAGGCGTTATGACCTTTGGTGCTTTTACAGGAGCAGCAGTTGCTTATGCTAGTAATAGCTCGTGGCTCGGCTTTTTTATAGCAGGGCTTGCAGGAGCGCTTTTAATTTCTTTGCATGCTGTTGCTAGCGTTACTTTTAGAGCGGACCAAACAATTTCGGGTACAGCAATAAATTTTTTAGGACCGGGGCTTAGTCTTTTGTTAGCGAAAAAACTGTTTAATGGTTCGGCACTTTCTCCCACGGCACCTAAATTACCGATACTATTTCCAAAAAACTTAACAGAAAGATGGAGAGGTACGCCATTTGAAAATTTAAATATTAGCGTGGGAGTAGTTATTGCATTTGCTTTAGTTCTGCTAATTTGGTTTTTATTCTACCATACTAAATGGGGCCTTAGAATTTTAGCAACAGGACAACACCCCGCTGCCGTGGATACTTTAGGAGTTAATGTTTATGTTATGAGGTATATTTGTGTAATTTGCTCTGGCATGTTAGCAGGCTTTGGGGGAGCTTTCATGTCACTTTCTGTAACAAGTTCGTTTTCTCCGAGTACAGTTTGTGGGCAAGGGTTTATTGCACTTGCTGCCGTGATTTTTGGTAAGTGGACGCCTCATGGGGTAATGCTTAGCTGCCTGTTGTTTGGCTTTGCAAAAGAATGCACTACAATCTTAGGAGGCGAAGGAACATTTATTCCGCCGGTACTTCTAGAGATGTTCCCATATGTTTTAACAATTTTAGTATTAGTTTTGTTTGTTGGCAAATCGTCTGTTCCTAAGGCTAATGGTGTACCTTATCTTAGAGGAGCAAGGTGATATTGTGGGCTTTTTATTAGGGTATATAATTAAAGAAAGGCGAGATTAAAAATGAAGATAATCTCTGTGGTAAACCAAAAAGGAGGAGTTGGAAAAACAACCAGTGCAGTTAATATTGCTGCAGAGGTTGGTTTGTTGGGCTTTAAAACTTTAATTGTGGATATTGACCCGCAGGGTAACGCAACAAGTGGAGTGGGGCTAGAGAAAAGGAAACTTAACTCAACGGTTTATGAGGCACTTTTAAAACTCTGCAAAACACAAGAATGTATTGTAGAAACTGAGTTTAAAAATTTAAAAACAATGCCGTCTAGCATTTCATTAGCTGGTGCCGAAATTGAAATGATAGAACTAGAAAACCGTGTAGGCAGGCTTAAAGACGTTTTAGCAGAGGTAAGTAGTGAATTTGACTATGTCTTTATCGATTGCCCGCCATCACTTGGGCTGCTAACACTTAATGCTTTGGTGGCATGTAATAGTGTTTTAATTCCAACTCAGTGTGAATTTTATGCGCTAGAAGGGTTAACTCAATTAATAAACACACTAAAAACAGTAAAAAGAACATATAACCCGGCAATAAAAATTGAAGGGGTTTTGCTCACAATGTTCGATACAAGACTTAAGTTAACTATAGAAGTGGCAGATGAAATAAAGAAATATTTCCCAAATCAAGTATTCAAAACGTGTATTCCTAGAAATGTAAAACTTTCAGAAGCGCCAAGTTATGGTCAACCGGTTATATATTTTGAAAAACACTCAAAAGGTGCAAAAGCTTACCATGAAGTAGCAGTAGAATTAACTGCAGAAACAACATCCAAAAAGGAGGTTTAACCACAAAGTTTTAAATGGTTGTGGTGTTAAATTCTATGAAGACAACAAAAAAGAGTGGATTAGGGCGGGGGTTAGAATCTTTATTTTTTGAAAATGCAGTAGAAGAAGCTTCAGCAGAAGAGAAGTTAATTAAAGTAGAAGAAATCTTTCCCAACCCAAATCAGCCGAGGCAATCTTTTAACGAAGCTAGTTTAAATGAACTGGCAGATTCTATTAAACAGTATGGCGTTATTCAACCAATTGTGCTAAGACCTAACGTAGATGGCAGTTATATGATTGTGGCAGGGGAACGCCGGTTTAGAGCGGCTAAACTTGCAGGGCTTGCCGAGATACCTGCGGTGGTGCGCAAACTAACAGATCTGCAGATTGCAAAAATCTCTGTTATCGAAAACCTACAGTGCGAGGATCTAACTCCAGTAGAGGCAGCTAGATCTTATGAAAAACTTATGGAGCTGGCAGATTGTGATACGGAAGGGCTAGCGAAAATGCTTTCGGTGCCGCGCTCTACAATTGTAAACACATTGCGAATTTTAACCTTGCCGGAAGTTATTATAAATATGCTGCAAGAAAAAAAGATCACGCAAGGGCATGCTAAAATATTGCTTAGCGGTAAGGTTAAGCCAGAAGAAATGGTAATGCTTGCTTATGTTGTTTGCGAAAAAGAACTCAGTGTGAGGGAAACCGAGCAACTTGTCCAAAAATTTGTTGAGCGGCAAGCAAAAAAAGCAGAACGAAATTCAGAGAACTTAGAACGCTGCAGACAAATGAAAACAAACCTCTGCGCATTTTTAGGTAAAAGCGCAAAAGTAAAATATTATAAAGGGAAGTATAATGTGTCGTTTAGCTGCAACTCCTACGAGGATTTAGAGAGGATTGTTGCAAAGTTAAAAGATTAATAATTATTTTGCAAGTTCAAACAAAGGTAGACGAAAAATATGACTAAAGAACAAAAGATTGGCGTTTTTGATTCAGGAGTTGGTGGCCTGTTTAGTTTAGCAAATTTAAAAAAAGTCATGCCAGATGCAGATTTTATTTATTTGGCAGATACAGCTAATCTGCCGTATGGAAGTAAAAATAAAGAAGAATTAACATCTTTTGCTAAAAATGTTATCAATTTTTTCGAAGAAAAACCGGTGAATACAGTTGTAGTAGCTTGCAATACGCTGTCATCGGTGCTACTAGAAACAAGGCTTAAATCTAAGCAATTTAATTGGGTTGACGTTATAGTACCGGCGGTTTTAGAGGTTAAAAGCACAGAAAAAAACGTAGGAGTTATTGCTACGGAATATACAATAAAGAGCGGAATCTATAAAAAAATACTTACTTCTGTGCAAAAAAACTCATTTGAAATTGCTTGCCCCAATTTGGTGAATTTAATAGAGTCGGGACGGGGGATAGACATTATTAAAGAAGAGCTGTTTAACTATTTAAGTAAGTTTAAATTAAGTTTAGATTGCTTGATTTTGGGGTGTACGCATTATGGTATGCTAAAGAACCAAGCTGCCGAATTTTTTGAAAGAAAAGTGCGTATTATAGATACAAATTGTTCGGTGGTAAAAGCAGTGCAAAGTGTAACGAAACACAGCTCGGGTGGCGGCGAGATTGAATTTTTTGTTACTGGTGAAGCCGAAAAATTTATTAAGATTGCCAAACCACTTTTTGATTTTAATTTTAATAATGTTGTTGAAGTAGATTTATAGTTTTTAGTTTTAAATGGTTGAGAGGGTAGGCTTGCTAAAATATTAAAAAATATTTATTGGTTTAGATTTTACCTAAAGTAGCAATTACCTCTTGACTTTAAGCAAATGCTGTGATAAAATTTTATTTGTTGAAAAATTTATTTAAGTAATTTAAAATAATAAAAAGCCATATTGGGAGGTGTTTGTTAATGGCTAAATGTGAAGTATGCGGCAAAAGTATGAATGTAGCCAGAAAGCATGTTTACAGAAGTTCTTATGTAACTAAAAGATCTTTAAGAAAGCAGTATCCTAATATTCAAAAGATTCGTGTGGTTGTTTTGGGCACGCCTAAAAAAATGTATGTCTGCACAAAATGTTTAAAATCGCAAAAAGTGCAAAGAACAGGCAATTAATTAAACGCGCTAAACTGTTAACATTTTGGCAGGGTTTTTGAGCAAAATTAAGTTTAGCGCTTTTAATAAGAGCTTGCTTTATTTTTAAGAGGAATAGTAAATTGCCTGATGGTGTAACGGTAGCACAACAGATTCTGGCTCTGTTTGTCTGGGTTCGAATCCTAGTCAGGCAGCCAATTTATGTGTTTACAAAGCCGTTTTTCGGGGTATGGCACAGTTTGGTAGTGCGCTTGGTTCGGGACCAAGAGGCCGGGGGTTCAAGTCCCTCTACTCCGACCATTTAGGGGAATTATATTTTGTTAATTGTCAATTTGTTTTGCGCCACTAGCTCAGCTGGATAGAGTGTTTGGCTACGAACCAAAAGGTCGGGGGTTCGAATCCCTCGTGGCGCGCCACACCTACCGTATTTGTATGCGTTTTTTATATATGGATTTTATTTTAAATTAAACATAAAAGTCTCAATTTATTTCTTGTGAAATGAATTGAGGCTTTTTCTTATTGTACAACAGTGAATTCGGAAGAAAAAAGTTTTAATTCAAAAGGGGTTGACACTTGAGAATTACTGATATATAATAAAATTACCTAATATAAGGTAAAATATATATAAAGGTGGAAAAAATATATGACAAATACCAAAAACTATTCAAAACAGCGAGGGAAAGAACAATTTCTGGTGCCCTGGGTATAGCGTTACTGTTTAGCTCAATTAATTTAACGACTAAAGCAGAGAATTTGGCGCCGAGCCCAACTGCTTTTGGTGAACCAAGTGCATTTGGTAGTAATACAGGTTACGGCTTAGATACAGACGATACAGTACAAAAAGTATATTTTGGTA
The DNA here is from genome assembly GCA_017400345.1 of Oscillospiraceae bacterium. Taxonomy (GTDB): domain Bacteria; phylum Bacillota; class Clostridia; order Oscillospirales; family Ruminococcaceae; genus RGIG1955. Next base: position 18,310 of record JAFPTG010000012.1, read on the forward strand.
AGAATGGAGATGCATCACAAGGCTGGTATATAGTAGGTTATGATGAAACAAAACAAAATCTAGTGCTGTTTTGTGATCCTAACCAACCAATGCTTTCTAATCAGATATTTCTTGCGCAAAATAAATATGATGACGAATGGTGCAATACAACATTATATGAAGATGGAGAAACCTATACAACACCAACAAAGGTATATGCAAACCATTACGGTGGAAGTGACATAAAAAAGGACCTGCAAAAATTAGAGAAAGATACAAAAGTATTTACAGCAGCAGAACAAGATTTAATGAAAGAGTCTAGAGTACAAACATACGATCATCTTAAAGGAACGCTATATACTACAACAAATAAGCTGTATTTAGCAACAGGTGATTTAAATGAGGAGAATACATTAATAAAAGTGGGAGATAGCCTATCTGGTGAATTTAATGTAGAATTAGCATCCGGCCCAGACGGTAGTCCTTATACAACAGAGGGACAGTCGTTTTGGTTACGAACACCTCATTATGAGAACCATCTTGATACACTTGAGGCAGAAACAGGCGAAAAAGTGACTTATAAAAGTTTTCTTGACCATGGATCAAATTGCGTGCCGGCTTTTGCGCTAGATACATCATCGATGCTCTTTGCTTCTTCAGCGGTACCAGTATCATCTAATTCAACTTTAAGCGATGGAATTTATTTTAGATTTAAAGATACCAATTCTAAAATTGATACAACGCTAGCAGCAAATAGTGATGAACTTACAATAACCAAAGGAAATAAAAATGTGTATCTGTATATTCAAGGGAAAGATAGTACAGGAGATTGGGTATGTTCTAAGCTGATAAGTAATACAGAAACACTAGCAGCAAAAGATATTCATGAGGGGTTAACAAGCTTCAGTAATTGCAAAGCATGGTTAGAAGCAAGTGAAGACAATATAACGTATGCACAGGAATTAAACTTAAGTGATGTGAGTACTATTAAATTACTTAATGTATATAGCGTAAGCATTAAATTAAAAGATGAATTTGGCAAGGTAATAACAAATACAAAGGGTATTACTTTAAAGCTAGACGAAACACCTATGGAGGATAATGGAAATGGTGTTTTTACATTAGATAATTTAACGAATGAAAATTATAAGTTAACAATAATTGTGGATGAAAATGTTAGTGACTACTTAACACCAGGAATTTCAACGTTTACTATAACTAATGGAAGCAACGGCTCAATTGACGTGGCAACATTGAATATTGTAGTTAAATTACAGCAAAAAGAAATAGAAGTGAAAAGAGTTTTAACTGGAGCAGGCGGAGAAGCAGACCATAAATATAATAGAAAAACAGGAAAAACAAAATTCTATTGTTCACCGTCTCCGGGTTACAAATTAGATAAAATATTAAAAGACGCAGATGACAAAACAGAATACGTGAGTTTTAAAATAGTTTAAAAGAATAAAAATACAATAGCCTTGGTGCTTACCACCAGGGCTATTTTTAAAATACAAAAAACTTGCGATTACAAGTTTATAAATTTGAATGTAAATATCTCCCCCAAAGTAGGAGATATTCAATCTGCTGAATTTCAAAAAAGTACAAAAAAACTTAAGTTTGCGGCTTTATTAAAGCAAAAATTTTATTTTGTTCCACGTGGAACAAATGTTGAAAACTTTTAGACACTCAAAAATTTGCAATATTTTCCCATAATTTTTTACTCAAAAATACAAAATCTTTTGCTGCTGTTCAGTTGATATTTTGCAAAGCAGCTTTATAAAGTTTAAAATTGTTTGCGGTGTTTAAAAACCGAATTAAATTTTTGGTTGATATATTTGGCGGCAAATTTAAACTAAAAAGAAGCTTTTGCCGTTTAATCTTGCTGCAGGGTTTTCCAATTAAACCATCTGCAAATAAAGTAAGACTTGTGATTTTTTCAGTACTTACTTGCGGCTTTTGATCTAAAAATGTGGCTCCGGCCTTTTTGAGCGCATTAATTAATATTTGCTCATCTATACCTTCAACACCCAAATACCCCGCTTTAGACGGCATTTTTTTGCGCGTTTCCTTGCCATGCACAACGGGAATATAAGCATGCTTAATATATTTTTGAGGAATTATTTTACAAAAAAGAGATCTAATTGCGAAACCAGCCGCGTCGGAATCTGTGAGAAGAATAATACCATTTAATTCTGCAAGCTGCTTCATTTGCTCTAATTTATCTGGCTGGCCTGCAATCCTAAACCCATTTGTAGTTATAATTACAGCGTCCACAATCTCATTCAATCTTAGTTTATCAAATTTACCTTCCACAATTATAATCTCAGAAATTTTTAGGCGTGAGTTTTTCAAGATTTTGTTCCTCCAGAATTTCAACCTCTTGATTTGCAAACCAAGAATATAAGAATAGTTTTGTTATGGGCTTAGTAAAATTAGGCGCAAGAGCAGCTTTATATATATACAGCTGATGTTTGTATTTTTGTGCTAGCTGCGCAAGGTTGCTGATTTTATCTGACTTAAAATCTAATAGATAAATTTGATCATCTAATTCTAAAACGCAATCGGCAATACCATGAATGTTTATAAGTTCTTGAGAATTAGCAGCTTGTGCAAAAAGCTTTGAACTTGGAAAGTTTGCAGAAAACTTAACTTCGCGGTGGATAGCAACGGTTTTTTTTATAATATTTAAATAAAATGCAGATTTAAAAAAGGTTTTTAATTCTGCTTGAGGAAGGGAAGCGGCCTCTTGCGGGGTTAAAATTTTATCATCTGTTAAACGCGCAAGTTCTTGCTTAAAATTAATAGCTGCGGCTTTGTAGTTACAAAATTGCATAAAACGATGCATTATAGAACCTTGTGCGGCTGCAGTTATTTGTGGTTTTTGCTCGGCTAAAAACAAAGGAGTTAAATCGAATTTTTTGTAAGAGGGGGCTTCTAATAATTTAGAGACAGATATACTTGCAGGCAGATTTAAAATATTTGAATAAGGATAAACGTAGTTGATATTGTTTTTTATAACCTCTAACAGCTTTTTAGAATTTGCAGAGCCATTTGTTATCACATTTTGATCTATAGCTGTTTGTTGAGTTTTTTTTTCTGCCAAAGGAGGCTCAACCAGTTCAAATTCAAATTTAGCATCGGTTTTAATAAAATTAGAATTTGAAACATTAAATTTAGCACAAAATTCTTGATGCGATAACATAGCGAATAAAATAAGATCTGCAAAATTTTGATGATGCCGCAAAGCAGGAAAACATAACCCTCTTAACGAAGCTGCATTTTTAATAAGCATAATTTTTTCCAACTGTGCTTTAAAGTTTGCTGTAATAATAGGTACAATTATTTGAAATTTAGCTCGGGTAAGCGCCACATAAAGCAGACGTGATTCTTCTGCAAACATTTCTTGCTGCAAAAGAGATATTATAGCTTCTCTGAAAATTGTGGAGGTTTGAAAAGCCCGATTTTTTGAATATTTAACACAAGCAGTGCCTAGTTCCCTATGTAGCAAAAATCGGCTAATGATATCCACTTTATTAAATTCTTTGCCGGTGTTAGCTATAAAGCATATTGGGAACTCTAAGCCTTTGGCCTTATGAATGCTTATAATTTTTACAGCGTTTATGTTAAAAATATAATCGCTAGCATCTTGGTTGGGCACAGAACCGGCAGCTTGTTCTTGCTCAATGTAGTTTATAAAATCATACAATGAAGAAATACCTAAAGCCTCGGCCTGTTTTGCCAAATTAAGAAAAAGCTTTAAATTGGTTTTTATTTGGCTAGTTTTTTTATTCTCTATTAAAGAAAAGGCTAAATAATGTTTTTGAGTGAGAATATAATTAATGGAATCATAAAGAGAATTATTTAAAAAGAAATCAGAAAGCCCTTTTAAAGTGGTCAAGAGTTCTGCACATTTTGAACTACCAAAAGAGATAACATTATTATATAGGCTTTCATTTTTGTTTGTTAATCTAATCTTTGTAATTTCATCTAAAGAGAAAGAAAACAAACAAGAATGCATTGCAGCTGCAAGAGAAATGCTTTGAGTAGGATTGTTAACAGCTTTTAAAATTGCTATTAATTTAATAATCTCTTTGCTTTGCCAAAAGCTAGCACAAAGCTGCAGCGCAACCGGAATGTTAGCATCTATTAATGCGTTTCTATAAATATCTATGCTGTCTTTTGTGCTACGCAACAAAATACAAAAATCACCATAGTTAACATGCCTTAAAGTGCCTTCATCTTCAATGAAAAAATTTGGATCTGCAATTTTTTGTGCAATGTAATCAGCTATATATTTAGCTTCAATTTGCATGGCTTCTGTGCTGTTTGCTTTATGCTCAATAATACTCAGCTTAAAGCCCGGTTCGCAGAATGTTTGTGTGGTGCCAGCTTTAAGTTCTTGAGTTGTGTCGTAATCTATTGCGGCGGTCGATTTAGTCATTATCTGCGAAAAGATGAAATTGATGGCGTCTATAACAGCTTTGGTTGCTCTAAAATTATGCTTTAAAAAAATTCTGGCAGGAAATGTGCTACCATCATAATCTGGCAAAGAATCTTTTTTTGCAATAAAGATCTCTGGAACGGCATGGCGGAATCTATATATACTTTGCTTTACATCGCCCACCATAAAAACATTTGAATAGTTTTTAGAAACAGCATTTATAATTAAATTCTGAACTTCATTGATATCTTGGAATTCATCAACTAAAACTTCGTTAAATGAGTTGGTAATTTCTTGCGCAATAGAGGATTTTTGGAGCTGCCCATTTTGAGTTTTGTGGTAGAGCAGTTCGAGTGAGAAATGTTCAATATCAGCAAAGTCTATGAGATTTTTGCTGCACTTTATTGCAGAAAATTCGGCATCGAACGCCGAAATAATCTCAATAAGAAGGTCGAAATATCTAAAAGAATATTGTTTATCTTGGGTTATAGTTTCTTCATCAAAACAGAGAATACGGCTTTTTAATGCATCTAAATTTTCTCTTATTAGTTTTCTTGTTTGGGTAATCTGCTGCAAAATTTGTGGCTCTGTAAAGCCATTTTTACAGGATGGCATATTTAAAAGTTTAACTCCGTTAATGTGCTGGCGTATAAAGGCAAGGGATTTTGGAGCTTTTAAAGTGCCAATTAGTTCATTTACTAAGTTAATATCATCTTGCAGGGCTGGATATAATTTTGTTAGATTGTGTTTTTGAGCAAGTTGGAAGTCTGCTTGAGCACAATCCGCACAAAACCTTAAAATGTTATCGGAATAATCTAAGGTGACCTGAATAAATTTATCGTTCTGGATATTTGTTGTTTTAGCAGAGTAATAATTAAGAATTTCTTGCCAAAAATCTTTATAAAAGGGTTTGGAACGCGAAAAATTATAAAATTTGAGTACGTTTTCAAATAATTTATCATCATCGTGATAAAATTCGCACAAATTAGCAAGTTGATGCCGATCTTTTTTTTTGTAAAATCTTTCTATGATAGTTTTAAAAGCGCTTTGCTGCAGCAAAAGAATTTCTTGCTCTGAGGCGATGCGAAATGTTGGAGATAAACCCAGCAAAGCCGTGTTTTCACGTAATATTTTTAAACAAAACGCATGAAATGTACAGCAATTAGCAGTGTCAATTAAATCTAATTGCAGCTGAAGATGAGTACGATTTTCTGGGTGAAGCTCTATGCTATTTTTTAGATTTTGGCAAATTTTTAGCTTAATTTGTTCTGCAGCAGCATTCGAAAAGGTGATGAGGAGAAGCTCATCTATTGAACATGGGCTTTTAGATGAAAGCTTTTTTAAAACACGTGCAACCAATACCGACGTTTTACCACTGCCGGCAGCAGCAGAAACAAGTAGTGAACCATTTGCTTGAATGACTTGCTGTTGTTCGTTAGTCCAATTAATAAGAATCACCTCGATTATTGAATTTTGTTGTTATTTATATGCAAATGATAGCACATGTTAGTTTTTGCGTCAACCTAATCAATTTATATACAATATGTAAATAATAAACATAATTATATAAGATAAAAAAATAAATTTATATTATTAATAAAAATTTAACATTTATGGGCTAGAAGTGTGCTATACTAATAGCAATTGGAACGATATTGTGATATATTAATAAAAACAATGTTGTAAATAAAAAATATATGCATATTAAGCACAAAAAGATGTGATATTTATTGATTGATGGCAAAATTTTCCAAAACGACATTTTATTAGGCAAATGGTTGGAATTATTGGATGATTTATTGTTATCTTTTTACACCAACTTTGCTGGCGAATCTGAGCAGATATTGAACGAAAAAGAAGAGTTTGATGACGATTTAACTAAAGAACATTTGAATCGCTTAGCTCTTCTTTGTGATGATAATGTGTGGCCAGCAGGAGCATTTAAAAGGATTTGTTGCAAATTTTCACTAAATGTGTTTGAAAGATTTTGTTTAGTTATAAGTTTTGTTTTTAAGAATGATTATAATATTAGGCAGAGCATTTTATCTTTGCAGGACTCAGGGTATGGCGTTTTATTTTTAGATTTTTGTTACGAAATTTTTGGCTTTTGTTTTGGGGGTAGTTATAAGCAGAATATTCGGGAAGAGCCGTTAATTTTAAGTATTTTTGGAATACATCCTGAGCAAGGGCAAAAAACACTGAGTATAAATAAATTTGTAGATGCGTATATAAAAGGAAAGGAAATTACTGACGAAAATATTTATTTTTGGAGCGCTGACGAAGAAGTATTTGAATTACCGATTAGAGAGAGTTTAAAAACGTATATTGTTAATTTAGGCAAACAAAAACCGAAGGGAAAAAATATTTTATTGCTTTGTGGAGCCAAGCTTTCTGGTAAGCATACTCAAATTGGATTGCTGGCAGCACAAAACTCGGCGAAGCTTTTGATTGTGAATTTTGAGTTTTTGAATACATTTGAAAAAAACGAATTGAAAACGGCAGCTTATGGAATTTGTTTAGAGGCTATTTTGAACGATGCATGGCTTTGTTTTGAAGGGCTGAAGTTAAAAGAAGATGAAGAAAAATTAAATTTTAAGTATGTTATTAATGTAATTTCTAAATATATAGAGTTCTTTGTTGTAATTTGTGAAGAAAATCTAGATTTAGTTTCTTGTGCACAGGGTTATGTAACTACCAAATTTTTAATGCAACCTCTTTTAAGAAAAACAAGCATTGACTGCTGGAAATATTTTTTTGAAAGAGCAAATATTAGTTTTAAAGATTTTGAAATGCTTTCGAGAAATTTTAGTTTTAACATTGGGCAGATAGCTTTGGTTGCGAAACAGCTTGGGCTGTTGGGGGTACCGAATTTAAGGGAAGAGCAGGTGTTAAGTGTTTGCAGGCAAGCAGCTGGCGAAAATTTTGGAACGAAAGCAAAAAGAATTAACAAAATATTTAGCTGGGATGACTTGATAGTCAATAAGGAATGTGAAGATCTATTACATTGGATTTGCGATTTAGTAAAATTTTCTAGCGTGGTTTATGATGATTTGGGTTTTGCAAGAAAAACAGCTTATGGTAGATCTGTTTCGGCTTTGTTTTATGGCCCGCCGGGAACTGGGAAAACTATGGCAGCTCAAGTGGTGGCGAATGAATTAGGGCAGGATCTTTATAAAGTGGATCTATCGCAGATGATAAGTAAATATATTGGAGAAACAGAGAAGAATTTAAATGCAGTTTTTGACGCAGCGGGCAGAGCTAATGTGGTACTGTTTTTTGATGAAGCAGACTCTTTGTTTAGTAAGAGAACGCAGGTTACGAATTCTAATGATAAGTTTGCAAATAATGAAACATCGTTTTTGCTACAAAAGATAGAAGAATATTCCGGAGTGGCAATTTTAGCTACAAACTTGGCAGTGAATTTTGACAGTGCTTTTAAGAGAAGAATTAAGGTAATGGTGAATTTTGCATTACCAGATGCAAATTTGAGACGTAAACTTTGGCGGAGTGTATTTCCGCAAGAGGTGGATGTTAGTGAAATTGATTTTGAGTATTTAGCGGAGAAATTTGAAATTTCTGGCAGCATGATAAAAGCATCAGCAGTGGCGGCAACTTTTTTAGCTGTACGGGAAGGCAGCAAACCATTGATGAAGCATATTATGCAAGCTTTAAAAGCCGAGATGAATAAAAATGGGAATTTGATTTTAGAAAATGATTTTAATATATAAGGCTATTTTGAGTGGGAGGTGATTTTTATGGAACCTAAAAGTGAAAAAAAGAAAGATAACAAAAAGCAAGAGAGCAAACGAAAAGCGCAGAAAAGAGCATGGGATACATTACCTTTAAAAGAAGCAATGGAATCGCTGTATTTGAGGCCGGAACTTATGAAAAAAAAAGCTAAAACTGGCAGAAGGCATGTTTTGGGCAAGGGGAATTTAACTCAGCAGCAAATAATTGAAGATATTAGAGAACGTTTTAGAGAATTTAAAGATTCAAACGAATTTAAAGCGTTTGGTGTGAATAAATATGAACAGGAAATTTTTAAATTAGATAGCGCATTAGGGTTTTTAGCCCGTAAATTAAATGCTCATGAGGACGCGGCGGTGCCTAAAAAAATATATAGAGCGTATAAATTGGCGAATAATTTTTCGTTGGGAGATATAAGCAGGGTTGAATCACAGTTAGATATGAAGCTTTTAAAGCGCAGGGGCAGTGATATTAATTTAGAAATCTCTTCTGATATATGTCGGTTAGCGATGCAGCCGAAACTTAAAACAATTCCGTATAAAATAAGAAGTGTAATTGCGAATTGTATACGTTGGGGGCTTGAAAAAACTAGAGAAAAATTATCGATAGAAGAAAAAATAGATTTAAGTGAAAACTTGGTGTCAAATTCAATTGAGTTTAGAATGTTGAAGGATGAGCGAAAAAAGTTAGAAGTTAGCAAGAAAATGGAAATAGCATTTTTGGAAAGAAAGGTGCCTGGGGTTTTGAAATTTGCGGAGCAGGAGGCTCAGAGAAGGAAGCGGAAAGTTGCAAACTTTTTATATAACTTTAGAAAAGGGCAGAGTAGTTTGCCAAGTGATAAGAAAAATATTGAATATGTGCGTGGATATCATAAACCGGTTGAGCAGATTGAGTATGAAAAGATATGTTTATTTTATGATGAAAAGTTCACTCGGTTAGATAAAAAATTTAAGAATTTGGTCAATAAGCGCGCAAAAAAGATTGAAAACAATGAGTATGGTAGTATTTGGGACAATATGCTCTTTAAGAATAGTATTTGGAAGGCAATTGAACCACAGACGGTACAGCATATGAATGCTCTGCAAAATATTGTGGGGAATTATAATATTTATGCTTTATCTCCGGCAGATGATAATGAAGATAAAACTATTATAGGGCATGTTAGAAGTTTTTCTGAGGAGGTTTTGAACGTTATATGGGAAGCAGAAACAGGATGATGAGGTTTGAATAGCTCTAAAACGGCAGGGTTCTTAAAAGAATGTGAACGTACTCTTAAAGATAGTGGGTTTATATTGGTTCCAGATGAGAATATTCGTGTTAAGAGGTCAATTTTAGATAAAATTGTTGCGGCTTATTCGGATTTGGAATTTGTGAAGGGCAAAAATTCCCTGTTATATATTCAGTTTTTTGTATAAGTGTTGAGGATGGTACTGATTTAGGGTTGTTTAGATTTGCAATTGAAATAGAAGGACCGTATGCTGAAGAGCATTATGTGAAGCTTTGTGAATATGCATCAAAAATAACACCGCACCTCCTTTTGGGAGCTGTGCTTATTGAAAAGGAAGGTAATGGAATAAAAATAAGATTAAACTACGATGCAATTGTTGATTTGACATCTACGAATGCTAAAAAGCTTCCGAAAATGATATTTTCTTTGCTATCTTGTGGTCTTATGCTGATTGCAAGAAGAGTATATGAAATAGGAACGGGAAACTATGAAGTTTTGGAAGATGAAGCATTGTTTTTAGGTGATATGGATAAACTAGCAAGTATAGCGAATTAAAAACAGGAAGGAAAATCAATTATGGTAAATGGTAAAGTTTTCCCTTTTGAAAGAAACAGATTTTATTGTGGTAAGTTGTTGACATCTAACGATTTTAGAGATGAACAAGGGTATTTTAATAATAAAAGGCATTTTTTAAACAAGATGCTGTTCGGTTCGGGTGTTATTAGTGGGTTTAAAACATATGCAGTGGATGATACTACCTTGATGATTGAATCTGGGGTGGCAATAGATTCTTTAGGTCGCGAGGTGATATTAGAGAAATCTGTAGTTAAAAAGCTTTCTACGATAGATGGCTTTGGAGATGTTAAAAGCAATAAGTTAAAACTTTATGTTGAATATGCAGAAAAAGAAATTAACCCGATGTATGCTCTGGTTAAAAATGATGAAGGAAAAGAATATGAATACAACAGGATTGTTGAAGGGGCACGTCTTTTTGTTCAAGATGCAGAGGAAAGTGTGCGAATTTTTGAAGCAGATGAGAAATTTATAGAATCTAAAATATTATTTGCTGATGAGAATTTTGAATTGGCACTTAAGGTACCGAAATTTGCTTGTAAAGATTTTAATTTTAAGGTTGTTGCACAGCTGAAAAAGCTCTCTGATGCGAATGTTAATTTTTCGAGTGAGTTTATGCTACATGTACCTGGGTTTATTAATGAACATGGTGATAACCGTATTGTGTTTAAAATAAACAAGGTAAAGCTAGCTGCAGGCAAAACTCTTGAGCTTGTGCAGGATATAAGAGCAGAGGGAGTGTTAGCATCTAACGCGACGACTTTTGTTGTTAAAGAAAGCTCTGCAAAATTCTCTAGTGGGTCAGGGATCTCAACTTTGAAAGAAAATATATTTATAAACGTGGGAATCCGTGATGCAGAACCGTTTGACATTGTTCGGGAACAAGTTACCGATCTTTCGATGGAACGCATTATGGCTGAAGCAGGAAAATTGATTTGCATAGCTGATTTAGAAATTGTTAAAGTTGATGCTAAAACATATGTTATAAATAAAGTTACTCGGCCGGATGTGTATAGTAATATTTATGTTCCTGTGCAGCAATATGCAATTGAAAAAATGATGGATTACTATAAGACCGAAAAAGAGACGGTTACTTTAGTTAAAGAAGAATCTAAAAAGGCAGAATCTAATGGCAATACCGCTTTGATTACAGCTTTTAACTCTATGATTTCTTCTGGGACATTTGATATTCCTATGGGTGGGCAAAATGTGAAAGCTGGAAAAGTGATTTTTTCTGATGAGATTATGCATGGGCTAGGTACTGGTGAAGTTTTTGTAGAAGCAGGAATAGAATATATTCTAAAAGGTAAAAATAATAGCGTAAACCGTAAAATTATTTATGGCAACAGTTCGATTTTTGGTGATAATTTGCCGATTGTGATTGACGCTGAACAAGCTGTGCAAGTTTTATGTGAAAAGGGAACGTTTATTGTAGGTGTGAAATTTAATGCACCGGCTAATATATCTAGCATAAAAGTAAAGTGGTTTGCATTTAAAACACCAGAATTCTCTGATGCTTTGGAGCTTGAACAGGATAAAGAAAAATCTATATTTGTTAAGAAAAATACATTAGTGGTACAACCTAACGAAATGCTGTGCATTGAAGTGGGCTTTAATAACATGCATGAAACAACATTAAAATACGAAATTATAGATAAAGATGGTGGCACAATAGATGCAAGCGGAATGTATAGTGCGCCAAATAAAGAGGGAGTGTATGAGGTTAAAGTTTCTTGCGTTAATGCACCAGAAATATATACATATGCTTATATAATAGTTACAAAGAAGGATGCTTAACATGATTAATGTGCTTAACAAGACATTGGAAGAAGTTAGACCGGTTGTTAAAAATAGCGCTAACGAAGTGACTATATGCAAAGATGTTTATACAAACGAAATGTTTGTAGTGATTAAACTAATTGATAGAAGACTGATAAAACGAATACTTGGCTTGTTATATGCACCAGATGGATCAAGTCTTTTGCCGGATGATATGTTTGTTGGCAATTTAGTGAATAAAGAAAATGTATTGTTGGTTTTTAGATATTTGCCAGAACGCAGGTTATTTTCTTATTTAAAATCAGAATCTCGTTCAGCGGCAAGCACTATTGAAACGGTTAAGGACTTGATTATTAGTTATTTTGCTTTAAAGGTTGCACCTCCTCTTATAGGGTTACTAATTGATGAGGACAATATAAATGTGAGGCCGGATGGCAGCATTTATTTTGGAACGATACTTGATTTTGAAAACATCAACTTTGAACTTAAAGAAACAGATTGCTCAAAAAAGATGATTGATATTATAAATAAAATGTTGTTAGAATTTAACATAACGGAAAACGGACAATATGCGAATACAAAATCTATAATGTTGTTTTTAAAAAAGTATAGAAATAATACATATGGTTCTTTGGTAGAAGTATATAACGATTTTAAATTAGATGGTGCAAAATCAAAACTGGGTCTTAGTTGGTTTAAAAAAATAATTGATGAAGAAACATTATTTAAGCTCGGAAAGAAAATATTAATTATTACCGCTATATGTATGATTTGCATTTTTGTGAAGTGGCTATTAGAAAAAAGCACGTTGATGATCGGTTTTAGAAATAATAACCTTGATTTGATTGGAACTGTGAACATGACCGAAGAGTAGAAACATGCTGTAAAGGGTGTGAAACAAAGTGAAGAAAAAGCAGAGCAAATGGTTAAGGGTATTTGGAGCTTTATTATTGTGCTTAATATATTTTGTGTTTGGCACTATTTATGAAGTAGCAAATGCAAAATCTATATACAAATGCGCAATGTCTGTTGTGACAACAAGTGATGGCAATTTTTATATGGTTAGAAACGGCAAATTTCAATCTGCAATTTTAAGATTTGGCGCAGATGGAACAATAAACGGTACTTATGTTGAAGATAATATCAGCTTTTTAAGCTCAGAAAAGATGGGATTTGCCGGAATTATGACAACGGTAGGCAATTATGTCTATTTTTTAAGAGAATATATTAACAACGAAACTAATTGCAGAGTTAGATATGATGTGTTGAGATTATATGAAGAAGATGGAAAGTTAAAAGCAACAAATTTATACACTAAGATGGGTGAGAACTTACCCCAAATTTGGTCAATTAACATTGAAAATGATCAGCTTTTTTTAGCATCTGTGTATAGCGATAATAGAACTGTGCAGATAGATAAATTTGATATTATTGATGATGGAGCAGCTTTATTTTTAAGGTCATCTCCCAAATATATAAACTCTAATGATGAGCCGATTATTAAAGCACTTTATTTAAAAGGTAATGCAATTATGATGGCAAGTTCGAACAGGGTTTATGTTGCTAATAACGCTAGTGAAAAGATTATATTCCCTAAAAATGAAGAACAAGGTAATTTAATAACTTTTAGCACAGTAAGTGGATCGGATTTGATTTTTAGCAATGCTAGAGAGGGAAAAACATATACTTATAATATTTTGTCGGATACTTTAACAAGCCAAGAACTAGCAGATTTTATATATAGTGACAAATATAGTGGCGATAGTATATTATATGTGAATATTGGCTCTAACAAAAGGTCGGTGGCTTTAGCAACAGAAACCACATACGACAAATTAGAGGTTATTTTTTGGGACAACAGTGTATTGCAAAAAATTACGGAACTGAAGTTACCAACGGGAACAGCAATCTTGAATTGTGTAGGGCTGGTATTTAAGGCATATGCTTTAACTTTAGCTGTGGTTTTGGTATTTTGGTTGCTGCGCAAGTTGATTGATAGAAGGAAGCAAATTGTTTTTAGGTTTATAAGGATTATTGTTATATTTGTTGGATGTACTTTGTTTATTTTGGGCATAATTGAATATAGGACATTGTACTCGCAATCTTATGAAAACAGATTGAAATTTGCTTATGAATTGAATCAGCGTGTTCTTGATAACCTCTCTGTAGATGATGTTGAAAATCTGAACGCAACGTTTGCTTATAATAATGGAAGTTACAAAAACATTTTAAAGAACAATATATTAAACAATATGTATAAAGATATGACGAAAGATTGGGATGGCTTGTGTTACTATAATTCTTTGATGCTGATAAATAATAATAAAGAACTTATAATGGGTCCATCGGAATATGATGAATATTTAATGCCGATTGAAAATATATATTCAAGTGAAGATTGTAAACTGTTCTATGACGCGTTAAATAATAGTGAAACAAAAACAGGCACAATAGAAAATTATTGTGGCACTTGGATTACTTGCATATTCCCTGTTGTAAATAGTTCCGGTGAAACAGTAGGTTTATTGACAACTTTATTAGATATAGATAGTCTGAATTTTGAAACGGCATTTGCGATTGGACGATATGCAGTTATAGCTTGTGTTTCGTTAGGTGTATTAATAATTTTAATTTACTACTTCTTTAAAAAAGTGTTGCAGCCTTTAACTGATCTTAAAGTATCGTTTAAAGAAGTTGCGGTGGGGAATTATGCTGTACGCTTGGTAGGTATGGCTAATGATGAGTTTGCAGATATTAATTCAACATTTAACAAAATGTGCGAAGAAATTTCGAACTACGTTTATAATCTGAAAATTGTTAAAAGTAATTATAATAAATTTGTACCAGAAAGTGTTTACAGAATTTTTGACGAAACCAATATAGGAAAGATAAACGTTGGCGATTTTGTGGAAGATAATTATACATTTGTAATGCAAAATATAGGGCAGTTCCAGTTTGATGGCTCTGAACTATTGCAGAAAGAAATTGTAGATTTTACAAGCCAGTTATTTAGGATTGTGAACAAGTGCGTTAATAAGAATGGCGGGGTAATGGTTTCTAGCAGTTTGGGAATGGAACTCTTGCAAGCTATTTTTGAAAAAGATAGCAGCAAAGCTGTGGACTATGCGCTTAATGTATTAGGCGATATAGAAATAGGGTTCGAGAATTTAAAACACATTGATTCAATTTCACTTATTCATAAAAGTAAAACAGTATTTGGTATTTCTGGCGATGAAGATAATGCTTTCCCGATTGTGAATTCTGAAGGCGCAAACGATTTGATGAGGCATTTGTTTAAACTAAAAGACGCCGGAGTTAAAGTTGTGGCAACAGATGCAGTACTTGAAGATATAAAAGAAAAATATAGCACACGTTATATAGGTTTTGTAATGTCTCAGGACTTTGAAAAAAAATATGAATTATTTGAAGTTCTTGATGCTTGTGAGACCACAGAAAAAAGTAAGAAAATTTCAACTAAAAAAGCATTTGAAGCAGGACTCAAGCTTATTTTATGACAATAATTTTTACCAAGCAAGAGCTGAATTTTCAAGAGTGTTACAGGCAAATCCAGAGGATAGAATAGCAAAGTGGTATCTTTTGATTTGTGATAAATGTTATAAAGATTCTAATATAAAAACATCGCATGAATTGTTGGGTGAAAATATATGATAGGCAAGCATTGCGATTGGGGGAGTGATACATTTGAAGTTTTTGCTTGTTATAAAAAATAGAGTAAAAAGTTCATTTGGAATGCTCAAAAATCGAGGAGTGGGCTATTTTAGATCGTTCTTTAGTGGCAATTGGCGTGCTAATGCACAAAAGTTGGGGCAATTGGCAAATGAAGTTACAGGTGAGGGTAATGTAACTAACCAGGTTGAAGACAAAATTGCGTCTCTTAAAGAAGATTTGCTTTCTTTGAAAAAGCCCAAAAGTTTAAAAGAGTATTATTCCATTGGTCGATTTATGATTTCTAAGCGTTTGGGGAATATATTATTTACATTAGCTGTGTTGCTTAGTATTTGGTTTATTATAACAAATTTTATTCCGAACTTGAGGCTTAAAAGGAAAGAATCTACATTGAGACCAAACGTGGAAGCGAAAAGTTATTTTTATGATGCACATAAACTTAAAAATTATAACGGTATGGTTAGAGTGTTTTCGAAAAAAAGCAAAGCCTTATTTGAAGGCTCGTTGACAAACGGGATAGCAAACGGACCAGGTGTGCTTTATGATAAGAACGGAATTGTGATTTTTAGAGGGAACTTTGAAAATAATCGTTTTAATGGGGAAGGGACAACTTATTATGCAGATGGAACTCCACATTATATTGGCGAGTTTTTAGATAATATTTACAGCGGAAGCGGAGAACTTAGGTCGAAAAATGGTCAGCCGCATTATATTGGTAGTTTTATTGCAGGCTTAAAAAATGGAAGAGGTACTCTATACAACGATTCCGGGAATGCCATTTTTGATGGAATGTTTACAAATGATATGCCAAATTTGTCGTCTTATATCGGAGCATCTATAGCCAATATATCTAATGTATTTTCAGGCGAAAAGCTACTGTATAATAGTGACAATAAAATAATGATAAGTTACCCAGAGGTTGATTGTATTTTAGTAGCGGATAAAAAACAAAATTCGGCGGATGAAGTGGGTACAGTGAGAAAGATTTTTATTATAGCACCTTCTTACTATCCAGGGACTTCTGCAGAAAATAATAGGCTTGATTTAGGGAATACTTTACCTCATAACTTCCTTAATGGGTTTACTCATGTATGTGATGAAGAGATGAGTGTTATTGATGTTATGAGGCAAAAGGGAATTCGCAGCTTTAAAGGTTATAAATCTATAGAGAAGGAAGCAATAACCGATGAAGCATTTAATTTAAAAGAATCTATGTCTGATGATGAGTTTTATATAAGCAAATATAGAATAAATGGGTTCATTTACACATTTTACTTTACAAAACTTGATGGGCCATATGTTTTTTATTCAATTGAAAGGTTGAGTTAATATGCCTTTTAGAACAAAGAGAATTGTTAGTATATTATTTAGTAATTGTGTTGTTTTTAACTTATTTTGCAACTATTTTTGTTGCAAGAGTTTTGCGGCTGCTTCTGTGATGACTGTGGAACGTGCTGCAAAATTGGCAATTGCTAACGATTCTACATTGAATTCTATAAATACAAAAATGTCCTTTCAATATATTAAACGTAAGCAGGCGCAAGAAGCCATTGCAGATATTAGAAAAAAGGAGAGAACGGTAAGGTTTAGTTTACTTTTTAATATAAAACTGCCAGAAAAGCATGGTTTGCCTAAAGAAGTAGATTCACTTACAAAGCTGCCGCAAATAGATGCAGAAACCGCTCTTTTGGAACAAAAAGCGAAGAATAGGCAGTTAATGGTGCGCGAAAAAGTAGAAACACGAATGATAAAAATTTATTGCTTGCAAGAGTCAATTACTGCGGCAGAAGAAAATTTAAAATTAGCAGAGCAAAATTTAAAGAAATTTCAACTAGGAGTGTTGAGTGGTGTAGTTAGTTCGCAGGATCTAAAATCGGCAAAGGAATCGTGTGCAGATATTAAAAAAGAGCTTACCTCTTTAAGACAATCTTTTGCAACTGAAACAACTGCGTTTTCTAAGATGTTAGGGATTGATGTATCTAATGCATGCAAATTTAAAAACCCTCTTTCTACAGTAACTATTCCACGCGAAAAAGTTAAGGATATGATAGATTATGCAATGCACAACAGATATGATGTTTATCAGGTAGAGTCTATGAGAAAAATTGCATGCAGGAAAGTGGATACAATTTTTGAAATATATAAAAGTCAGCATGGAAGTAAAGCTATACCGTTGGAAAATGAAGTAAGATCGGAAGGAAAAATTGATTACAACAACTTTTTAAGAAAATATGAAAGTTACCTAACCGAAGTAGACAAGCCTTGGGCAAAAGTTTATAAAATTAAGCTGCTGTTCTTTACAATAAAAATACCTAAAGAATGGTTTAAAGGAGAATACAGCGGTACTAGGTATTTTGAAGATGAGAAATACAAATTGCCAGAAGCTATGCGCGAGCGTGACGATGCTAGAAAGGAAGAATCTATTACAAAAGAAGATGTTAAAGCAAGTCTTGAAGAACAATATGAAGCGCTTATGGTAGCTGAACGTGCATATAGAGATGCGGTGGAAGCTTGCGATAAATTAAAAGCAACTTATGAAGAGGTGAAAATTAAAAATTTATTCAAAACTGCAACGTACGAAGAAACCCATTCTGCAAAAGATGATTACGATATGGCACAAAAAGAAGTAAGGTCAACATTAGAAAGTTTAAACAATCTTCTAGCGGTTTTAGATAGAGATACATGTGGTTGGGTTTCTCAGTATAAGAAAGGGCAAGATATTCTTAATGTTAATACAACAGCAGGGAATTCTCTTGGCATACCAAAGCCACATTATTTAATTCAAAATAATATAGAGGATCTGCAGTCGGTATTTACTTTAACAATACCAGAAGAATCTAAGATATCGGCAACGGATTATGAACTTTGGGTTGATGATCTTAGAGTGGGGCAAAGGCAGGCAATAGATAAGCCTTTAATTGTTCTGCCGATTGAGATAACGGGGTTAAAAACCGTTACAGTTAAATTGTATAGAGATAATGAATTTGTAGATGAGGCAAATTTTGACGGACTTGAAACAAGCGGAGATTTAGATTTTAAAGTGCAAGCAGCAAAAAATAATTTGGTTGCTCAAGCAGCTGAAAATGAACTTAAGAAATCGTTATTAGCAGAAGAAACTGAAGAAGTGAAAAAGATTGGCAGCTATTTACTTGATGAATTTGACAATATAAATGGTTTGACATTAGATAGATTTTCGGTAAAGGATGTTCCAAACAATGTGGCGTTCTTTAAAGTATATGTTACAAATGGCGATGAAACGGGATATTTTACTGATGATAACATGACGCCGATTGGTAAAGAAGTTTTAAAATTAGATGTTATGTTTAATGATATATCTAAAATTCGGGTTGTTTTATATGATTCTAATAAAACAGAACTGTTTAGAACAAGACTTGATTCTGTAAATAAAACATTAATTCAAATTTAACGTTTGGATTGTTGTGAAAGGAATGGCAAGCTATGCTGAAAAGAAACAAAATAAAGCATATAAATACAATTCTGCTTAGCGTTTTAGTTGTATGCTCTTTAATGTTTGCAAGGGTTAAACCAGTGAACGGGGCTTATCAAAGAGAGAGCGCAAAGGATGTTTCTAACGGAACACTTATTTTGGGACGGCATATGATATATCTTCAAAAGTTAACACCTAAGCTGAAAGAATTAGCAATGGATTCAGCATCAGAAGATGGGCAAACGGGGCAAGATAATATATATTACAAATCTGAAGTTATTTCGAAAGATGAACTGGGAACAGAAGGAGCGGACTCTGTTGGGAGATCAGGGACATGGTATAGGATAAACAATATATCTGAGATTTACGATATTGTTAACAAAGGTGAATTAGTTTCTAATGGAGTGATTGACCAGCTGGATTTGCTGTATCACACAAAAGAAGATGGTGTTACTTATAATCTGTTAACAGGTAAACCCGTTGATATTTATAATATGAGCGATCCATATGATTTATATTCTAGACCCGAATTGGAAAACTTAAAAGTAAAATATGAGTCGTTTAAATCTGAAGACAAGGTTGCTAAACAACGAGAAGAAGAAATTAAATCGTTAGAAGCAGTTTTAAAGGCGAAAATTGAAAAAAGTGGAGCGATGAAAACTTACGATGCAAATCTGGAAGCTCTTCAAAAACTTAACGGATATATGCAACAGCAGGAAGCTCAAGTTTCTGAATTGGCAGTTTTAGATGAAATTAGAAGCTCGGAAGATGCAAACAGAGAAATTTTAATTCTAGAGCATATAAAAGAACTTGTGCAAAAACAAATACAATTTGCATCGGCACCAGGGACTAAAACAAAAGAAGCTGACGAAGAGGCAGAAACAATCCAGCCGTATGTGGAACTTAATACCGCATATGAAGTGGCTATGGGGAAAATTGAAGAGTCGATAACATCTTACAGTAATAAGATATTGAATGATGGGACAGCAATTTTTGCACATACCAAATACACAAAAGCTCAAAGTGTCATTACTTCTGCTAATGCTGGGGATTATACGGAAGGGTATAGAATAATAAAAGAAATAGTTGCAGTAGAGAATATTTCTAGCGGAGTTGTTGTAGATAAGACTAGCGAATTACAAGAGATAGATGAGATGCAAAGCAGTGTTTTAATGGATTATGAAAATATGCTGAAAGCTGCCACAACAAAAGAATATACTAATGCAGTTGCACAAGGTGAAAGCCAACGGGTTTTAGAAGGACTACAAAGCGACTATGTAGCAGCAGTGACCGAAAAGAGGACCGAATTAGAAACGTTAGTTAATGCTAGGATTTTGAGGCTGGATGATAGTCAAACGAAGATAGCATATTTAGAAGATCTTATGCAAAAGTTAAATACAGCCAAGTTTAATATACCGAAAGGGGAATTTCAAGAAGGTTTAATTGCAAATGTAGAAGAACTAATAAACACATTAGCAGGTAATATTGCTAATCTTCAAGCCGAGCTAAATGGTGGCACAGAGCAAGAAAAAATACGTTCGGAACTTGCTATTTTAGAAACAGAATACAAAGAAAGATTAGACAAAGGTGATTTAGCCGGGGCGGAGATATTTAAAGAAAAGATGAATGCAAAAGCTGCAGAAGCCTCTACAAGCGAACAGCAGGCATTAAAGGATTATGCAGAAAAACAAGAGGAGATAAAAAAGTTAGAAAAGCAAAAAGCAGGGCTTGGCAATAGTGCAGAAGACCAAGCCGCATCAAAGAAGATAGATAAGCAGCTTGCAGACTTACAGGTGGAATTAAATGCATTAAAAGGTTCGATGAGTGACGGAAAGCGACAGACTTTAGATGATTTAAATGCTAAGGTATCTGAAGCTAAAGAAAAAGTAAAAGATGCCAAATCAACTTCTGATATGAGTTCAGTAAAGGAAACTGTTAATGATATTATAGAATCTTCGGATTTTGTTGGGGCAACTGTTACTGAAGCAGCACTTAAAGAAATATCTGATGCAATTGCTGCTAAAACTACAGGAGGAGAACCTTATCCTTCTGAATTGACAGACATCTATAATACTGCCAATGCAGCTATAGAGAGCGGAATTACAAGAACTATAGAAGGTATGAAAACCGAAGAAGAGGTTGAACTTAATATAGAGAATGTTTTAGATAAAGAAACAAACCTTTCGGATATTGAGCGGCAAACCTTTAAGCTGATGACACTGGCTGAAGCAAGCGAACGAACTGGCGATAGCGCTTACTTGAATTTATATAATAAAGAGCTGCAGAATGCTTTGAGCCAAGGGAATATTTTAGTGGTGAAAAAATTAGAACAGACTTACAATGGCAACAAAGAAATATGCATTCCAGTTGATGTAGTGGCAAAATTTATTGGTGGGCAGTATGCTTGGAGTGAAGATTATAGTGTGGGGTATCTATTAAATGCGAAAAAGGTATATAAATTTTTAGACAAAAGTGATGTTGTAGAGGTAGCTGCATTAAGCAGTAGAGGTGAAGATATTACATATGAAAAAGAACAAATGAGTGCACCAACTCTATTTAGATCTGTTGCTTATGTGCCTAACACTTTTGTGGAAGATAATTTTAAAATTACTGTTAAAGACTTAAAATCATCACCGTACGCAGTGATTTACAATATATCTAAAAAATCGGTTTACGATAAATTACTCAATGCATTAGTAGGTGATTAAAAGGAGGTAAAGAATTTGGCGAGCTATACAATTGTTTCGGATATTGGCAACTTTATATTAAAGAAGCTACGAAGTAAAATTTGTCCGGAGCCACTTCTTAATCCACAATCGATTGAATTTGTTTCTCCTGCCGATGAAAATGCGGATTATACACTTGGTATTTTTCTCTATGATATGAAGGAAAATTTAGAGCATACAGATCTTAGCAAAATTCCATTAGAAAATAATAAGCTTAGATTGCCACCGCATAGCTTTACTATTTATTATATGATATATGTAAATGCATCAGCTCAAATAAGTGTTAAATCGTTGGATGCTCAAAAGATTTTGACTCGGGCAGCACAGGTTTTTTATGATATAAAAGAAATTGACCCTGCACAGTTACAAAATAATTTGGAGACAGTGGAAGAAAATGCAAAAGTTGCAGAATCTAGATTGACATTTGACGAGAAAACTAAAATATGGTCGGCGTTGAACAAGCCGATGCAACTGGCTTTGTATTACAATATATCACCTATTTTGGTTTCTTCCGAAAGAACAATCGATGCTCCGAATGTTATGCGTGGAATTTACCATTTGGGCGAAAGAAGGTAACAATTTGAATACAATAATACATAATGTTAGTTTAGTTTTGACTTTGCGAAACAGTTGGAATGATCAATTGATTAAGGATTCTAATTTTGTGTTTAAAATAGATGGAATAAAAACGGCGCCTATTAAAAAAGAAGCGGGCTATTATGTTTTTACAGATGTTGAAAAAAAAGAATTTGAACTGCAAATAGCGAGCCGTGATTTTATTGAAAGAGAAATATCAGTTAAGTCGGATGAACTGCAAAATTTAGATTATATTTTAGAACTACCGTTAATACCTAAATATATTAGAGAAACACCACTAAATTGTGCAAATTTTTATGGCAAAGCGGATCCAGAAGGCATGGTAGCAGCAATTAGAGATTTGCCAAGGGCTCAGCTTAAGTTTGTGAGTGCGAAAGATAATATAATAAAAGTTAACAACCCTATGAAATTAAATATAGTTGGTGCAACATTAGCAGTTGCAGATACCAGCAAACCTAGATTTGAAGTGTTTTCGGTGTTAAAAAAACATTCGTTTGAAGAATATGTTATTGATAGGGTTTTAACATCAGGGCATAAAGAAAATGAATTGATATTAAAAGCTTACTTAGGGCAAGCAAATGCAATAGGTGATTTTAATATTTTCGTTAACTGCCAAAATGAGGGTATAGATTTTATATTATCTATGTTTAGAAATGGCAAATTGGTTTTTAATAGAGTAAAACTACAAAAGTCAAGTCAGCAGGTGGCTGAGTAAGTTAGGAGAATTATAGATAGTGGGGGATTTTTGTGAGTTTATGTTTGTCTTCGGGTGCAAATTTAATGTGTTCTTTTGGAACAGTACCAACTTCACTTAATGTGTTGCCTAAAAATGGCGTAAATATAAATGGAAAAGCGGCAGCTTGCATAGAGGACAATGTGCCAAACGTAAACATTATGCCGTTTGGCATGTGCACATCATTAGCCAATCCGGCAGTAGCATCGGCCACAGCAGCAGCGTTGGGAGTTTTAACTCCACAGCCATGTGTGCCTAACATTATAGGGACATGGATGCCGGTGGCACCACAAGTTTTAATAGGAGGAAAACCAGCAGTTACAATAGAAAGCAAGCTTCAGTGTGCTTATGCGGGAACTATCTCGGTTGTTGCACCTAGCCAGTCTAATGTAATGGTTGGTTAATATAAACATTTTATGGAAGGGGGAAGATTTTAAGAGTATTTCTTAAAATCGAACGAGTATGGCTGAGTATTTATCACCTGGAGTTTATGTGGAGGAAGTTGAAAGTGGTTCCAGAACCATAGAGGGTATAAGCACAAGCACAGCAGGCTTTGTGGGTTTGGCAGCCAAGGGAAAGGTTAAAGGGACTCCAGAATTAGTGACAAGCTTTGCGGAGTATCAAAGGAAATTTGGAGGGTATTTAAGCGAAAATATTTACGGTGCTTACAGATATCTTCCATACAGTGTGGAACAGTTTTTCCAAAATGGCGGGTCTAGATGTTATGTAATGAGAGTTGTGCCTTCGGATGCTAAAGTTGCATCTAAAGAAACAGCAAACAAAAAATTAAAAATATCGGCAAAAGACCCAGGTTCATGGGGAAATGACATTGTTGTAACCTTTTCTAAGAGCTCAAGGAGCAAAACACAAATTTTAGAAGAGAACGCAAAAGAAAACAAGTATCTTTTAAAATCAGTTGCAGGCTTTAATGTTGGAGACACTATTGTTTATTCTGATGGCAAAAAGAATGTATTTAACAGAATAACAAAAATTTTGGGCAATAGTATTATTACAGAAAAACCATTTGAAGCAGGAGTTGCAGATAAAAATCTAATTGCAACGAAAACCGTTTCAACATGCGAATTCAACGTTCAAGTAACTTATGATTCTGTGATTGAAAAATATGAATTTGTTAATATCAATCTTTCTTCTGCAAACTTTATTGAAAAAAGACTTTCTAAAAGTAGCTTAATTGATGTTAAATTCAGCAACGCAGTTCAAGGTAAGGCAGATGAAGCAATTAAAGCTATTATGCAAACATTGTTTGACGAAGATTTAGAAAAAGTTACAATGACACTTGCAGGCGGTTTTGACGGTACAATGGCAAATGTTAATGCAGGAACATTTATTGGTATAGACAAAGACCCTTCAGAAAGAACAGGTATTCAATCGTTCTTAGAGAACAACATAGTAAGCATTATGGCTGTTCCTGGCGTAACGGATCCATCTGTTTTAGTATCTTTGGTTGCTCATTGTGAACATATGGGAAATAGAATGGCTGTTTTAGATGCACCGAAAGATGTTGTTAAGGTAGATGAACTGATAGAATATCGTTCTATTGTAGATTCATCTTATGCAGCTTTGTATCACCCTTGGATACAAATTTATGATATGTTAGACAGAAAGCAAACCAATATACCACCGTCTGGTGCTGTTGCAGGTGTTTATGCTCGCTCCGATATTCAAAGAGGGGTACACAAAGCACCAGCCAACGAAAATATAAATTGCACAGGTTTAAGCTGCTTCTATAACAAAGGTGAGCAAGATATCTTAAATCCAGCTGGAGTTAACTTAATAAGATCATTCCCAGGCCAGGGTATAAAAATTTGGGGCGCAAGAACATGTTCTTCTGATTCAAGCTTTAAATATGTTAATATTAGAAGATTGTTTATGTACATAGAGGAATCAATTAAAGCCAACACCACATGGGCTGTGTTTGAACCAAACAACGAAACACTTTGGGCAATGGTTGACCGTATAATAACAAACTTCTTAACAACAGTTTGGAGAGGTGGAGCATTAGCGGGAACATCGCCGGCAGAAGCATTCTTTGTTGATGTTAGCAGGAACACGATGAGTCCGGATGATATTGCCAACGGCAGATTAATTTGTACTATTGGTATTGCTCCAACAAAACCGGCAGAATTTGTAATCTTCAAGGTAACACAGTTGCTTGAAGGGAATGGTGGAGGTTCTGAGGCAGCAGAAGAATAGTTGGGGAGATTAAGAATTTACTGCCAGTAGTTTATGAAAAAATATAAAAGGAGAATGATATATTATGGCATATCCATTTAAAAAGTATAAATTTAATGTAACCATAGATGGCATTAATAGCCCGGCGGGAGATGCTGCTCAAGGTATAGGTGGGGGCTTTACTGAAGTTGCAGGTTTTGACTTGAGTTATGATGTTATTGAATATAGAGATGGCAATTCACCACTGCACACTTCAATCAAATTACCAGGTCTTGCAAAATATTCAAATATAACGCTAAAATATGGTACAACTGCAGATATTACATTCTACAATTGGGTTACAGAAACAGCAACAGCAGGTAATAATATTACAAAGCACAATTTAACCATCAATTTGTTAGATGATGACGGCTCAACAGTTTTGGCCACATGGCAAGTAGAAAGAGCATGGCCGTGCCATTATGTAGCAACAGACTTTAATGCTTCTGCAAGTGAAATTGCATTTGAAAGCATTGAACTTTGCCATGAAGGCTTAACACGTACAGCTTAAGTTATTTGGCTGACAAAGCGGCCTTTTATATTAAAGGCCGCTTTGGAAAGATTGCTATCTTAGAATAACATAAAAAATAACTATTGTTTTATTTAAGGAAGGTAGGAGTAAAAAATGTTTACAACAGAATATGAATTTGTTTTACCAAAAGGATATATAGATGAAAATGGTACATTACACACCAAAGGCAAGATGAAACTGGCAACAGCAGCTGATGAAATATTACCGTTAAAAGACCCTCGTGTTCAACAAAATTCTTCTTATTTAACAATTTTAATTTTAGCAAGGGTAATTACAAAATTAGGCACATTGGAGCACGTTAGTGTTAATGTTATAGAGAAATTATTTACGGCGGATTTAGCATTTTTGCAAGATATGTATCAAAGAATTAACGAGGCGGGCACACCTAAAGTACATGCAGTTTGCCCAAATTGCTCAAAGAAATTTGATGTGCCTATAAATTTTACTCAGATGGGCTAGCTGTATACCCAGAAAAAGAGCTCTATAAAGAGATAGCATTTATTTCGTATTATTTCCATTGGAGCTGCAATGAGATTATGGAGCTGGACCATATTAGCAGAAGACGCTGGTGCAATGAGATTTCTAGAATTAATGATACGGTTAGCAATAAGCCTAAAAATATATTTGATATTGGTAGGTAATTTTAAGGCATTGTGTATATAGGGAGAGAAGACTATGTTTGGTAGAAGTGACACATCGGATTATGTAGGGTTTATACAGGCGAATAATTTTTATGTTTCGTTTGGAACAGATATAATAGCATTTTCAAAAATTTCTAACCTAGAAACCACAGCGGAGTACGACATAATTCAAGAAGGTGGCTTAAACGATAGAGTTCACATAGTATACAAAAGTAATACACAAGTGGGAACAGCAGTTTTTGAAAAAGCTGTGCACAAAAACGATTTATCGGACTATGACAAAATTGTGCAAGTTGGCAGCAATTTTGATACTGTGAATGTTTTTGTAACAAACGGAACTGTGCCGCAAAAGTTGTATGTGTTAACAGATTGTTTTATTACAAAAAAGTCTCTTTCTGGCTTTGATGCGTCAAGTTCAGAATTGTTGGTATCGCGTATGGTTTTGGTGTATAGTAATATGAATGTTGTTCCAGTTTAAAAGAGAAATATAAATAATGGGGAATTTAAATGGCAGAAGAAAAAAACAAACTGACCAAAAAATATGAATTTAAAAGCAAACTCAACCTGAACACAAAAAATACAAACATTGCTAAACGGGCCGAAATAATTTCGGCTGATAAATATAATCAAAATTGGCTGAATCGCAAAATACAGGAACAAGATTTGCCATATTTACCGTTGAATATTCTGCAGAACAATACATATGAACCGGAAGAACAAGAAAAATCGAATTATACTAATAATAACACAATAAATAACGTAACTAGCAATGTAACTAATTATCATATGCAAGCCAATTTTAAGGCAATTGACAATATAAAAAAAAATTATTTGGTAAATAAGTACATTGAAAATAATGTGTTTAACACAAATATTAAACATGGCGATATAATTTCGGCAAAAAATATCGCTGTGGCAGATTGGCATTTTAAATCACCATATAGTTATATAGATAATGAAATTTTTACTGAGAATGTAAACTTTAAACGAGCAATTCAGAATTTTAATCAAAATGCCGAAACAGTTAACATTCTGCTAGAGAGCTACCAGAAACTGAAAGCAAAAGTAGAACAAATCTCGACTCCGGCTAATATTAATAGCATTTTTAAAAATGAAGAAAATATAGAGACACTTAATTTGGCTATTAATAGACTTTCTGATACAGTTTTAAAAAATGACATTTTGTTGGAGTTAAGCGCACAGTATAAAAAGGACAAAAAAGTATTTTATAAATTAAATAGAATTATAAAGTCAAATTTAGAACCTGCAGAACAGTTCGCTTATTTATTTGATGTTAAGAATAGTATAACGCCTAAAGTGAAGAAAAGTGCGTTAGCTTTGCTTTTGCAGAGCGTAAAAAAACAAATTGAGATTTATAATGAAACAAAAGAGATAAACAGAGAAGAACGGGGAAGAATAGAGAGAAAGATAGAAGAACGAATAGGGATAATCCAGAATAGAGAAAGAATACGGGAAGAGAAGGAACAGAGGAAGAGACTGCAGCTTAATGTAGTTAGAAGGATAGAAGAAAAGGAAGAGAAGAAACAAACAGATATTTGGAACAGAGAAAATAAAATATTAGAAAGAATTGCAAAAACACGATTTAGAATATTTTCGGATGCTTTTAGCAAAAAAACCATTTTCAATGTAATAGAAAATACAGTTGTTGAACCAGCTGCCAAATTAGTTTTTAAAGAAGATAATATAAACTCCAAGAATGTTTTAGTAAACCAAAAAGATATTACAAAATACAGAGAAATTTTGGGATACCAACATGTGCTTTTAAATGCGGCAAGAGATCATTTTAATAGTGCAATAGAAAAGGAGATTTTTCTTGTAGCTCAAAAAAGCAAAAAAGTTAAAACAAAAACACATAACCGCGATGTAAAGGAAGTTTTTATTAGCCATAAAAATGACGATACTGCTGAAAGATTAGAAACGGTATTTAAAAAAGTCTTTGAGCAGATGCCACTTAATGACAGGCAACAAATAGTTTTGCCGGAAGATATTACGGAAAGAACAAAATATAATAACATTACTACCCAGAATTTGCAAAAAGGCCAAGAGAAACAAATGGGCAACTACGAATTAAATAATATAATAACTCAAAGGATAGATGACAATATACCTGAAATAGCAGACAAAGTATATGCAGCAATAGATAATAAATTAAAAACAGAGCGTTATAGAATGGGGCTTTTTTAATAATTAGGAGGAACACAAATGGGGCTAGAAAAAGCATGGTTTTTATTAGGTGATGACGACAAAATGATGGTGCAGTTCAATCCAGTTACTTATTCAGTTTCTTGCCCAAAAGCAGTAGAGCGCCTTTATGAGGACTTAACAGAAGATGCAGGAATTGTAAATAGTGCACGGGATGAAGCACGACAGCTGAATCTAGAATTAGTATTTTATTCTTATGATTTTAATGTTGAAAATCCCAATGCATCTTTGGGAACACAAGCAAAGAATATGGCAAAGAGTATGGCAAAGAGTGCGCTGAAGAATGCTTTAGGTCAGAATGGTGACTCAGCATCGGAAAATATTGAACACTTATATTATATGGTTGAAGCAAGTCAAAAGGAAGAATATAATGGTTTAACTTTTGCATGGGGTAATTTTGTATTTCATGGGCTGGTGTCAAATATTAGTTTTCAGTACGATACTTTTAATATAATAGGTGAACCAGGTAAAGCCACGGTATCTATACAAATGATAGAAACACCTGACCCAAACGATTTTGAAGGCTTTGGGTTAGAAGACCAGATAGGACAGATATTACAAAGCAGCTTGGGAGATGCTTTGCTAGGCGTTTTGCCTTTTTAAAAACTAATTAAATTTAAGACCATAGCATGGGGGCTTAGCTTTATGGAAAGTTTTATGAACTCCAAGTTCAATTTAAAGGGAGCTAGAAGTAAATATCATGGGTTTTCGGAGCCGCATATCTCGATACAAGTGAACAAGAAAAAGCTCCAGTTAGCTCAAGAATTTGTAATTGATAGTATTAATATAGATTTAACATGTGAATTTGACGCCAACTTTGCCAGCTTTTCGGTTCGTGGTGTAACAGATGAAAAGAACAGATCGTTTAAAGAGTCAGCAAATAATCTATTCAATTTGGGCTCTAGAATTGATATAAACATTGGTTATGGCGAAGATTTGGAAAAAGTATTTACTGGTTTTATTAGTGGAATACACTACCATTTACCGCAAGAGGGTGCGGGAGCTATTATGGTTAATTGTATGGACCTTAAAGGGGTTATGATGAACAACAATAACTATGCACAGCAGGAGTATAAAAAGTGTAGTGATCTTGTTAGCAATCTACTTAGAAAGTCGCAATATTCCAGCTTTTACGACAATTTAGAAGTGCAAACAACTCCTGATGAACTTAAATTTATTGAGGTTACCGATGAAAGTGATTATGAATTAATGGTGCGCATGGCAAAAAAAATAAATTATGAATTTTTTGTATCACAAGATACAGTTTATTTTAGAAAGGCAAGGTCACAGAATGCTACAGAAACCACTTTAAAATTTGGTTCAGGGCTTGAAGGGGTAGACATAGAATATAACATTTTAGGCATGGTGAACTCGTTGGAGGTGCGTAACACAGATAATAGTACAGGCCGATTAATTAGTGGGCAAGCAAATTCTTCGGCAACATATTCCAACAATTCATCGGCCTCTAAGGTGTTAAAATCCGCTAAAAAGATTATTTTAGATAGTACGGTTTATTCTCAAAGTGAGGCACAAAAGCGGGCTGAAGCTAAACTTGAAGATATTAATTGGGGCTTTGGGCTTGCTAGTTTTCATTGCATAGGTCTGCCGGAGTTATTACCTGGCCGTTTTGTATTAGTAAGCAATGTTTTTGGGGATCTAGACAAAAAATTTTATATTACTAACGTAGCGCATTCCCTTCAAAGAGGAAAGTTTAATACATATGTGAAGGCGAGGCTGAATAGTTTATGACAATCTCGGACCAGATGCAAAGAACGGTGCAGAAATTTATTAAAAAGAATGAAGTTGGCGATGCTAGATTATATGGTACAACAACGGGCGTTGTTATGGAAATAGGAGAGAACGAAAACCAAGGGAAAGTGCGGGTAGAAATCCCAACACGTGAAAAACCCAATAATTCATATTGGGTAGATGTAACCCATTTTATGGCAGGTGATAAATGGGGCTCTTATTTTATGCCAGAACTTGAAGAAAAAGTAAAGTTAGTTTTTGACGATGGGAATATAAATAATCCTACTATAATTGGCAGCATATATGCAGAAAAGTCAACAATTCCAGGCAAGTTTGCCAGTAAAGATTATTTAAAAGGCTTTAAAAGCAAAGGTGGTTTTGAATTCGTTTTAGATGACACACCGGATGAACAGAGCTTAAAATTAACCACGCCGAATAAAAGTAAAGTGTTTATAAAAGATGGAGATAAAACTATCACTGTTTCTGATGAAAACGGAGCTAATTTAATAAAATTCAATGCAGAAAATGGTGTTTTAGAGGTAAAGTCAGATAAAAAAACCACAGTGCAGGTGCAAGATGTGCAGTTTATTTTGAATGGTGAAAGCGGGCAAGTAACATTGAAATGCGATAAAATAAAACTGGATGCGCAACAAAGTTTTACTTTAAAAACACAGAATATGAAGGTAAACTGTGATAATTTAAGCATTAAAGCCAATGGTTCCATAAGGTCGCAATCCAAAGGTGTAGATATAGGGGCAAACCTAGTGAATATTAAAAAGTAGAATTTTGTGAATTTAATAATTAAAAATAATTAAATATAAACTGAATATGAAAAAATAAGTCAAATATATTAGAATTAAATGAATTTAAAAAAGAGTATGAAAAAAGTGGCTGCTTTAAGATTTATGCAAGTTTTGCAGAACAAGAAAAACTATAAAGAGCAGAACGAGGAGGTTTTTTATTATGGTCGAAAAAGATTTTATGGGGATAGGAATGCATTTTCCGCCAGAAATAGATAAAGCAAGCGGCCGCTTTAAAACAAGTGCTTATGAAGATAAAATTAAAGAATCCATTTTGCTAATATTAAAAACTCAAAGAGGAGAAAGACTAACGTTACCGCAGTTCGGTGGCAGCATTAATAATTATGTGTTTACAAACACAGATACCACAACACTTAATTTAATGGCCAATTCAATTAAAAAAGTGTTAACTAAAAACGAAAAACGAATGAAAGATGTAAAAATAAAAATACTGCAAGACAAAACTGAGGTGGGTCGGCTTAATGTGGATATCAATTATTTAGTAACACAATCAGACATGCCGGGAAATCTAGTGTTTCCATTCTATTTAGAAGGGGTGGAGGATAAAGATAATGAAGATGAATGAAAAATATTATCCTATTGATCTCAATGTAGCAGAAGTAGTTAAAAACAAGATTGCAAAACTTGCTAAAGCATATACACCGGAGTGGATTTTTAACGAAAAAGATCCGGATATTGGCTCTACTATAGCAATATTGTTTGCAGATATGCTTGATGACAATGCGCATAAAACAAATATGTTGCTTTATAAATATCATATAGAACTAATGAACATGATAGGAATAACACCTAAACCAGCAGTTCCAGCAAAGAGTGTGGTAGTTTTTTCTTTGTTAGCTTCAGCTCCCACAGGGGTCTTTGTTAAAAAGAACACTCAGTTATTAGCATACCCAGACGATGAAAATAAATTAGTGTTCGAAACAGAAAGCAGTATATATTTAACCAAAGCTAAGCTCACTGATATATATACTATTTCGGAAGAAAATGGAAAGATAATATCCATTTATAATACAGAGGACAAAGATACAGAAGAAGCCGAACAACATGCACAGGAATCGGAGGCCGATATAAGATTTAAAATGTTCGATTTTTCTGATGATGGAATTCAAAAAAACATGTTGATATTTGGCAATAGAAATATCTTAGAAAACAACGCAGGTTCCGAAGTTTATTTAAAATTTGAAGGAGTTAAAATAAATGATCAACCTAGCGAAGGAATTTTTAACGATAACACTCAATATGAACTCGGATATTTGATCGAAGACACTCACTTTATGCCATTTTTAGAAACAGAACCGCAGCAAGACGGCAGTGTTCTTATTAAAGATATAGAAAGAGCTACTTTAAATGAACAAACAACAAGTAATATTACATTATACCTATTAAAAAAAGATAAAGGAGCACAGCAAAAGGTTTCTATTTCGGGCATTCATATGTTTGCCAACCTTAAATCAACGGAAGCTGAATTAGTTTATGTTGATGATACAGAGCAGGATGTACATAAATTTCTGCCTTTTACAGATACATTAACAGAATATAGGGAATGTTTTATTGGTAGCAACATAGTTTTCGGTAAAAAAGGGGCAAATATAACAGTTTCTTTTGATTTAAGCTATGATGAAAAACAGATAGGAATGGAATCAGGTCCTGCAATTGAATATAAACATATGATGAAAAAACCAAAGGAACGGTATAACGAAATTTTTGAAGTTAAAGCACAACTGGTAACATTGGAGTATTTTAATGGCACGGGCTGGCGTAAATTACCAGTTAAGAGCGATGTTGCAACATTATTTGCCGGAGACAAAGAAGGTAAAATAACAATTGAATTTGAGGTGCCAAGCGATATTGAAAAAACTTTAGTAAATGCATTCGAAACCTATTGGATAAGAATTTCAACGGTACAGGCAGATAATAGCTTTAGAGTACCAGCAGTCCACAAATACCCTGTAATTAGTAATTTAAAACTTAGCTATAAATATAAACATGGGGTAGTTCCAGAATTTGCCCGGAGCATCTCTGGTGTTGAAATGCAGAATGTTATTGAACCGTTGCAACGTGGTGAAGAAGCAGTTATATTTGACAGATTTTATGATAGCAGAGATTGTGTATTTTTAGGATTTAATGCCCAAATGGAATCGGGACCAGTTAGTATTTATTTTGATATTAGTGTAGATGCTTTTGCCGAAGCAGAAAATAACATAAGCTTTGAATATTCGAGCTCACTGTCTGGCGGCAAGTTTAAAGAGTTAAAAATAATTGATAAAACAGAGAAATTTAAACATTCGGGTTGCATTGTATTTAATCCGCCGAGCGATTTTGTTAAGACTACCCTCTTTAATGTTAGCAGATATTGGCTGAAGATTGTTAATATTAACCCTAAAGAAGTATTTGGAGCAAGTAGACCTATAAAAATAAATAATATTAAATTGAATGCAGTAGAGGTTGCAAATATCCAAACTATGGAGGAAGAAGAATTTTATGTAGATCAAATGGATGAAGGTATGACATTTGAACTTTCTAGCCCCAATGTTCTTAATGCAGATGTTTTTGTGAACGAGGTGGGGAATCTTACATTGCCAGAAAAAGAGGAATTGCTAAAAACACACAAAGACGATATTATTGCACAAACGGATGCGTTAGGGAGTTATATTAATTTTTTTGTAAAGTGGCATGAAGCAGATAGTTTTATGAAATCTGGGCCAGATGACAGGCATTACGTTATGGATAGAAATAAGGGCAGAATTACATTTGGCGACGCTAAACATGGTAAAATTCCTCAAAGCCAACCGAGAGTAGCTATAAAGGTTTTTGCAAACAGTTGCGCAGGGGGGATGGGTAATGTAGAAGCAGACACAATTACAGTACCCTCATCTCATATTAAATTTTTGGCGGATATGCGAAACATTATACCGGCATACGCAGGATATGATATAGAAAGCATAAACAATGCCTTAAAAAGAGGCTCAGAAATTATGGGTAACCATGGTGGGCTAATTAGCAAAGCGGATTTTGTTGGCACAGTCAAACATTTTTCTGACGCTATTGATAAGGTGAGATGTGAAGTTGGAATAGATAAAACTGGCGCTACTGCAGAAGATAAAATTACAATAGCTATTTTAATGAAAGAATTTTACAAGTCAAATGAAGTATTCATATCTTTACGCGACACCATTAAAACAGAATTGCTCAAACGCTGTGATATATCATTAAAGAAGAGAATTTAGAATTAATTGAGCCGGTGTTTATTAAGTTAAATACGGAAATTTGGGCGACAACCACAAATATCGACCAAGCATTCGAGATTCAAAACACAATCAAAACACAGCTAAGCAAGTTTTTGCATCCAGTGAGTGGTAATTTTGATAAGCAAGGCTGGGGGATAGGAACTCCACCGCAAAAAAATCAGATATATTCGTTCCTTAAAACTCTGAATTTGAATTGCGTTATTAATAAAATCGTGCTCACAGGGCAAAACGACAGCGCCGAATTTTATGAAATAGACTATGAGAATACTGCTGTACCGATTTTTTCTGCAGTTATTAGTGGAGAGCATAATGTTCATGTAGATATTTTAAAAGAGTAAGGGAGTGAACGTTTTAGTGCTAGAGAATATTAATTTAAACGACAAAGGTTATAACGATATTATTGAAAGAGCTACCAGCCTGATCCCAATAATATCTAAAGACTGGACAGACTATAATAATTCAGACCCGGGAATAACCATATTACAAACTTTGGCGGTTTTAAAATGGGCGCAACAATCATATGTTAACACAATTAACAGTAAAGTTAGATCTAATTTATTAAAATTAATAGGTTATACCCAAGAACCGGTGATGGCGCCGTGTGCAGTTGCTACTGTAAAAACACCTCAGGAACAAGAGATAAGAAGAAACACTAAATTCTATGCGGTTTCAGCACATAAGGATAGTTTGGTATATGAAACAAGGGAAGATTTTTATGTTGTTAACAACCAAATACAAAATGTAATTTCTGTTTCCGATGATAAAAGTTATGATATGACAATGATTGTTACAAATGGGTCGGCTAACAACTTTGCAAAAATTTTCACGCCGGATTCCTTTCGGCAGGAATTATATATATCTTTTAAGAATCCATTGCCGCTAGAAACATTTGTGAGTGTTTATTTTGATTTAGAGCTAGAAGCAGAGGGTGATGGAGATTTTAACGAAGCTAGACCGTGTGATATTGTATGGGAATATTATGCAGACGGCGGCTGGCGGAACCTTTGTGTGCAAGACCAAACTTATTCATTTGCAAAAAGTGGGTATTTAAGAATAAAAGCTGCAAAGGAGATGCAAAAGCTAAAAACAGCAGATTTACCAGAAGGGTTTTATATTAGAGCAAGAGTAGTTGATGGCAGTTTTGATGTAATGCCAAAATTAAAAAGGATCGTTCTCAATGCTATTGAGTTGTTTGGACAAGATACAAAAGCAAAATCTATTTGTGCCAGGAGCGACGGAACGAGCGAACAAGTGATTGTTATTAATTCTGAGCTTGCTAAGAACAAAAATATGCTTGTACTAGCTAAAGAAGGAGACGAATATGTGGAGTATAGATTATTTGAAGGCAATATGGCTCCGCAAACCGGGCACTATTATACTGTAAGCGAACAAGCAGGCAAGAATATGTATTGAGTTTAGCAAACAGAAATTTGGCTTTGCACCAGAAGCAAATTCAGAGATAAAAATAATTGTTTATAGTAATAATTTTAACTCAGCGTTTGTAGGTAGGGTGTATGGCTATGATGAACAGAGGATTGAATATAATTTTAGCGATATAATGGAGCAAAATTTGGAATTTATGCTGCGATTAGATGAAAAAGAAGGGCGATTTGTTGAATGCGTAGCAGCTTCTGATTTTGGTGAAGAAGGGGATTTGGAATACAGCCTAGATTATGAAAATAATGTGATTATTATTAACAACAATGTTAATTACAGTGGAGACTTATTTATAACGTCTTGTACAATGTGTAAAGGCAGGCAAGGGAATATAAAAGCGAATAGAAAGTTTAAACTTGACGAATTGGGTTTAAGTGAATATGGCGAGATAACAGTACAAAATATAGAAGATGTGCAAAACGGAAAAGATAGAGAAGCGTTTGACGACACATTAAAACGAGCTGCTTGGGATATGGAATCTTTGTGTGTTACCGTTACCGAGAAAGATTATGTAAAACTGCTAAGCAAAGTACCTGGGCTTATTATAGAAAAGATGAATGTGATAACCAGTTATAATGATGGCTTAAAAATTGCGGTAAAGGTTAAAAGCGATAAAAAATTACCTGAATTAACATCTAGACATATAGAAATGCTTACAAACCATATAGAGAAATACAGGCCAATTGCAACAAAGGTAAGTTTTCTGTCACCTAAATATGTGCCGATAGATATATCTTTACGAATTATAGCACAGCAAGGCTTTAAAGATGTGGAAAAAATAATATATAATGAACTAAAACGGGAAGTGGATGGAGTAAACGGAGAGGCAGAATTTGGCAAAGGTGTGTTTTACGGTGAGCTGTATTCAAAGTTAGAGAATTTGGAATGCGTTAAACAGATAGAAAGTTTGGAATTTTTTAGCAGCTCTGAATATGCTCATAAAGATAGTAAAGACAATCTTATCTTAGCAGAATTTGCATTAGGTTATCTGAATCGATTCGACATAGAAATAAATAATATGATGATGGTGATATAATATGGCTGATGTAAAAAAGTTTAGAATAAGAAAAAAAGGCCTTTTAGCAGGGGAGTATGATGGTTTTGATTTTAAAGATGGCAATATAGTTAAGCAGCCAAAAACCGAGTATTGCAGCTATATCTCTAAAGTGCTAGAGTTATACAAACGGCTCGGAATGGGGTAGGTTGGTTTTAAAGGGTACACTTCCTAAAGAGAGTGAATATGTGGTCTATACATTAGCGCAAGATTATGATATAATAAATTACAACAATAAAAATTATAATCTTTCAGAATTTGTAGCAGACAAACAAATCCCAGCTGCAGAAAAGTTCAACGCCTTAAAACTTGCTGGAGCACAAATAAACAATAATGCAGATGATATTTTAATATTTAATCAAAACGGTAGATATTTTATTTTTGGAATACAAGTATTTTCACACGAACCGGTAGAGTTTTTAGAATTTGATGTTATGTTTCCAAGAGAAACACTTATGCAATACTTACCAGAGGTGTATAGTGCAGAAGGCGGGGATTTTTTCAAGCGGTATATGTCTATTTTTGGCTCTATAATTTACGATAAAAAAGAGCAGATAGGTAAGCTGTCAGATTATTTAAATATAAATAAAGCACCAGCTGATATTCTGCCGATGTTTGCGCATTGGCTTGGGGTTAATTGTGATATTAGTTTTTTAAAGCCGGAGCAGCTAAGAAAATTGCTTAAAATGGCAAAGAATTTAAGCGCATACAAAGGTTCCAGGCAGGTTTTAGAAGATATTGCTGAATTATATTTGGGTGAAAGGCCAATTATTGTAGAGCAATTTAAATGGCAAAATTATAGCGGAATAAAACAGCAAGAGAATTGCCAGAATATTTATGGCATAAAAAGTAATGAGT
The DNA here is from genome assembly GCA_017400345.1 of Oscillospiraceae bacterium. Lineage (GTDB taxonomy): Bacteria > Bacillota > Clostridia > Oscillospirales > Ruminococcaceae > RGIG1955. The sequence goes on from JAFPTG010000012.1 coordinate 56,043, forward strand.
TTACCGTACTTGTAAAAAATAAGATTAATGAAACAACTTTTTACATTTTAAAAATTTGCTAGATATGTTCTCACCGTTAAAAACAAAAGCACGGATAATCTGTTTAGATAAAGAAAGCCAACTAGATAGATACACATATATGGATCTCAATGCCAAATTAACAGATAAACCTTTTAGTACGCTATGTAATAAGAATCAAACATTAGACTCAGATTTTATCCTTAGTTGAGCTTAAAAACAATCAAAAGAGAGGTGAAGTTGGTATGGAGATGGAAAATAAAAAAATGGTTTTATGCGAAGAATGTGGAGAAGAGTTCGAAGAATCGGCTAATTTTTGCCCTAATTGCGGTGCTCAAAATTTTAATAAAAAGGCTAAGGGTTGTAAAGTGTGTTTAATACTTTCTGTATTAATTGTTGCAGGAACAATTGCATTGCTAATAGGTAATAGCAAAGAAAATAAAAAATTCTACAAAAGAATGGAAAAGAAATTATTTTAGCAAAAAATTTAAGAGTTCAATGTTTGGTTTTGTAATGAAGAATTAAAGGTTTAATACCAGCCGGTGCACTAAAATGTGCTGGCTTTATTAGCGGTGTAAATTAAGATATTTTAACAAAATAACCTCTGTTATTTTGTTTGACAAATGTTAGTTATATTTAGTATAATCATATAGTAGGATTTATAATAGGATTTTGCAGTTTTAAAGGAGAAAATACAATGTTTAAATTTAAGAAACAAAAAAAGCAAGCAGACCAAACAGAATCAGGCGCTATGTGTGTTCAAGAAGAGTTAAAAGAAAATAAAGATCTGTTACAAGATAAATGTAATGATTTTATAGAACTTAAAGAGACTAGAAGTGCCACAAAAAAATCTTTTAGGGCAAGAATGTCAAAAACAATCAAGTTAAAAACAGCAATTATTTTGATTTTAATTACAGTGCTTTTAACAGAGGGTACACGTTTATTTTATCATTTAAAAAACCGTGAGTTTTATAAATTCGTTGATGAGCTTCATACTATAAACAACATAATAGATAAAAACTCTATTTATAAAATGGATAAAGAATATATGTACTCCAATACTTGCAAAAGCTTTGTAAACAGCTTAGGAGATGAACACACTCATCTTGTCAACAGAAAAGAATTAAGTTCATTTGGTCTAGGAATAAACGAAATATTTGGTACAGGTTGCTCAATTAAAAGGCTGGAATTTGCGGATAGGCCAGGTGAATATTTTTTCCAAATTGCTGACATTCAAGAAGATTCGCCTATGGAGAAGGCAGGCTTTTTGCCGGGCGACGAAATATTAAGGGTTAATAATTTTGTATCTTCAGCATATTATAACGAAGTATATTATAACAACGAAAACACAGATTATGATATTGTGCCGGTGAAAACAGATAAGGAACACGCACTTTGTTTTTTAGCAGGTTTAGGAGATTTTACTTTAGTTGATGAAAATTCAGAGTCTACTGTCTTATGTAACAGCGGTTTAGAAGATATATATAGTTTGCCGGATTTGTTGTCACCTCAGCAAAAGAGAGATGTTCTTGATCGCAGCGTTTATATAGAGTTTGGAAGATTTAATCCAGAAACAGAGCGGAATGATATCTATAGTGCAACAGTGCAAAAAGCCAAACTGCAGGCGAAATCGGTAAGTTATAAGGTGCTAGAAGAACAAAATATAGGCTATTTAAAGCTTTCTGCTTTCAAATTCGGATCAAGCCAAGAGTTTACCGAAGCTTTACGGGCTTTGTTATATGAAGGAGTAGATGGAATCGTTTTGGATTTGCGCGGGAACCCTGGTGGAAGTCTAGACGAATATAATAAAATTATTACACAATTGATTAAAGAGGGGCCATTATACTGCTGTGAAGGTCGCGATTCACAAGAATGTGTGTCGGCCACGGGAAAGAACTTTAAAACTGATATAAACATTGCAGTGCTTGTGAATAAAGAATCTGCAAGTGCTTCAGAACTGCTGGCGGCGAATATGCAGACTCATAAGCGCGGAGTGGTTATTGGAGAAAGAACTTATGGCAAAGGAGTTAGCCAGCACATTTTTGAGCTTAAAAATGGTGACTGCTTATTTTTGGTAGATAAATTTTGGTATGCTATGCCAGGCAAATTAGATATTAATCAGACGGGAGTTGAGCCCGACGTAAATGTAGAGAGTACCAATCTAAATGATGATAATTTTGCTGTTTACGGCTACGATACACCACTAACAGAGGCGGTTGATTATTTGACTAAAAAAGCGGAGCCAAAGGAGAGTAAACTGGCAAAAGAACAGAAGGATGAAACAGAAAAAGCTAGGTAGAATAAAGGAGTGAATCTGCAAACGATGAAGTTAAATAAAACATGTGCAGTAGTTCTTGCAGCAGGCAACGGCAAACGTATGCAGTCTGGCAAACCGAAGGTTTTTTGTGAGGTGCTTTTTAAACCGCTGATTGGTTGGGTGTTGCAAAACTGCAAAGATGCAAATATATTAGATATATGTTTAGTGTGTTCCGAAGATGGTTTATTTAAATTCAAAGAACTTTTTGGCAGCACAATAGAATATGTTTTGCAGAATCAAAAGTTAGGCACGGCACATGCGGTTTTGCAGGCTGGTAACTTTTTAAAAACCAGCCAAAGTGACGATGTACTAGTTTTATTAGGCGATGTTCCGTTTTTAGATTCTAAAACTATAGAAGAGAGTTATATAAAACACAAACAAGAAGATAATCAAGCCACAGTAATTGCTGCTACGTTAGATGATCCTTTTGGCTATGGTCGAATAGATGAAATGGACGGCAAAGTTACAATAGTAGAAGAAAAAGACGCCACAGATGCACAAAGAGCAATAAGAAAAGTAAATTCCGGTGCAATGTGGTTTAATATAAAAGCATTACTTGGCGTTTTAAAAAAAGTAGATAATAACAATGCAAACAAAGAGTATTATATTACAACAGCAGTTAACATTTTAAAAAGAACCGGCTGTTATGTAGCGCAGGACGATAGAATAATTTTAGGTGCAAATACAAATCAGCAACTATTTAAGCTTAACGAGGTGGCACGAAACAGAATAATTTCACAAAAGATTGAACAAGGTGTAGAATTTATTGCAAAAGATGGTGTGGTTATAGGTCCGGATGTTACAATTGGCAAGGGGACTTTAATCTTCCCGAATGTTACCATTAAGGGCCATTGCAGTATTGGCGCTGATTGTGTAATAACTTCGGGTTCGTTTATAGAAGATAGTAATATTGGTAATAACTGCGAGATAAAATCTTCATATATCTTGAATTCTGAGCTAAAAAATAATGTTAGAGTTGGACCGTTTGCACAAATAAGACCAGGTAGCTCTATTGCAGATTATGTTAAAATCGGCAATTTTGTAGAGGTGAAAAATTCTAGTGTTGATACAAAAACCAGCATAGCCCATCTAACTTATATTGGGGACAGTAATATTGGCGCGAGGGTTAACTTTGGTTGTGGCTGCACAACAGCAAACTACGATGGAGAGAAAAAACACAGAACAACCGTTGCAGACGATGCTTTTGTGGGATGTAATGTCAGTTTAATTGCTCCGGTGAATGTGGGAGAAAGAGCCTTTATTGCCGCTGGCAGTGTAATAACAAAAGACATTTTGGCGGATGATTTTGCAATTGCGCGTGCAAAACAGATTACAAAAACGAAATATATGCAAAAAAAGAAGAAAGAGAAGAAAAATGGCTGATATTCTAGGTGAATACGATGTTGTGGTAATTGGCGCAGGCCACGCAGGTTGTGAAGCAGCTTTGGCAGCGGCAAGGTTAGGGTGCCATGTGGGACTTTTTACAATCTCTTTAGATAGCATAGCAAATATGCCGTGTAATCCCTCTATTGGCGGTACTGCAAAAGGGCACCTGGTGCGAGAGATAGATGCCTTAGGCGGGCAGATGGGTAAACTGGCAGATAAGACTATGTTGCAATCAAGAATGTTAAATTTGGGTAAAGGGCCGGCTGTGCATAGTTTAAGGGTGCAGGCGGACCGTATGCGATACCACCAAGAGATGAAAAACACCTTAGAGCTGCAACCTAACCTTGAGCTTAAACAGGCAGAGATAAAAGATATAAAAGTAGATGACAATAATTCGGTATGCTCGGTGGTTACAACATTTGGCGCGCAGTACCGTACGAAGGCAGTAATTATTTGTACGGGGACTTATTTGAAAGGTAAGATTTTTGTGGGTAGTAACACATTAGAAAGTGGGCCAGACGGAATTCATCCGGCACAGGAACTCACAGATTGTTTAAACCGTTTGGGAGTTACCACCAGGCGCTTTAAAACGGGGACGCCAGCAAGAATTTTAAAAAGCAGTATAAATTTCTCTAAGCTAGAAGAACAATACGGCGATGAAAAAATTGTGCCGTTTTCATTTGAAACAAAGCATAGGCTAAAAAACAAAGTGCTGTGCCACATAGCTTACACGAATGCGCACACACACGAAATAATACTAAAAAACATTAAAAGATCTGCTATGTATTCCGGCAATATAAAAGGGGTAGGGCCAAGATATTGCCCAAGTATAGAAGATAAAATTGTTCGTTTTGCAGAAAAACCTCGTCATCAACTGTTTGTGGAGCCATTAGGCCTTAACACGCAAGAAATGTATATTCAAGGTATGTCCACTTCGTTGCCAGAAGCTGTGCAGCTTGAGATGTATAGGTCGCTGGTGGGTTTTGAACGTGCACAGATTATGCGCAGTGCTTATGCAATTGAATACGACTGTTGTGACCCTCTAGATTTGCAATCAACGCTTGAATTTAAGAATATAAACGGTTTATTTGGAGCGGGTCAGTTTAACGGCACAAGCGGATACGAAGAAGCGGCAGCGCAAGGGCTGATTGCGGGAATTAATGCAGCACTTAAAGTTAAAGGCGAAGAAATGCTAGTTTTACCGCGCTCCAGTTCATATATAGGCACTTTAATTGATGATCTGGTAACAAAGGGCTGCAGCGATCCATACCGCATGATGACTTCCCGGTCTGAATATAGATTGCTTTTAAGGCAAGATAACGCCGATGAGCGCTTAACACCAATTGGCTACAAAATCGGCTTAATTAGCAAACAGCGGTGGAATAGGTTTTTAAGTAAACAAAAACAAATTGCGCAATGCCACAAGGAGCTTGCAGGTATTATAGTTGCACCGTCTAAAGCTTTAGATAAATTAACAAATAAACTTGGTACAGAAAAATTTGAATCTGGAATAACTTTGCATGATATTTTAAAACGTCCGGGAGTATCTTTTTCTGATCTTTTTGATTTGACTGATAAATTCCAAGAGGGTCAATTATTAAGTGATGCAGTACAAGAATGTGTGGAAATTGAAACTAAATACGAAGGATATATAAAAAGACAGCTTGCACAAGCAGAAAAATTGAAAAAAGCAGAGAGCAAACAGCTAAGCCCCAAAATAGACTATACAACAATTTCGGGGCTAAGGTTAGAAGCGCAAGAGAAATTAAATAAAATAAAACCAACAAGCATTGGGCAAGCAGCTAGAATCTCTGGGGTTAACCCGGCGGATATTACAGTACTGCTGCTCTGGTTAGCCAGGAACGGCAAGTAAATATTCAAATTTAAAATATAACAGGAGCAAGAGCATGGAACAGCTCAAAAAATATGCAGCACAGTTTAATATACACTTAACAGACGACCAATTATTTTTGAGAAATATTATAATTTTTTGATCGAATATAATCAAAAAGTAAATTTAACAGCAATAACTCAAAAAGATGATGTGATAATTAAGCATTTTTTAGATAGTATTATTTTTCTTAATTTTTTGGAACTAAAAACAAACTGCAAACTAATTGATATTGGAACAGGTGCAGGCTTCCCTGGCGTGCCGCTAAAGATTGTGCGGTCAGATTTAGATATTGTGATGATAGATGCCAGAAACAAAAAGGTAGAGTTTTTAAACCAGCTGCTTAATTTATTAAATCTTTCGGGTAAGGCAGTTCATGCAAGTGCACAAGAACAGGTTAAAAAGCAAGGATTTTTGCACAATTTTGATGTTGTTGTTAGCAGAGCGGCTTTAAACATAACTAATTTTGTTAAGTTTTCTGCGGGATTTTTAAAGCCGGGTGGAACAATGGTAGCGTATAAAGGTTTTGATATTGAAGAAGAGCTAAAAGAAGCTGAGCTTGCACTTAAAAAGGCCAAGCTTATAGTTTATGCGCTGCATAAATTTGAGCTGCCAAACCAAAACAAACGGTCGTTACTTCTGCTAAAGAAAGAAGAGAGCCGATGATTAAATGCATGGACTTTTTTAAAGAAGTTGAATCTAAATTAAAAGCAGCGGGAATTCAGACCTTTGAATTTGAAAGTAGAACTATTTTTTTTGAATATTTAGGAGCAAATTGGTTCGCTCAGAGTTATATTCCGGTAGACATTGCAGAAAAAATTAAAAATATTGTAACCAAACGGTGCGAACATTATCCTCTGCAATACCTGCTTGGCCATTGGGAGTTTTGGGGGTTAGATTTTTTTGTGGGTCCTGGGGTATTAATTCCAAGGCCAGAAACAGAACTTTTGGTAGAAGAAGCTTTAAAAACAGCTAAAATTTTTGAACCGCAAGTAGTTGTGGACCTTTTTAGTGGTAGTGGTTGTGTAGGGATAGCGATAGCTAAAGAGCTAAAAAATACAAAAGTGTTTTTGATAGAAAAAAGCGAAACAGCTTTTGAATATGCTAAAAAAAATTTAATGCATAACAATATTTTAAATGCACAGGCTATTTGTGCGGATGCTTTGGAAATGGAATGGCATGAAAAGATAGATATAATTGTTGCCAACCCGCCGTATTTAACAAAAGCTGAGGTCAACAGTCTGCAAACAGAAGTGCAGTTTGAACCCAGAGCAGCACTTTTTGGAGGAGCAGATGGCTTAGAATTTTATAGGGCTAGCATAAACAAATGGAGTGAACACTTAAACTTAGACGGCAGAATGATTTTTGAAGTGGGGTATAATCAAGCGGGGGAAGTTTCACAACTTTTTAACAGTTCACAATTTGAAATAGAAGTAAAAAAAGACCTGGCGGGTAAGCTGCGCTGTGTGGCAGCAACTAAAAAATGCCTATAAACTTGTCAAACATTTTAACCAATAACTGGAATTTGGGTGTATAAATAATAAATAATCTTAAAGTTCATAAAAATTCATAAAAAATCGGCAGTTTATAGCTTTATAAATTTAGATATAAAAATCCCCCGCGAGAGTGGGAGATTTTTATTTTACTAATTTTCAAAAAGTACAAAAAAACGGGAGTTTGCGGCTTTATTAAAACAAATTTTTTATTTTGTTCCACGTGGAACAATTGTTGAAAACTTTTTTAAAGTAAAAAATCCCCCAATTTTGTTGGGAGTTTTTTTATTTGAAACAGAATTAAAAAATCAAAAGTCAAATCCAATTATATTAAATGACAAGCAACAAAATGTCCGGCAGCCACTTCTTTTAATTTCGGCACTTCTTCGGAACAACGTGAAATAGCTCTTTTGCATCTGGGGCAAAAACTGCACCCATTAGAGTTTCGAGTTTTATTTAAAAAGTTTTCATAATCAATGCTTTGTTGCGGTTTTGAAATATGTTTAAGATCTAAAATGGCGTCAAGTAAAGTTTGAGTGTAGGGATGCAAATGGTGTGTATATATATCATCGAATGTACCCAATTCAACTATTTTACCCAAATACATAACACCAATTTTATCAGAAATATATTTTACCACAGCAAGGTTATGAGAGATGAAAATATAGGTTAATTTTAACTTATGTTGAAGTTCTACAATTGTATTTATTATTTGCGCTTGAATCGAGACATCTAAAGCAGAGACAGGTTCATCAAATACAATAAGCTGCGGATTAACAGCTAAAGCCTTTGCAATACTAATTCTTTGACACTGCCCGCCAGAAAACTCGCTTGGGTATTTTTGTAGCTGAGAACTATTTAAACCAACAAGACTGATTAATCGTTCAATTTTAGCAACAGCTTCAATTTTTGTTTTGCATAATTTATGAGTTTTTAGAGCTTCATTAATAGTTTCAAACAGAGTAAACTTAGGGTCTAAAGCTGAATGAGGATCTTGAAATACCATTTGAACATTTCTGTGTAAAGATGGCAGATCTTTTTCTTTTATATCAGAAAAATTCAAGCCATCAAAAACAATTTCACCGGAATCAGGTTTAATTAGTTTAACAATCATCTTTCCAATAGTGGTTTTCCCGCAACCTGATTCTCCTACCAGACCAAAGGTTTCCCCTTCATAAACAGAGAAAGAAACGTCATCAACAGCTTTGGTTATATGCTTTTTTGTATTTAAATATAAGCTTTTTGAATAATATTTTTTAAGGTTTTTTACTTCCAGCAGTACTTTTTTTTCACTCAATTAACATCCGCTTCCTTTCGGGCAACAGCTTTAAAATCAGAAATCACAGGTGCACGCTCATCTAAAAGCCAACATGCAGAGGAATGTGTGGGAGATATTTGAAAAATAGGCGGTATTTTACGTGTGCAGATATTCATAGCATATTTACACCTTTTGTAGAATGGGCAAAAATCGCCTAATTTTAAAATATCTGGCGGATCACCGTTAATTTGTTCAATCTGCTGCTCACGTTTGCTCTCTAAAGATAGAATACATTCCAGCAAAGCCTTGGTATAAGGGTTTTTAGGGGCAGCAAACAGTTCTTTTGCAGTTGCCTGCTCCATAATCAGCCCGCCATACATAACAATAATTTTATCGCATGTATTAGCCACAACACCAAAGTCATGGGTAACTAACATAACAGCCATGTTGCGTTGCTTTTTTAGATTAGAAATTAAACTTAAAACTTGCGCTTGAGTTGTAACATCTAAAGCTGTAGTGGGTTCATCGGCTAAAAGCAATTCCGGGCTACAACAAAGAGCCATTGCTATCACAATTCTTTGTCTTTGTCCGCCAGAAAACTGATGAGAATAAGATTTCATCACAGCATCAATGTCATGAATTCCAACTGATGAAAGAATTTGAGTTGCCCGCTTTTTGGCCTCGCTCTTTTTTATATTTTCATGTTTCATTATAATCCAAGTTATTTGATGACCAATAGTAATTGCTGGATTCAAAGCCAAAAATGGATCTTGAAATATCATAGAAATTTTTTCGCCACGAATTTTTGTCATCTCGTTTTCAGATTTTAAAAGCAGATCATCACCGTGCAATAAAACCTGCCCATTTGTAATTTTGCCATTTTTATAAAGAAGCTTTAAAAGAGAAAAGCATAACACGCTTTTTCCACTTCCAGATTCACCAACAATACCAACCATTTCACCTTGCGCAATATCAAAGCTCACGTTACGCAGAGCATATGCTTGTTTACCGTCAATATCAAATTGCAAACTAAGATTTTTTACACTTAAAAGATTGTTTATCATAGAATCACCAATCAATTAATATATTTTTTCTCTGGGTTTAAAATTTGCTGCATACCGTCACCCAAAACATTAAAAGAATATACAATAAGAGCTATAGCGAGGCCGGGAATAAAAACCTGGTATGGGAATATTCGAATGCAGTCTATGGCATCACTTGTTAAACTGCCAAGAGAAGCTTTAGGGATACATACACCTAACCCCAAAAAACTTAAAAACGCTTCCGAAAAGATAGCTGTTGGCACATCAACAGTCATAGCAATAATTATCTGAACAATGGAATTTGGGATTAAATGCTTAAAAATAATCTTATGTTTAGGCACTCCAAGAACACGCGCCGCCAAAATAAATTCGCGTTCTTTAAGGCTGAGTATCTGCCCCCTAACCTGCCTGGCCACACTTGTCCAATATATCATACCCATAGTTAATACCACAGTTTTTAAGGATGGACTTATAATCATCATCAAAAGAATAACAATGAGTATTAAAGGAATTGAATCAATTATATCAATAACTCTCATCATAAGTTCACCAAGACGGCGGCCACTATATCCGGCAATGCCGCCATAAATAGAGCCGAAAATACTGGCAATTAATGCAGAAAATATTCCAACATAAAGAGATATTCTGGTGCCATAAAAAACACGAGCCAACATATCTCGTCCCAAAGAGTCAGTACCGAGCCAATAACTTTTATTCCAAACAGTTTTCTCGTCTTTTGCAGGCACTTGTTTGCCGTCAACAAAGACAACAATCTTTTTATTTTTATCGAGTTTAACACTAACGCTTTTGCCATCTATGTTGTAAAAAAAGCCCATAGCCGAAGTGTTTAAAATGCCTTCAGGCGAACTTAGAAGATGCCCGTCTTCAGAAACATTAATAACATGCAGCGCACGGTTAACATGAATATACGAACCGGGAGCGACTTTTGTTATACGCAATATAGGGGGGACATTAATGAACCGCACATCTTGATCCGAATATGTGTGAGGGTTGAAGATTGGATTTAAAAAAGTCAATAAGAAAATAAAAAACAATAAAACTATACCAACAATAACCTTTTTATTATGTGCAGCACGTTCCAAAAAGCTTTTTTCGTATTCATTTTTATATTTATCTCTTGCCGGGAATTGGGTAGATACAATATCTTCAGCAAGAGGGTTGGGTTCAAAAAAATCAAAATCGTCCATATAAATCCTCTTTTTGTTATTTTAAACGTATTTTTGGGTCAATTATCATATAACAAAGATCAACAAAAAATACCGAAAGCACATAAAAAATAGAGCAAAGAATAGACATTCCCATAATCACCGGGTAGTCTCTAACCATAATTGTATCTACAAAATATTGCCCAACGCCAGCTATAGTAAAAAGTTTTTCTGCAATAAAAGTACCAGAAAGAATAATACCAATTGTTGATCCCAAATAAGTTACAACCGAACCCAGCGCATTTTTTAGTGCATATTTCAGCACAATTTCTTTACGGCTAAAGCCAAAAGTTTTTGCGGTACGCACATAATCGCTCGCCAAAACATCAATCATACTAGCTCGCATTAATTTAGTGGTAAACGAGATATCAAAAAAAGATATAGTTAACACTGGTCCAATATAATATAACGGAGAGGGAAGGCCACCAATTGGCAACCACATCAAACGCTCGCAAAAGAGATATAGTAAAAAAGCGCCTAAAACAAAGCTTGGCATAATTAAACCAAGCGAGGTGATACCAGAAATCAGTTTATCTATAAACTTTCCTCTGTTAAGAGCAGCAATAATTCCCAGAGGAAAGGACGTTACTATAATAAAAATAATAGCGACCATACCCAAGCGCATAGAATTCGGCAAACCAGAAAGAATAATTTGCTTTACAGGGATTCTTTTAGAGATAGAAGAACCCAGATCACCATGCAGAAGGTTTTTAACAAATATCCAATATTGCGTTGTAACAGGTTTATCAAAGCCGTATTTTTCATTTAGTCTCACAAGCATTGATCCCATATTCTTTTTATCTTGAAAAAACGGACTGCCCGGAATAGAATGAACAATAAAAAATGTAACAGTGCAAATAGCTATAACAGTAATCAACATGATTATAAATTTTTTAAGAATATATTTATACATTTTATTTTCCAGCCCCTTAATAACCTATATTGTTAATTTTAACATAAACAATAAGAGGAATACAAAGCGATCGTCGAATAATGTCGAATTTTGTAGTTTATTTTTCAAGAGAAAGCACTTATTAATAGATTTAACAATAATACACTAAATACGATAAAGATTAAATTACACTATTATAGACACAAACATAAAAATTGGTTAATAACAACGAGCTTTTTACGCATTAAAAATCTCCCGACACCGCCGAGAGATTTTTTTAGCGTTTTACATTTTTTATAATATCTTCTATAGTTTCTTTGAATTTATAATCTGTATTCATACGTTTTGTTATTTTGCTTAAAGCATATATAACGGTAGAATGATCTCGCCCACCAAAATATTCACCTATTGTAACCATAGGCAAATCCATTACCGCATGAGCAATGTAAATACCAGCTTGCCTTGCACTAGATATTTGAGCGGAACGCCTCTGACTTTTTATATCTGCAGCAGAAACACCAAAGGTTTTTGCTACCTCATTCATAATCTTATCAAAGGTGAGATCAACCGGCATTTCTTCAGTTAAAATATCTTTGGTTATAGTTTGCGCAATAATCATAGAAGGAAAGGTGCCGGCCAAGGTTTTGTAGGCTTTTAGTTTTTTAACAGCACCTTCTAACTGCCGTATATTATTTTTAATTTTATTAGCAATATATTCAGCAACGTCTTCAGGAATTTCAATATCTAAAAGTTCAGCTTTGCGCCTAATTATTGCAACTCTTGTTTCAAAATCCGGCGGTTGCACATCGGCAATTAAGCCCCACTCAAACCGAGTACGTAACCTCTCTTCTAAAGTTTTTATCTCTTTAGGTGGTCGGTCTGATGTCAATACTATCTGTTTACCGGCCTGGTAAAGTTCGTTAAATGTATGAAAGAATTCCTCTTGAGTGCGTTCTTTTCCGGCAATAAATTGAATGTCATCTACTAACAAAACATCAACATTGCGGTATTTATCGTGGAACTGCTTGGTGGTATCTTTACCAATAGCTTCAATTAATTCATTGGTAAATTCTTCACCCTTAACATATAAAATATTCATTTTTGGGTTGTTTTTGCCTATTTCGTGGCAGATAGCACATAATAAGTGAGTTTTACCTAACCCAGAATCACCGTAGATAAAAAGAGGGTTATATGCGCCGGAAGGATTTGCCGCAACAGCCAAAGAAGCGGCATGTGCAAATTTATTCGAAGGACCTACAATGAAAGTTTCAAAGCAATATTCATAATTTTCCGAATTATTTTTAGAATTCGACAAATCCTTGGTTGAAGTGTTTGCCGAATTATCGGCTGAATTTTCACCTTCATCTTCTTTACATTTAATGTTAATGTTAACAGGGAACCCTAAAACAGATTCGAATGCAGTATGCAGCAGCTTTAAATATTTATCTGTTATTATCTTTTTTTGAAAAGAACTGTTTACAAAGAGATTAACAGTCTCTCCCTCCATACTGAGCGGCTGAATAATATCTATCCATAAGTTATAGCCAACCGAAGAAATCTGCCCTTTGCAATATTCACACACCTTAGCGAAAACTTCATTAAAGTTTGTCATAAAAATTACATGCACAAACTTGTGCATAGTCTCCTTTCTTTTAAACATAAAAAACCACTTGTTCTCAATATTTTACCATATTTATTTAAAAATAACAAGCTTAAAAACTAACTTTAAATTTATTCCGGATAATTAAGCATATTCGGCCCCCAATTTTTTAACACTTTCAATATCTTTGCAGAGGCGCATTTGGCACCCTCTAAATCGTGCTCTTTAAAATTACCGCACTCTTGCGCAGAATAACCTGGAATTTCACCGCTAAAATTTGCAATAAATTCAAAAGCATGGCGTGTTAAATCAATAACTTGGTCATGCGGTAAGTTTTTTGTTAACAAATAAAACCCGGTGCGGCACCCCATAGGTCCAAAGTATATTATATGATTTTTAAATTCACTGCTTCTAACAAATGTAGCAAAAATATGCTCTATTGTGTGCATTTCGGGATTAGTAAGAAAAGGTGGAGTATTTGGTTTTATTAGCCGGATATCGTAAGTAATAATATCATCGTCTATTCTAGAGATATACATACCGGGCACAATTTTATTATGATCCACACAAAAGCTGGCAATTTTTTGCATATTAAGCCTCCAAATTATTTATAAAATTTAACCATAAAGGTAGTACCAACATCCAGTTTACTTTCTGCTTCAATGCTGCCATTTTGTTTTGTTATAATTGCTTTGGCAAAGGCAAGCCCTATGCCAACACTAGTATCTTTTATGGTCAGTTCAACATAAAGCGGTGTATTCGTAACAGAGATATAAATATTTCCGTTTGTATTTGTATATTCCACGCAATTTTTTAATATATTCTGCAAAGCTTCGCACGTCCATTGCTCATCAGCCAATATGGTTATATTTTCATCGCAGGTGGTGGTTATTTTAATGTCTTTTACTTCAATGGCGATTTCTAGCGATTTTAAAACTTTAGATATAACATTTGCAAGACAAAGTGGAGTGGATTTCAATTGAATCTGCCCGGAATCGAATTTAGCAAAAGAAAGCAGAGATGTTATTAACCATTCTAGTTTATTAAGGATAGTTTTCATATCGCGCAAAAGTTCACGAGTCGGCGCTTCTTTTAAATTGGTTGTTTGCAAAAGGTCAGAAATCATAATCAAAGAAGTGAGAGGAGTTTTTAACTGATGAGAGATATCAGCTATTGAATTAGAAAGGAATTGCTTTTCTTTTTCTAACCGATTTGCTTGTTCTTGCAAGGTAATTGCTGTGCGATATATCTCATTTTTTAAAATGCTTATAGGGCCTTCAAAATTATCATAAATTTCTAAATGACAATGCGGGTTATAATTAAAGCTGGTTTAGGTAGTTTACAAGTGCGTTAATTTGTAACCGCAAGGATTTTAAATGGCAAAAAAATAATAAATCTAAACAACAAAAAACAAATAAACTGTAGCAAAAAAACCGATAACCAAATTGTATAGAGAAAAGAAATATAATTATTTGGAAAACAACGATACAATAAACCCAAAAAACAGACTTATTAATTTTTTTACTTGTTTTCATGAACATCACCAAGCTTATAGCCAATGCCCCTAATTGTTTTAATTATTTTAGGGTTAGACGGATCGTCTTCAATCTTTTCACGCAGCCTTTTTATACAGACTGTTAATGTGTTATCGTTCACAAAATTACCGGCTGCGTCCCAAATTATATCTAGCAGCTTGTCGCGAGTTAAAATAACATTTTCATTGTTCATAAAAGTAAGCAAAATCCGTTGCTCCAATGCAGACAAATTAACTTCACTGCCGTTTTTGGTCACAGTGTTTTTTAAGGTATCTATTGTAATATTACCGTATTTAAATATGTTATTATTTTTAGAGTTATGTTTTAGTGCATTTTTAACTCTTGCAATAAGTTCAAGTTTATGAAAAGGTTTAGTAATATAATCGTCTGCACCAAGATTAAAACCAGTTATAATATCAGCTTCATCACTAAGTGCAGAGATAAATATCACAGGTATGTTACTAGTTTGTTTTATGTGAGAACGAACAGAATAGCCGCTGCCATCTGGCAGATTAATATCTAACAATATTAAATTAAAATTATCGTTTTTTAAAATATCTTTAGCGTCTTTTGCAGAATGAACTAAACTGGCGGTAAATCCTTCATTTTCTAATAATAGTTTAATTAAACGGGCAACACTTTGATCGTCTTCTATAACCAAAATGTGTGCCATCTATTTCACCTCATGCAGTATTATAGTTTATAAAATATTCGTGAACTAATTGTAACATAATTTAATACTCATGTCAACTTGAAGCATAACTGTTGTAGTTTCACTTTTGCTATAAAAACCTATAAATCCGTATCAATTTTGATTTTTAAAAACGATGTTTAAAGTTTGTATTTTTACCCTTGGCAATTTTATTAAAATTTTTTACCTAATGTATCGTATAAGATAGGTTAGTCGGCGATACTTTTAGCTTTTGAGAGAAGCGATGATGTTTACCAAAATTACTATGCTGATAGAAATTAAACAGTTTTGTGATCAATTGCCGGCAGCGGTAAATAAGTAAATTAAACAAGTAACAATGGCTTTACAACAATTGATGAAACGTGGAGTTGAAGGTGATCTAGTTAAAGTTATAGAAAAAACAGAGGAGAACTTTAAAACCTTTTTCGATTCATCTAATAAAATTGAAATTAAAACAAATCTTCAATATTTACAACCCAGGAGTTCGACAAAGTTCGACAAAAATGGGGGGGGTATTGAGGATTTTCTTGTAAATATTATACTAAAAACAGAAATCAAATTGATACGATATTTAATTATGAGTTTTTTAAAAAAACATGGTGTATGGTTGTTAAAATCTTAAAGATGGTCATGGAACGCTAAAAAATACCAAAGGAATGCGATGGTGAAGTAATATTTGCACAATTGTCAATAGATTGGTTTAATCTGTTAAATTGAAAATTGAGATGAGAATGATTGTAAGTTACTTAACTAAATACTCAAAAAGTATGAAAAAGGTCCTTGTTGTATACTTGGTAGTGAAGTAAAAAAGTTTAATGGATTGTGCTTTATCCAGGAGTTATAGGGAACAGCTTGTAGGTCATTTAGCTTGTGATTTGACGATATAAAATTGGGAATTTTAGAATATATGTAATTAACTATTGATGTAATAATTATTATATTTTTTATAAATACAAAAACTTTTAAAAAGGAGTGAGCATCATAGAAAATATGGATAACAAAATATCAGAACTTAAAAACTTTTTTATTAAATTAAGAGGTGTATATATTTTATATATGGTGTATATAATTTTGATTATGAAAAAATTGGAAACTTATTCGAGGTTAGCTTTAGTTTCTTTTATGGCAATTTGTGGTTGTTTAATGGGAGCAAGCGATACATTGGCAGCTCAGACTCCTGAGAGTGCAGTGTTACCTATAAAGGTAAAAGAAAAAAACTCAATACCTAAAGGAACGTCAGATTTTATAGGAATTAACGCAAGGCTTAGAGATTACATATTAGAAGTTCTAACGAGATGTTATGAAAAATTTGGCTTTGAACCTTTGTATACTCCTGTGATGGAAAATGCTGAAGTTTTCAATGGTCATCATGGAGAGGGTGAAAAACTTTTATTTAAGCTGTATAATAAATTGGGTAAACCTATTGTTCTGAAATATGATTCGACTGTTCCTTTAGCCAGAGTTGTTAGTATGCATCCAGAAATAAAAATGCCTTATAAGCGTTATCAACTTCAGCCTTCTTTTAGAGATGATGAGGTAGATAGGGGGCATTTTAGAGAGTTTATACAGTGTGACGGAGATATTGTAGGTTCTAAATCACTTGTTCCTGACTCAGAATTTGTAGTAATTGCCTATAAAGTTTTGAATGAACTTGGTTTTAAAGACTTTACTCTCCGTTTGAATCATAGGAAAATTATTCAGGGAATCGCAGAAAAAGCGGGGGTTAAGGATAAAGAGGGCTTACTGGAAATTCAAAGAGCGATTGATTATGCTGACAAGATTACAAAAAATGGATGCGCTGGTATACGTGCTGATTTAAAGCGCAGAGGAGTAACACCAAAAGTTATTGAATGCATATTAGAACTTATTGGATGTGTAACTGATGATGTAAATCAATCTCTTAATAATGTGGAACTTAAAATGAAAGATTACCCAATTGCACTAGAGGGTGTGAAAGAATTACGTGAAATTGCATCATATCTTCCAAAAGAAGTATTGAAGAAGTGTAAAGTAGACTTTACTCTCGCTAGAGGTGCCGATTATTATACTGGTTTTATTGTTGAAGGGAAAATAAATAATATAAAATTGGGAGCAGTATTTGGTGGAGGAAGGTATGACAACCTTATGGCAGCATTTAGTGGAAACAAAGTTCCTGCAGTTGGCATGGCTTTTGGATTAGAGAGAGTAATATCAGCAATGGAGGAATTAGGACTCGACAAGAATCAGCAAATTGTACCTAAGAAAGTAGTTGTTGCCTGTAAACCTGATAATCAAAAGAATATGCCGGAAATTATTAAAGTTGTAAACGATCTTCGCAATAATTTTGAC
>JAFPTG010000001.1 GCA_017400345.1 Oscillospiraceae bacterium
GCATATTCAGTACTTTTTAAATGCTTCAGATGCACCCACAGAACTGCCAGCGGAATATAACGAGATAAAAAATTTATCTGAATTTGAAACAAAAAAGGACGAGTTAGAAGCAGCTACAGTGATAGTGGAAGAGGACGATAATATAAAATTAATACTTAAAACAAGAACGAAAGTACAAATTCAAGTAAGAATTAACACTAACAAGGAAAATTTGGGTTCTCTTAAGAAGTTGCAAAATATTTTTGATAAGCTAAATTTTACTAAGGACAAACGTTTTTCTTTCTACACAAAGAGTGTGGATGAATGCGAAAATAGAAAACACAAAGAGACATCTGATGTTGATATTGTGCATAAAGTAAAATTTTCCCCAAACAAAGTTCAAAACATGTACACCAATTCCCAATATTCTTTTATTTTTAAAGAGCTAAATGCCGTGTTTAGCCCAAAAAGGAAATTTGGAAACTTTAAGATCTACTTTTGTGGTGCCAATGGTAGCAATAAACTAATTGATCCGCTAGGCGATGTCTATTCTTGTCTTGAAGAAGTTGGAAAAAGTTCTAGGAAAGTGGGCTATGTTGACCAATTTAATAAGAAGATAATTCCAACAGAACTGGCAAAGGAGTGGGCAGAACGAACTGTGCGAAATATCCCAGAATGTTCAGAATGTGCTTATGCTTTGATTTGTGGCGGTGGTTGCGGAGTGGCTGCTTTTAAGAATAAAGGGGCACTATATATGCCTTGGTGCGGGCAAAACAAGGAAATTGCGCAAGAAGTCATATGTGAAATTGCAAAAAAGATAGAAGTGTAATTATGGATAAATATATATTTGGAAAACATAAACTATATGAAATGGATTGCAAATCTAAAGAGCGCAAATGGATTTTAGAAATTTATGGTAAGAAGTATGTTGTGAACGAAGATACATATAAATTTATAGAAAAATATAATCTTGAGCCATTTGATAATAAAAACTTAGACGAAACTGAACAATTAATTTTTAGTGCTTTAAAAAATGCAGGTTATTTTTTTAATACGGAAAAACCAACTTACAGCAAAGATTATGCTAGATTAATCTTTAAAAAAGATTATTTTCTAAAAAATCGCTTAAACATCTAAAAATTTTTACTTTTTTATTTTTAAAACCGATTGTTATAGTCATATTACCATTAATTTTATTAAATATATTTTTCACCTATTTTAACATCTACTATTTAAACAACACAAATGGTAATGTAGCTTCAATAATAGTATTGTTGCTGTTTTCTACAATATTTCATGAAATAGGACATATAAGTGCATCTATAAAATATGGTGTGGTGCCTAAATGGGCAGGAGTAGGTATATATTTTACATCTCCAATTGCATTTGTAGATGTAGATGATACTTGGAAACTGCCTCAAAAACAGCGAATAGTTGTTGATATAGGGGGCATATACTTTCAGCTTATTATTAGTTGCATTTACGCTTTGTGGTATATTATTTTTAAAACCCCAAGCGCATTAAATGCAGCATATTTATTAGTTGTTTCTGTTATTTTTAATTTAAATCCTTTTTTAAAGTACGATGGATATTGGATTTTTTCAGATTTATTAGGAGTATATAATTTAAATCAACATATCAGTGAATCAATAAGGTTTTTATTTTGTAAACTTTTTTATAGAAAAAAATGTAAACAAAAACATAATGAATTTGATGATAACAAAAGTTTATTAATAGGAATTTACTCGTTAGTTTCTGTTATATTTTTTATATATTTTGGGCTAACATTATTAAAATCATCAATTATAAGTACATGGAAATTATTTAAGTGCTTTAGTGTGTATAATTTGTTTGTGAGCATGGTGCTGCTTTATTTCTCTGTTGTATCTATAAATTCATTATTTAGAATGTTAAAAGACATTGTATTTTTACAGCAAAATAACGTTTGAAATAAGAACCAACCTTATTAATAATATATCAAGTGAAACAATCCAACATATTGTGTTTGATAAAAGTAGTAGAAATGAAATTCTAAATAACCTTGGGAACCTATTGGAGAAAGACTTTGCAGAGAGTGAAAGAAAACAACGGTATAAATTTTCTAAACGCAAGTGGAGATATTGTATTTTACAATATCTTGCAAATAGCAATTTAGATTTTTCTTCTATGTTTGGCCATATTGAACAAGTTTATGCTTTATTTGGTTATCCAGAAGATATGTTAAGTTTCATTCCATACATGCCTCCACAGGATAATTACAAACCAAGATTGCATACAAATATGGAGAATCGAAACAGGCTATTTAATAATTTGAGTGTTTTCTTAAACACAGAGAAAAACTTTTTTAAAAACAGGCAAGTTGATTAGAATAGGGCGAACGACATCTGGGATGGGAAAAGTTATTTCATTCAGCATGGAATCTGGTACAGTTGTAGAGGGTAGTTCTGTATTGGCACTAGAAGCAGCGCCACAGATGATAATAGAGAGTGAGCTAGAGGCAAGCCAAGCTCTAGGCATATTGAAAACCACATTGATACAGGCAGGGAAAGTAGCTGGCAGTTGAGTAGTGGCAGGAGGCGGTTCCAGCTTGGCACACGATGCTGATTCTGCAAGTTCTGCCGTACCTTATATACCTAAAGGATGCTTATTTTTTATAAATATCCTAATAAACACCTCTTTACCATTTATACAAAGGGGTGTTTTATATTTATCACTATTCTAAAAACATTATTGGTACTCCCATTACTCCTGCAAAGTCACAAGGAATATCTGCAAATTTACTCACTTCTATTGCATCAGTGTTTTTATATGCATCTTTAATTTATAGAAGCTGCAATTTAAAGCTGTAGTGCGATATTGTATTTTGAACTTTTTTGTGCTATAATTTAATAATAAAGTATAATCGTTTGTTATATTTGGGAGTGCAGTATGGACCTTGTAAAGATAAGAAATTTGAACTTAAAAGAGCTTTCTGAACATATACTTGCAGTGGGTTATCCTAAATTCAGGGCCAAACAGATTTTTGCTTGGCAGAATCAAAAACTAGTGCAGAGTTTTAATGAGATGACCAATTTGCCCAAATCATTAATTGAATATCTTAACAAAAACTTTATACTGCAAACACTAACAGTTCAAAAAAAACTTACATCAAAAGACGGCAACACAATAAAATTTTTATATAAATTAAGCGATGATAATCTAATAGAATCGGTCATTATGAAGTATAATTACGGCTATAGTGTTTGTGTTTCAACACAAGTCGGCTGCAAAATGGGCTGCAAATTTTGCAGCTCCGGCGCTGATAGATTTGTTCGGAACTTAGAACCAGCGGAGATTTTAGAACAGGTTATTATAGCTCAAAAACTGGTGCAACAAAGAGTAGGGCACATGGTGCTTATGGGTATTGGTGAACCACTAGATAATTTTGATAATGTAGTTAAATTCATATCGCTTATAACAAATGAAGATGGACTTAATATCAGTGGGCGCAACATTTCAATTTCAACATCTGGCTTGGTAGATAAAATATATAAACTTGCGGAATTAGACCTAAATTGCACGCTTTCAGTTTCATTACATGCACCAAATAACGAGCTTAGATCAAAGCTCATGCCAGTAAATAACAGGTGGAATTTAGAAAAATTAATGCAAGCTTGTAGGTTTTATTTTAGAAAAACAGGCCGAAGAATTTCTTTTGAATATATTATGATAAATAATTTAAACGATACAACCAAACAATCTAATGAGCTGGCAAAATTAATAAAAGGCTACCCAACACACGTCAATTTAATTCCAATCAATAGCGGAAGCCCAACGGATTTTAAACCATCCACGGCAAAGGATATAAAAACGTTCAAACAGAATTTAGAAGAATTAGGAGTAAATGTAACGGTCAGAAGAACACTGGGAGCAGATATCAACGCAGCATGCGGCCAGCTAAAGAAGAAGGAAGTAAGGCGGTGAACCGATGTATTTAATGTATGGAAAAACAGATATTGGCAAAAAAAGATCTTTAAACCAAGATATATTCAAGCTAGGGCAAAACGCAGACACAATGTGGGCAATCGTCTGCGATGGCCTGGGCGGAGAAAATGCCGGAGAAGTTGCTAGCTATATTGCGGTTAATGCGGCAGATAGATATATTAAAGACAACTTAGAGACAGTTAAAGACCAGCAGGATGCGAAAGAACTGATAATAAATTCAGTCAACACCGCTAATAACGCGGTAATAAAAAAAGCAGAAGCCAAAAAGAATTTGGAGGGTATGAGTACAACAATCGTGTGCTTGCTGGTTTACGATAATATGCTGCACGTGGCCAATGTAGGTGATAGTAGAGCGTATACAATTTTAGATAATAAGATCACACAAATAACAAAGGATCACTCTGTAGTGCAAGCACTGCTCGATAGCGGCAAAATTTCTAAAGAGCAGGCAGAGAACCACCCCAATAAAAATTGCTTGGTGCAGGTTCTGGGTCTTAACCAAACAATATCTCCAGCTTACTTTTGCCAAGAATTTTTCGAATCTCTCAAAGTGCTTGTTTGCACAGATGGCCTTTATAATTATTTAACAGAGGAAGATATTATCTTTGTGCTCAACAATTTCAAGGCAGAGAAAATGACTAATGAGTTTATCAATTTGGCGTTAAAGCGTGGTGGAGCAGACAACATTACAGTGGTCACAATAGAAAAAGATTAATTGTAAACTGAGGAGTAATAAATAAAGATGGATAAATATATAGGGATCGAGTTAGGGAATAGGTACAAAATTGGGGAATTAATTGGCATAGGTGGCATGTCTAATGTCTATAAAGCGTTTGATATGAAAACCAATCGAATTGTTGCAGTTAAGATTTTAAGAGACGAATACCTAACAAACCCGGAGTTTTTAAAGAGATTTAAAAACGAGTCAAAAGCCCTCACGGCTATTGCAAGCCCCAATATTGTTAACGTTTATGATGTCAGCTTTAACGAAACAAATCAGTGGATTGTAATGGAATATATAGATGGCATCACGTTAAAAGAGTATGTTCAAAAGAAGAAGATTTTAAATTGGCAGGAGTCTGTATATTTCACGGCTCAAATCTTGCGTGCACTCCAACATGCGCACGATCGAGGCATTGTGCATAGAGATATCAAGCCGCAGAATATCATGCTGCTAAAAGACGGCACAGTTAAAGTCATGGATTTTGGCATTGCAAGATTTGCCAGAAACGACAATAAAACAATGACAGATAAAGCAATTGGCTCAGTGCACTACATCAGCCCAGAACAGGCAAAAGGGGCTAATATAGACGAAAAAACGGATATCTATTCAGTTGGCGTAATGCTGTTTGAGATGGTCACTGGTCGCTTGCCGTTCGATGCAGATAATCCGGTATCCGTCGCGCTCAAACAAATTCAACTGCAACCGCTAAGACCTAAACAGGTCAACGCCATGGTACCAACAGGCATCGACCAAATTATTATGAAGTCTATGCAAAAAGACCCAAAGAATCGGTACCAATCAGCGGCAGAAATGTTAAACGACTTATTAGCTTTTCGTCAGAACCCGTCTAAAGTTTTTAATTACGAAAACGACGTTTTCAAAAATCAAAAACTCCAAACAAATAAATCAACCAACATGCAACCAAACAAATCTAATACTAATAAATTGCAAACCGCTAGTAAAAGTAACAATCAAAAACAAATGTCTTGGATAAAAATGCTAATGGTAATTTCATGCGTCATTTTCTTTATGACCTTAGCAATAGTTGGCGGCGCACTGTTCCTCAGTGGAATTTTCACATCAACAAAGAATATTACAGTGCCGGACTTATTGGGTGAGAACTATGAATTAATTAAAGACGAACCGGAATACTCAAAATTCAATATCCAGCTTGTAACAACAGAATATAGCGAAAAATATGCAACGGGCGAGATATGTGAACAGGAACCAAAAGCGGGTCGCCCGGTAAAAGAAAATACAATAATAAAGGTCAAAGTAAGTAAAGGGCAAAAAAACATAAAAATGCCGGATATTGTAAATAAAGAGATTCAGATAGCAATTTCAGAGCTTAAAAACTTGGGACTTAACGTAAAAACAATCAATATCTTCGACGATGAAGTGGCAAAAGACGTTGTTATTAAAACTGAACCGCCTGCAGAGAGTGATATATTGCTTGGTGCAGAGGTCACAATATATGTAAGTAACGGTGCAGAGAATAAACAGATAAAAGTACCGGATTTAAATAAATTCAGTCTAGAAAGTGCTCAAAAAATGTTAGAGGATATGAAGCTTCAACTTGGAGCGGTTTCATATATCAATAGTGACCAACCTAAAGACGTGGTGATTCGGCAAAACCATGCCCCAGGGCAAGAGGTAGAAATCGGAGAGGCAGTGGACGTCCAGGTCAGCTCCGGAGAACAAGGTGCTAAAAGATGCGATCTTAAGGTAGACCTTCCTAACATGGCAGAAGAGGTTACACTAAAGGCATTGCTAGATGGCGAAAACATTCAACAAGAAACATTGGATTTAACGGAAGTAAAAGAGTGGCATGTTCAATTTATCTCAAAAGGCGTGCATAAGGTCCAGATTATGATAAACGATAAACTTTTAAAAGAGTACTTGTTCGATTGTGATAAACCAGATAACCTTACAACAGTAGAAGATAACACACAAGATTTCGAATAGAGCCTGAAAAATATTTTTTAAATTTCTATTACGCAATTTAATTATTGCTGGATTTGGCCGATATATAAGTGAGAGGATTAAAAACTTAGGTCATTTCACAATAGAGGGGGCTTTGTAAAAATGAAGATCAATATGGGCTTGGGTGCTATATTCGGAGCAGAAAAGCTAACAGAGACAAAAGACCGCAAAAAAACAGCAAAACTTTCCACAAATCCCAAAGATAAATTTGATAACGTTGAATTTTCCAACAATTTTTTAGAATGTTTAGATATTGCTGAAGAAATTAAAGAAGAAGTGAACCAAGTGACAAGCGAAGAAAAAATAATCCGTCTAAAAGGCGAAATCGAATCCGGGCAATATGTAGTAGACTGCGCAAAACTTGCAGCCGATATGATCAACCTGGCATAAAGGTGGAGATATTAAATGCTTAACAAACTAGCAGATTTAATCGAAGAGCTAACGGAATTTTATTCAGAGTTAAACGCAATAGAAGCTCGAAAGCGCTCAGTTTTAATAACTTTAGACCTTAACAAACTAAATGAATTCGAACATAAAGAACAACCGTTTGTACTCAGAGCAAGAGGGCTGGAGGCACAGAGAAAAGAACTTTGCAACAACTTGGGTTACAAAGATAAAAATCTTGAAGATGTTGTGAAAGAAATAATATATAAAACAGAAGAAGAGAAGCAAAAAATCACAAATGCATATTCAGAACTTAAAGAGATAATTTTAAATTTCCACCAAACAATGGAAGAGAACAATAAAATCATAAAAAGCTATAACGAACATTTGGAATCTTACGCCAATAAATTAAATAATGCAACAGCCAACAATTTAGATGTAATATTATAAAGTTGAGAATGGAGCGATTTAGTTATGACTATCTATAATGGGCAAGCTTCAATGCTTAGAGGAGACACATCACGAACAGGCTCATTAACTGGAATATCAAAAATGGCTAATGGTCTAAAGGCATCTCGTTTGGGTATTATGGCAGCATCAGAAAACCGTGTAAATAGCGAAACAGAGGGTTATGCACGGCGCGACGTAGCGCTATACTCAAATGAAGTAAGATGCGTTTTAGCGGATCTGTGTAGAATATCTAATAACTATGCACAAAATGACCTGCGAGCAATGAACTCGTCGGTAGAATACTATAAAACTGTCAGTGAGAGTTTTTCACTGCTAGAGCAATATATCACAGCTAAAAATTCCGGTCAGCTTGCAGATGACCCTAACGCAGCTATAGATGCAAGCGATATTGGCGGTGCGCTAAAAACCTTAAGACTTGCCCTAGATACTTTGAGTACCGATAAAGACGATATTGCTAAAAAGCAGAACGTCAGAGATGCAGTTCACGCACTCATAGAGACAATAAAGCGAACATATAGTATGGTGCAACAAACAGAAGAGAGATTAACTCAAAGCTTACCAACACAGGTAGAAAAAATTAACAATTTACTAGAAGAGATAAACACTCTAAGCTTAGAAATTTCCGCGGCATCAGCGGGTGGCAGAGCGGTATTTTCACTAGAAGATGCCAGAGACAAAAAGCTAGAAGAACTGTCGAACTATATTCCAATAGAGGTCGAACATCTCACAGAAGATGTTAACGGCTGCCAAATGCAAATATGCCGAGTCAGCTTAAAAGCAAGCGAAACAACATTGCCCATAGGTGGTGGAGCGCGGTTAACTGCCGAAGAACGCAAATTAATCGATGGTCGTGGCCGTGTAGATATTGCGAGATTTGCTATTGAACAAGATCAAAACGGCAATAACGTTTTAACTTTTTATCATGCTGGCACAAGGGGCGCAGCAGGTGTGGTTGCAAATCGTGCAATAGTAGGTGATACGAACAACGGCGCGCCACCGGCGGCACACCACGGTTACGATTTCCAAAACTACCTGCAAACAGCATTTAAAGATAGTGGTAGCTTAGCGGCAACACTCAATACACTCAAGAATTTAGATAATGGCGCAGCGGCTAACAGGGCAGATGAAAGAGTGCATAACCTAGCGGTCTTTAAAAATTTTTTAGATACATTAGCCAATACTTTAACAACGGAGCTCAACAATGCAAACGGCGGTGCTAACGCACTGCTAGCAGGTGCCAATGTAGCCAATCTTGCAATAGATCCGGCATGGCTAGCGAATGTCAATCAGCTGCAGTCGGCACAAGTAGATGCACTTTGCGCGAAATTGGACGAAAGGTTAAATAATTTGAACGTAATTGATGGTGCGGATCATAATTTCGAGGAATTTTTTGATGCACTTGTGGTCAACTTAGGCAAAGATATCAACCAGATGAATACAAGGCTTGAAGCAGCACAGCAAAGGCTAGAGGTAGCAAAAGATAAAGTGGAAGAAGAATCAGGGGTTAATGCAGAAGAAGATGCTATTGATATTCAAACATTCAGAGCAATTTATCAATTTGTGCAGAATGCACTACAGGTAAGATTTCAACTGTTAGATTTATCTGCAAACTTATTAAAGTACTAATTTTGGTTATTTTGGAGGTAATAAACTATGGCAAACTTTGGCAGAGTTTCAGATTCAATGTATTCCAGAGCAGCAACAAATGCCCGTAAAACAGCACAGAGCAAGAATATTCATATAGCCAGAAACGAACGGCAAGGCAGAAAGAGATCATATGCCAGTGAAGATTATATAGCAGAAGCAAGATCAAGATCTTATGCAAATGATCATTTCAAAAAATCAATTGAGCTTTCAAAAATAGAAACAACAGAGATAATGTTGTTAAAGCCGGCAGAGAACGCAATTGCTGCAATAGATAATCAGCTTACCAAGGTGCACGAAACAGTTGTAAAAATGGGCAAAATCGTACTAGATAGCGCACAGGCAGGCAACTTAAAATTAGAACTGCAAAACGAAAGAGATCAAATCTTAAATGCTCTAAACACAAATAACGGTTATGGTTACATTTTCGGCGGAGGAACAATAACCCAAAAACCATTCACACTAAACGGCAATACATTGCAATATCACGGTCATGATTTAAATACAATAACAGATGCAAATCTGCTAACCCCAGCGGCTTTAGAGGCAGTAACCGGCACAGAAGAGAATATAACTCTAACAGCCGCAGAAATTAAAACAGAGGTTGCAACAATTGGCGCAAAAGTTTGCAGCCATGGCAAGCTGGATTTTACAAACGGCCACTGGGCAGATGGTGCGGCTTTAGGGCCAAATGAAGTGTCAGGCGATTGCATATCGGTTTTAAATAAAATGATAGAATTGATGAATAACTTAGTAGCAAACCCAAATGACCAGAATTCCAAAGACCAAATCAATACTTGCGGCACTTATTTAAAAGATACAATTCAAAAGAAGACAATAAGCGAGGCAAGAATTGCGAACGCGAACGCAAAAAAATCACTAGGAAGCTGTCAAGAATTTTTAAAGAATCATATGGACGCAAGTAAAAACGTAATTGCAAGCTTAGACCTAGTAGACGCACAAGAGCGTGACGTTATTGAAATGGATAACTATATGAGTAATCTAAGTGCGCTTTCATATCAAAGGATTGGCCTTGGTATGAATCGAGAACTAATAGAAATGATGCGTAACATAGTAAACATGTAAAACCAGAAGGAGTAGATCTATATGACAATGGGGATCGGCAAACCAAACTTGTACGATAAAATAACAAGCGGCACTCTAACAAGAACAGATTACGTTAGAGCAAAAATGGCCAAGAGCTTAAACAAGCACAATAAAATAGAAACAGAGGCCTTAAAAGTTAGAAAAAGGCTGGAACTAGAGAACGAACTTAAAGATAATTTAGCATCTGTTGCAGAAAGTTATGCGAACGTGCAATCACTGTGCGAAAGTTTTAAAACAGCCAAATCATCAGATGAAACAACAGTCAAATTTTTAGATGGCGATGTAAACGTAGCTAAAGACCTAACAATTCAGGTAACTGCGCTTGCACAAAAAACCAGAGCTATTTTTAGCGCAGATGATCTAGAAGTAGGTGAAGTGGAAAAACTCACAGCCGATTCTAAACTCAACAATGGTGCAAATGTTGCTAGGAATGAACTTTTGCTCACAATCAATGAAGTGGCAATAAAATCCAGCCGCCCGGATGGCGCCTACACAATAAGTAATTTAATAACAGATATAAATTCACACACGGCAGAAACCGGTGTTGTGGCCTATTTTAACCCGGTACTAGGCAAATTGGTACTCGAACAAGATAAAGAAGTACAATATACCAAAGAAAATAACAGAATGGAAATCACCCTGTCAGAGAGGTTAGCTGAAGAAGCCAGAAATACCTCTGTAGAGTTAGGAAAAGCGCAAGTAGAAATAACAGCACTTGATGAAGAAGTACAAGAAACAGACTACCAACTCGATGGCAATATTCTCACAATAGCCGGTGCCCGCTTTCAACTTTTAAAAGTAGACAATACCCCATGCAGCTTCCAAATAGCTAATGGCGATGCAAACGGAGTGGCTAACGGTGTAGAAAACTTTGTGGGTGAGCTTAACACTTTTTTAAGGAAAATAAATAAACTATACAACGAAGAACCAGATCAAAAAGCGGAGCTGCCAACTGTTGAAGAGCGAGAATCAATGACCGAAGAGGAAATAACCAAACGAGAAGAGAAGGTTTGCAAGGGTATTTTTTATCATAACCACGAACTCAGAGAATTAGCTGTAAATGCCGGAGATATTATTAAAGACCTGTCTAGTAATATGCCTGGAATAGATATCTGGTCAACGGCAATTGGTTTGCGTGGAACAAACGAAGACGGTCGACTTGTTAGCATCCAACTGAACAAAACACAACTTGCAACAGCGTTAACAAACGGAACATCACAAGGCGGTCTAACAATGTCAACAGACGAGGTACTCAAAATGCTGTCTGGAGCAAAAACAGATGAATACTCCGGTGGATTTTTAACAAGATTTGCAGCCCTTTGCGCGGAACAAAGAGATTCTTATACCCAGTTAGATATCAGAGGAGTAGGCACAGCCAGAAAACACACCGAAGCTCAACAAAAACTGCAAGATAGCCTCGCAGCAATTGAGCGAGAAGAAAAACGCATTATGAAGCAATATAATGACCGGCAAACAAAAATAGAAAAGATGGAGACGCAGATGTTTTATTTAACTTCATCTTGGGATGCAATAATGGGAGCGCAATACAATTAATTAAATGTAAATAAAGAGGAGTACTTACATGAATGAATTAGAAAACATAAAGAAGTATAAAACAACAGAATTAAGTACTTTACCCACAAGCGAATTATATATTAAGATGTATGAATTCTTACTGCAAAAGTTAAAACTGTCATACGAAGCATTAAGTAAAGAAGATATGGTATTGTTTTACAATTCAATCACAAAGGCGGATAAAATGTTAGCCATTTTAATTGAGATGTTCGCGGTAGCGGACGAAACAGAGGCAGCTGTGGTTGACGAATTTATCACAATATACATATCATTAGAGAAAAAGATAGGGGAAGTTTTGCGCAAAAAAGATCAAGAACTTCTTTCAAAAGTGATTAGCATGATAGAAAAGCTCAAGAATATGTGGCAGGGTGTAATAGATACAATGGAGGCTAAATGGTGGAGCATGCAGTTGAACAGATAGTGGTATTGTTTACAAAAAAATTAGCTTACGCGGCTAAAATTTTGCAGATCAGTGATGAGATTTTAAAATTATTAGCGGAATCTAAAACAGAAGAAGCGTTTGAGTTGCTGGAGGAGCGAAAAAAAGTATTTGAAGCAATGCAAGAAAGCGACCAAAACATTGTAAAAATCTTGCACAGCAGAGACATTAAACGAGCTGGTCAAATAAAGAAAATTTTAAATTTAAATGAACTAGATAACCTTAAACCCGAAGAAGCCAAATTATCATCTGCAGTTCAAAAATTTCATAAAGATATAAAAAAAATAGAAGAAAGAAACAATAAGTTAAAGGTTGAATTTAAAAGGGAGCAGGAAAAATTGCTTTTAAAAATTTCTGAATTGCAAAAAGAAAAAACCCAAATTTTACATAGCAAAAAATTTTTAGATGCAGCGGTACAACAAGATAATCATACAAATTGGGACATAAAACTATAAAATAAATAATTTAAATCATATAGAGGGGGAGCTTGGTTTAAATTGGAAAAAAAGATTGTTTTAACTAACGAAGGCTTTCAAAAATTCGAAAAAGAGCTGGAGGAATTAAAGAGTGTCAAACGAAAAGAGGTAGCGGCAAAGATTAAGGTAGCACTTTCATTTGGCGACCTTTCAGAAAATAGTGAATATGATGAAGCAAAAAACGAACAGGCCATGATAGAGGCACGTATAGTTCAGCTAGAAACAATGCTGCGTAACGTGCAGGTTATAAACGAGGCAGAAATTTCTACAGATGTAATCAATATCGGTTCTGTGGTATCAATAAAAGAGGTAGATAGCGATGAAATTGAAACATACCATATAGTCGGCTCATCAGAGGCCAACCCTCTAGACGGCAAAATTTCAGATGAATCGCCTATCGGCAAAGCACTAATATCGCATAAAACAGGCGATATTGTAGAGGTGGAAACACCATCAGGTTTAATAAAGTTTAAAATCATAAGCATATTTAAAAAATAGAAAATTAAAAACACCCAACTATAAATCGGGTGCTTTTTACATCACTTCATCGAACAAAAAAATATCCACCCATACATCGGGCGGATATTTTCTATTGAATAGTTTAATTAATTACATAGGTTGCATATCAGGATCTTCCTGCACATGCATATCACTTGCACTATCATGCTCCATTTCAGGTCTTTCTTCGTGTGCAGCTTTTTCATCACGAATAGGTTCTTCACTCACACTTTCAAAACCATCACGCTGTCCATGGCGTAAAGAATCTTCCTTAAACCTGTGAATTGGCGGCCTAAAATCACCAAATCTGCGCATCCGGGGCTTCATATGGCGTCTCATATCCACTAATAAACACACAGTTACAATTTGAAGCAATATCATAACACAGGCAATCAATAAACGGCATTTGTGGTATTTACGCGGTTTAAAATGACCAACTTCGCACTTACAACTAACATCTGCCGATTCTACAACAGACTCATTTGGCGACTCTGCGCGTACTTCACTTTCAGCAAATTCTTGAACTTTGCTTTCTTCTTCCATACAAACAACTCCTTTTCAATTAATAACATATCTCCACTTACTAATATTATAATATCACAATTATTTTTATTTGTCCAGAGTTTCAACAAAAATTTATTATATATGCTTGAAATATATGCATTTATATGTTAAACTTTGCTTAAAATCAAAAAAGTAAGAGGAGTGAAGGCATGGAATATTCAGCAAAAATAGAAAATATGTGCTGTATAACACAGGGCAAAAGCCATGGCGCAGCGCCAATACCGCAAGAGGGCGAATGGGCACAAGTAAAAGATATATCTCAAATCAATGGCCTTTCGCATGGAGTAGACACCTGTGCACCGCAACAGGGCGCTTGCAAACTCACACTAAATGTTAAAAACGGCATAATTCAAGAAGCATTGGTAGAAACCATCGGTTGCTCAGGCATGACGCATTCAGCAGCTATGGCATGCGAAATTCTGCAGGGCAAAACTATTCTAGAAGCCTTAAATACAGACTTAGTTTGTGATGCAATTAACGTGGCAATGCGTTCAGTTTTCGAACAACTTGTATACGGCAGAACACAAACGGCATTTTCTAAAAACGGCTTGCCGGTTGGCGCATCCCTAGACGACCTCGGTAAAGGCTTGTGTTCTCAGGTGGGCAGCGTATTTGGCAGTCAACTTAAAGGTGTTCGCTACTTAGAACTAACCGAAGGCTACATCACAAAATTAGCGCTGGACTCAAATAAAAAGGTCATCGGCTATGAATCAGTAAACGTTGGAACAATGCTAAATGAAATCAAGCAAGGAATAGAACCACAAAAAGCTTACGAGAATAATATAAAACAACATGGCCGTTTTAAAGAGGCAGCACAATATATAGACCCCAGAAAGGAATGAGAGGTGAGATAAATGTTAGAGACGCTTAATAAACAAAGTTGTAAAGAAGCTATAGAGAAATGTTTGCAGACTTATAATTTAAAAAGCCTGACCGCAGCAAAAGAACTGTGTGACACTCATAATATTAATGTAAAAGAAATCATAAAAAATATTCAACCCATCGCATTCGACGACGCAGTATGGGCCTACACATTAGGCACAGCGGCAGCCTTAAATTCAAATAAAAAAGGGGCATCAGAACTTGCAAATGTAATCGGAGAAGGCCTCCAAGCATTTTGCACACCCGGCTCTGTTGCACACACCAGACTTGTAGGCTTGGGCCACGGCCGCCTCGCTGGCATGCTGCTAAACGAACAAACAAAATGCTTCTGCTTCTTGGCCGGCCATGAATCATTTGCAGCAGCAGAGGGCGCAATTGGTATTGTAGAGGCGGCAAACAAAGTGCGAACAGCACCACTTAGAGTAGTATTAAACGGCCTGGGTAAAGACGCTGCTTATATCATTTCCAGAATAAATGGCTTCACATACGTGCAAACTAGCTTGAACTTCCAAACAGATAAGCTCGATATAATAAAAGAGTATAAATTTTCTGACACTAAACGAGGTGAAATCAGAGTTTACGGCGCAAACGATGCCCAAGAAGGTGTTGCTATCATGAAGCACGAAAAGGTGGACGTTTCAATCACCGGTAACTCCACAAACCCGGTCAGATTCCAACACCTTGTAGCAGGTATATATAAAAAATACACATTCGAAAATAATATAAACTATTTTTCAGTTGCATCAGGTGGCGGCACAGGCAGAACCCTGCACCCAGATAACGTAGCGGCTGGCCCGGCTTCTTATGGCCTCACAGATACATTGGGCCGCACACATTGCAGCGCTCAATTCGCCGGCTCTTCTTCAGTCCCTGCCCACGTAGAGATGATGGGCTTTATTGGTATGGGCAATAATCCAATGGTAGGCGCAACAGTTTCTTGCGCGGTGGCAGCGGCAAACTCTTTAAACAACAACATTTAGGAACATTGCACAAAAATATTAAACAAAAAATCCTGAACTGCAAACCACAATAAAACACCCCAAAAATGATCAAAAAATATCCAAAAATTATTAAAAACAACCCAAATTGCACTGTTTTTTCACTATTTAAAATGGCAAAACCCGCATTGGCAAAATGCACAAAACACGCAATTTATAGCATAATAAAGCCAAAAATAACACATGCCACAAAGAACAAAAAAACCTCATTTTTCGCCAAATTTAAAAAATGCGTTATTTTAAAAACTACCCAGTATAGCTTTTTAAACTAGAATGTAACTATCCCCAATAAAGCAGAGGGATGTTATTGTTAATTTCAAAAAAGTACAAAAAAACTTAAATTTACGGCTTTATTAAAAGATTTTTTTAATTTTGTTCCACGTGGAACAAATGTTGAAAACTTTATTATTTAACATAATATCAAAGAAACAGCAAATTATAAGTAATTTATAATAGTTGATTTATTCATTTATTTGTTGTATAATAAAAGCTATATAATAAAAAATGGGATAGAGATAGTATTATAAAGTATTCAAAAAAGAAAGGAATTGATGAATATGATAAAAAAGATGAAAACTGGCACTAAAATATTATGTAGTTTGGTAATTGTTATTTTACTTTGCGGCTGCTATATAATTGGTACTAGAAATAAACTAGTGCAGCAAGAGCAAGAAGCAAAGCAGGCTTTTGCTGATGTACAAAAGAATTTGCAGCGCCGGAACGATTTAATTCCTAACCTGGTAAACTCTGTTAAAGGCTATGCAAAACATGAAGAAGCGGTTTTTAACGCGATAACTGAGGCGCGCCAAAACATGATTAATGCAAAAACACCAGAAGAAACCGTGCAGGCAGATGCAGCACTAAGTTCTGCGTTGGGGCGGCTGTTAGCTTTAGCTGTTTCAGAAGATAACCCGGAACTTAAGGCAAATGAAAACTTTCTTTCACTGCAGGATGAACTTGCTGGCACAGAGAATCGAATTGCAGTAGCTCGTAAAGATGCGAATGAAAAAGTTACCGCTTATAACACAAGCATAAAACTCTTCCCAAAGAATATAGTGGCCAAAATGTTCGGCTTTAAAGAACTTCCTTTATTTGAAGCAGATTCAGGCGCTAAAACAGCTCCCACTGTGAGTTTTGATTAAAGTGGTGAGGAGCTATGAAACTTCTTAAAAAAACAAAATGCTTTGCTAGACTTTTGCTTTGCACTAGCATAATTTCACTGTGCGCGGTGACTACATTTGCCTTGTCTATACCAAAGGCAGAATCTTGCGCTAATGATTTTGCGGGAATACTCAGCGAAGAAACCAAGGCTCATATTCAAAAAACAAGTGATGCACTGTATAAAAAATGTAAAATACCGATTGTAGTTGCAACGATAAAATCACTTGAAGGTGAGGATATTAGCAACTACGCTATTGAAATGGCCCGAAAATGGCAGATTGCGCAAAAGGACAGTAAAAAGGGAATCTTAATATTGCTGGCGGTCGAAGACCGAGAAATACGCATCGAAGTATCTGATGGCCTTGAAGAAGTGCTTAACGACGCAAAAGCAGGCAGAATAATTAGAAAATTCGGTATTCCACTTAAAAAGAATGACTATAATTTGGGTATTACGCAGATTTTTGACGCGGTTGTAGCAGAGGTTGAAGAGCCTGGTTCGGTTGTTAAAGCTGAAGACGCGTTTTCTAAAGAGGATTTAATAACAGCTTTTTTTGTTATTCTAATTTTAGTAATAAGCTTTGTAGTCACCAGCAAATCTAAACGTGGCAGATTTTGGGGTAGCTCCTATAACACAGGTGGTTCGTGGGGCGGCTTCGGAAGCGGTTCATCGGGAGGCGGCAGTAGCTCTTTTGGATCTGGTGGCAGCTTTGGAGGTGGCAGCAGCTTTAGTGGCGGTGGAGCTAGCAGTAAATTTTAATCAAGTGTTTTTATTGGCACAAAATAATTAACAGCTATAAACAAAGACCAGGACTTTTAATCCTGGTCTTTGTTTATTTTTAAAAAGCGGAAATTATACTATCGATTGCAGTGGCATTCACAAAAACACTGACAATAATAATCTCAAACAAATGCCATTCACTTTTTTCGTCATTTTTATACGCAAGAAAACATTTTTTTAAAAGAAATACCCACCTTGCAAAAAAACAGCTAAAAAAGCGGCGCGAAAAAAGGAAAAAGAATTTACTATTTTTTCAAAATTATCTACCAAAACCTCAAAAAGCATAATTGTCCAATTTTCTAAAATTAAAATGTTTTTTAATTTGTTTTTATTCATTAAATTTTATACTCCGAACGCAAAGTCGCCAGCTTTGTTGGATAGATGATGTTAATATCATCTGTACCTAAACACAGAAATTAGCCATGCAATAATAAAAGAATTAAAAAAAGCAGCTGAAAAAATATATAAATAAAGTGGACCAACCATCTTATAATTGTTTTTATATGCTAAAAAACTTTCTTTTGCCAAATCTAACAAACCAAAAAAAGTGATGATTAAAAAAAGCAATTTATATGATCTACTATTAAAAATAGATATTAAATTATAAACACAACAAATACTCGCGATTTCAAAACACAAGACCGCTTTTATTTTATCATCCGTCATAAATTATACTCTATTTGTAAATTTGCAACACTTGTCGGATATTGTACATTAATATTATCAATTGATAGTTTACTTTTTGAAGCGTTGACTATACAAATTGTTAATTGATGATCAGCGGCTGCAAATATTCTGCTTGCCTTTTCAGCTTTTTCATGCGCCTTTTCGGCAGCATCGCTAGTAATATCGAGACCTGTTGTGTCAAGCCCGCTGTTACGAGCCATATTGATAAACGCTCCAACATCGCCGCCAATCATTGCAGCAAATGGCAATATTGTTTTACCGCCCGGAATTTTACTTAAAACCGTTGTGACAGCGCCTGAACCCGTCGAAAAACCGGAGAGCGCAGCTGACAGTGTATCGTTTTTGATTTTTTCGGGTGTATTCGCTTGTTTAAATTTTTCCAATTCAAATTTAAACATTTGGTTGGCTGTGTGGAATTCATCTGCTGCTACAGTCAATTGCCGATATGCTTCATTGGCTTGACGAACCAGCGCCGGCATTTCCTCGCGTGCTTGAACGCGTTGCTGCACAGCAACTAAATGTGTCAAATCGTCTATCTCTTGTTGTTTTTCTTTTTCCGTTCTCTTGTCCACATTTTTCGGCTTAGGTGGTGCCGGTTTGTAAGTTCCCGCGCTTGCTGTTGGCTTCGGTTTGCCAAAATCCACCTTATCCACATTTTTGGGTTTTGAAGTAACTGGTGGTGCTGATTTTTTAACACCGCTACTACTTGACGTTTTGCTACTCCCACTAGATTTTGAACTA
>JAFPTG010000013.1 GCA_017400345.1 Oscillospiraceae bacterium
GTAAGTATAATATCTTTAACCATATTTATATTATACCATGCGTATACAAATATTACAAGTGTATTGGCTACCCGTGGGGCGGCTAACTCATGACTAAAGTCACGAGCGTGCGCCGCTTTGGAGTACTAAAAATTTTCGTCAAGTTAAATCCCAACTAAACGAAGAAAATAATACTCATAATAGAAAATCTATAGAAGAGTTGGCGCAAGAGGCAATAGATGGCAAATGGGGGAATGGAACAGTAAGAAAAAACGCTCTTATATCTGCTGGTTATAATTACAGCAAAGTGCAAAAGCGTGTTAATGAAATACTCTATAGTAATAAATGAATCAATGAAGTAATGCTCACATTAATTTTTTTTACATTGTTGATTACTATAAATATATTCTCCCTATAAATCAATAACTTTCTTTGGTTGTTTTATGTTATTTAGCCCTATTAAAAGCCAATTAATAGCCGAACAAATCAAAAACCGAACTAGTAACACATTAATAACAAACAGTTGATAAAATGGCTTTGTATAGCGATTAATCCGAGAATGTATTTTATTATAGCACAAAAGAGATATTAGCTTTTCTTGGAAAAATGTATGTTCAAAGTAGCGAATTTAAAGCAAATATTGATAATGTTGGCGGCAATGGCACAGCTTTGTTTGTAAGTAACGCTATCTCTGAATATTGTAAAACATAAAAATGTTAGGTTGTTAAAATTTAAAGAGTCGTGATTATTAATTTTAGACAGCAAATAAACCACCACCTGTTTAACAGGTGGTGGTTTATCATATTATATTTTTCACTTTTTAATTAACTTTGTAACTTCTATTCTGGATTTACAACGTTCATAACGCGCCTTGGCTTCTTTTAATTCGTCTCCCTGAATTAATCCTTCCGCAATAGCAAGCCTCGCTTCTTCCATACTATTTTTAGCTCGCACTATATCTATATCTTCTGCGAACTCAAATGTCATTACAAAAGCACAGACCTGCCCGCCAGAAACATTAACAAAACCATAAGACGAAGCACCAAAACGAACTGTACCGTCTGCCGTTTCAAATTTAAGCAAGCCTATACTTAAAGGTGCTACATAGTTTTCGTGGTTTGCTAATATGCAAACATCGCCTTCTGTTGTTCGCATTAAGACACTTTTAGCTCTATCGTTATAAACCGTTTTGATAGGCGTAATTATCTTTAAAGGGAAATCAGCCATATGTTACACACCCTTCCCCTTCTCTTGCTCTGCTTTTTTCACAGCTTCATCTACACTACCTACAAATAAGAATGCTGATTCCGGCAATTCATCATGTTTGCCTTCTAAAATTTCCTTAAACCCACGAATTGTCTCTTTAATTGGTACATATTTCCCATTCATCCCAGTATAAGCTTCTGCAACAGAAAATGGTTGTGAAAGAAATCTTTGAATTTTTCTTGCGCGGGAAACTGTAAGCTTATCTTCATCAGAAAGTTCATCCATGCCCAAAATTGCAATAATATCCTGCAGATCTTTATATCTTTGCAATGTTTGTTGCACGCCACGTGCTACATCATAATGTTCTTGGCCAACCGTCTCTACTGCCAAAACTCTAGAACTTGAAGCCAGTGGATCAACCGCTGGGTAAAGCCCTAGTGACGCAATTTGCCGAGAAAGCACCGTAGTAGCGTCTAAATGCGCAAAAGTTGTTGCAGGTGCCGGGTCTGTAATATCATCTGCTGGCACATAAACCGCTTGTACTGATGTTATTGAACCATTCTTTGTTGAGGTAATTCTTTCTTGCAACTCACCCATTTCTGTAGCAAGTGTCGGCTGATACCCAACTGCAGAAGGCATTCTGCCAAGCAATGCAGAAACCTCTGACCCAGCTTGTGTAAATCTAAAAATATTATCTATAAAAAATAAAACATCTTGGTTCTGTTTGTCTCTAAAATATTCTGCCATAGTAAGCCCAGAAAGCCCTACACGCATTCTAGCACCTGGTGGTTCATTCATCTGGCCATACACCATGGCTGTTTTAGAAATAACACCGGAATCTACCATGTCGTTATAAAGTTCATTTCCTTCTCTTGTTCTTTCTCCTACACCAGCAAAAACAGAAATGCCACCATGTTCTTTTGCTATATTATTTATAAGCTCCATAATAAGCACTGTTTTACCTACACCAGCACCACCAAACAGACCAATTTTACCGCCTTTTGTGTAAGGCACCATTAAATCTATTACTTTAATGCCTGTTTCCAAAATTTCTACACTTGTTTGCTGGTCTTTAAATTTTGGCGCCTTTGCATGAATAGGCCAACGTTCCTTC
The DNA here is from genome assembly GCA_017400345.1 of Oscillospiraceae bacterium. Classification (GTDB taxonomy): domain Bacteria; phylum Bacillota; class Clostridia; order Oscillospirales; family Ruminococcaceae; genus RGIG1955. The sequence continues at coordinate 2,300 of JAFPTG010000013.1, forward strand.
GCTTTGAGCGCAGGCTTATTATCTATTGGTTCCCCCAATAGATTAAAAACTCTGCCCAATGTTTCTGGCCCTACTGGTACTGTAATTGGACTTTCTAGGTCCTTTGCAGCCATTCCTCTCTTTAGACCATCTGTTGAACTCATTGCCACACATCTAACTGTGTCATCTCCAATATGCTGAGCTACTTCTAAAATTATTTTTTCACCATTATTCTCAATTTCAACTGCACCCAACAAATTTGGTAGATGTTCTTTTGAAAAACGAATATCTACAACTGGGCCAATAATTTGTGTTACTTTGCCCACATTTGCCATTAATAGTTACCCCCTCTGTTATCCCTTTACAACATTGCCAGAGACAATCTCTATAATCTCATTAGTAATTGCTGCTTGACGAATTCTGTTATATACAAGAGACAAATCTGCAATGATATCTTTTGCATTGTTTGTTGCCGAATCCATGGCGTTGCTACGTGCCGACTGTTCTGCTGCAAAAGATTCTACAATAGCACCAAAAAGCATACCAGCAAAATATTGCGGCACAATTGATTCAAATACCACCGCTGGCGATGGATCGTAGTTTACTGCCGCTTTTTTTGTTTTTAATTCATCTACTTCATCAAATTTAAGTGGAAGTACTTTTTTTATCTCTGGCTCTTGTGAAAGTGTTGAGATGAACGCAGTATAAGCCAATTTTATTTTGCAAATTTCTGATTTATTATAATGATACAAAATTTTTGTAGCCATATGATAAGCTTTTTCTATAGTGATATTCTCTCCGATATTTTCATAGCTACCTAAAAGCTCGAATTTATTCTTTTTAAAGTAGTCCACAGCCACCTTGCCAATTGGCAAAACTACAACATTTTTACCTTTTGTTTCTTCTAAAACCTTTTTGAAGATGTTTATGTTATATCCACCCGCAAGGCCACGATCACCACCAATTACAATAAAAAGCTCTTTTTCGCTTGCATTCTTTTGAACATATTTTAAAGTATGAACGTCGGTATCTTTGGCTATATCTAACATGTTCTTTCTAATTTCTGCAAAAAATGGCGCAACCTGATTAAACCGCAGCTTCGCCTTTCTTAACTTAGATGCAGAAACCAGCTTCATGGCGTTTGTAATTTTCATTGTGCTTTCAACACTTTTAATTCGTCTTTTTATGTCCTTCATGTTCTGCGCCAAATTGTTTCACCTTCTTTTAAAATAGTTCTATCTATTTATCCACTAAGAACATATTTTTATATTCAGATATTGTTTTTTCGATATTATTAGCTGCATCATCGGTTATTCCATCTGTCTTTATCTGGTTTAACAACTCTGTTTTATTTATCGTAGCATACTCAATTAGTCCATTTTTAAAATCTGCAATATCCTCTAACTCAATATCTTTCAAAAGATGATTCACTACTGCATAAACAAGTATAACTTGGCAAGCAACATCGATCGGTGAATTATTCTGCTGTTTTAGCACTTCAACTATTCGTTCGCCCTGATCGATCTGGCGTTTTGTAGCTTCATCGAGGTCCGTGCCAAATTGAGTAAATGCTTTAAGCTCTGTGAACTGCGAATATAAAAGTTTTAGTGGACCAGAAAGTTTCTTCATAGCTTTTATTTGTGCTTTACCTCCAACTCTAGAGACCGAAAGCCCCGGGTTGATTGCAGGTCTTATGCCAGACATGAATAATTCAGACTCCAGAAAAATCTGCCCATCTGTAATAGATATAACATTGGTAGGAATATATGCAGATATATCACCTGCCTGTGTTTCAATAACCGGTAATGCTGTAATTGATCCTCCGCCCTTTGCAGTACTTAGTTTCGCCGCACGTTCAAGCAATCTGGAATGAAGATAAAACACATCGCCCGGGTATGCTTCTCTGCCAGGTGGTCTTTTAAGCAGCAAAGAAATAGCTCTATATGCTACTGCATGTTTAGAAAGATCATCGTAAACACACAAAACATCTTTACCTTGTTCCATAAAATATTCGGCCATTGCGCAGCCTGAATACGGTGCAATATACTGCAAAGCACTAGATTCTGAAGCGGAAGCGCTAACCACAATTGTGTAATCTAATGCTCCATTGCTACGTAAAGTTTCTACAACCTGTGCAACTGTGGAATTCTTTTGCCCAATTGCTACATAGATACAAATCATGTTTTTTCCCTTTTGGTTTATAATCGTATCTATTCCAATTGTGGTTTTTCCTGTCTGCCGATCTCCAATAATTAATTCACGCTGCCCACGACCTATTGGTATCATCGCATCTATCGCTGTAATTCCCGTTTGCAATGGAGTATCTACTGGTTCTCTTTCTATAATCCCTGCAGCTTTGTTTTCTATATTACGCCACTGCTTTGAATCAATTGGCCCTGCCCCATCTATTGGTTGCCCTAAAGCATTTACTACACGACCAATTAATTCTTCTCCAACTGGTACAGACACAATACGCCCAGTTTTTGTTACTGTTGCTCCTTCTTTTATGTTATCACATGAACCTAAAATAATAGCCCCAATTGTATCTTCTTCTAGGTTCAAAGCCATTGCATTTGTGCCGTCTTCAAATTCCAGTAACTCGCCAGACATACAGTCTTCTAAACCATAGATATTAGCTATCCCATCGCCCACACTTATTACTGTTCCTACATCTAAAAGTGATGTTTTTTCGGAATAGTTTTTAATTTGATCTTTTATAATATTAGCTATTTCATCGGAATTTAATTGCATTTTCTCACCAACCTTTTATCCCCTTGTATTTTCAAACTGTAAGTTTTCTCTTTAAATTTTTAAATTTGCCTCTCAAACTAGCATCAAGCATTTTATCGTCATATTTTATAATCAATCCACCAATAAGTGCAGGATTAACAACCTCGACTAGATCAATTGCCATATTTAATTTAGCTTGAATAATATTCGCAATTCTGATTTTCTCATCCGCCGTAAGCTTTATCGCTGATATCACTGTAACTTCTTTTATATTTCGATATTCATTGTATAATGTTTTAAACTCTTTAAAAATTTTCGGTAAAAATTGAATTCTATATTTATTAATTAATAGTTTCAAAAAATTAATTATATAGACATCAAAATCTGTACCAAAATCCCGCTCTATTAATTTAAATCTTTCTTCTTTAGAAATTGAAAAATTAGCAAAAAACTTTCTTATATCGTTATTATTCTCAAAAATAGCGCATAAAACACTTAGTTGATTATAAATTTCATCACATTTCTTAGCTTCTTTTGCCAGTTCAAAAAGTGAATTTGCGTATCGAAAAAATATTGTATTACTCATAGCTTTCCACCATTCCAGCAACGTAAAACAAAAATCATCTCACTTCTGTTTTTACGTCATCTAATATTTTTTCTATTATCTCCTTATGGTCGTCCATTGTCATCTCTTTTTCCATAAATTTAGACGCTGTAATTAACACCACATCCGAAACTTTATTAAAGGCATCTCTTAAAGATTCATCTTTCTCTCTCTGAATTTGAATCTGTGTCTTCTCAAGTAACTCCATAGCCTTAACTTTAGCTTGTTCAACAATAGCATCCGCTTTGGCTTGAGAAGCCTCTGTTGCATTTTTCACAATCTCCGCTGCTTCAAGTCGTGCTTTTGTTAATAGCTCCGTGTATTGCGCCTCTAAGCTTTGTGCCTTTTTTTCTGCCTGTTCCGCCCTTAAATACATATCTTTAACCTCGTTTTGGCGCTTTTCTATTATTCCTTTAATAGGTTTAAATAAAAACTTTTTAACCACTAAGAATATGACTAGTAGATTAAGCCATTGAAAAACAATATCTGGTACAAAAAAAGAGACTATGTCGTTTGTCAAGTTAATTCCTCCCTTCTAGAATATGAATATCGCTATGCTGGTTAAAATCCATATCTGCCAGGAAATGAAAAAATTAAAAGTATAGCAACTACCAAAGCATATAAGCCTGTGGTTTCTGCTAAAGCACAACCTAAAACCAATGTGCTAGTTATTGCTGATCTTGCTTCTGGTTGCCTACCAACTGCTGCCACTGCTTGCCCTGCTGCATAGCCTTCGCCTATCCCAGGGCCTAACCCCGCAATCATTGAAATCCCTGCTCCTATTGCACACGCTGCTAATACTATAGCTCTTTCCATAATTAAACCCTCCTAAATTTTATTTTTATTCTTCTGTTTCTATGGCCTGGCCTACAAATACCATAGTTAACATAATAAACACAAAAGCTTGAATAAAGCTGCCAAATAGATCAAAATAAAGCGATAAAATTGCTGGCAAACCTACTTTAAAAATTGGCACACTAACTCCTAAATTACCTAAAACAGCTGTACTTAAAAATGTTAAAAATACACCTACTAATGAGCCTATTACACAGCCAACAAAAATGTTGCAAAAATGACGAATTGCCATCGAAATTGGCACCGCGACCTCCCCTATTATATTAAATGGCAACATAATAAATGCTGGAGACAAAAAACTTTTTAAATAACCTTTAACGCCAAGTGTACGAATCTTGCTAATTTGAATTATAAAAAATACTATAGCCGCCCAACTAAGAGTGGTCGCTAAATCTGCCGTAGGCGGCCTAAGCCCCACCAAACTAGAAAGACTACACATAATAGAAAGCAAAAAAGATGTTCCAACATAAGCTACAAATTTATTTTTTGTTTTGCCTGTATTCTCTTTTACTAAATTCTCTATAAAAAGTATAAACTTTTCTGCTAAAGCTTGTTTCCCATTTGGTACTTTTTCTATCCGCCATGTGAAAATTTTAATTAGCACAAATAAAAATGCCATTACAATCCAGGTGTTTACAATTGTTTCACTAACTTTAATTCCACCTAAAATAGGAATTGTAAATAAAATTTTTGCCCCCGTAATCTCCATCATCTTCCCCCCTTTCTATTAATAACATTATATATCAATACAAAATATAGCTTGGGGCTCAGCATTGGAACAAAAAAAGCCCAACTACAAATAATTTTGCATTGAAGTACTAGCATAAAAATTAAACCAAAAATAAAGTAACGTAGCACATAGCTCCTGCGCATATACCGCCTAGCAATTGGTTCTGGCTTTTGTACCGCTTTATAAGCTGAAATTGTAAGCCCCAAAAAATTAAAAAACGAAACAATATCACCCAAAAATAGACCTAAAATAAGCGAAAAACTAAAAAAATTAAAAAATAATGCGAGTAAAATAATTATTAAACTTAAAATTCCTAAAATAATCGCAATATTTACAATATTCAACCTTGTTTCATTTCCTATTGCTCTCACTTCCTATTGCCTTTTTGCCAAATTATGATTATGCCGCTGTTTTTTCTTTATTTTTGTCTTCTTCCACCGTCACAACCTTGCCGTCTTCTTCTGTAATTAATTTCCCTTCGCATTCATAAACAAAGTCAGAAGCTTCTGGTAAGCCCTGCGGCGGCTTTGGATTTTCGTTTTTAGTTAAATAAGCCTTATCTGCTAATTTTTTTGATGCAGGAAGCAACTTACCTTGAATTACAAACTCAACTGTTTTGCAGTTCTTAGAATCTGTTTTACCGTACTTGTACGTACATGTAGAAAGAGTGATTATTTTGCTGTTTTTGCCAACTTGCACCGGGTAATTATAAAGCGATCTTTTTTTAGCTTCTGCCGCAACAACTTGCGCATAACTATACTTTTTGCCTTTAGGTATGTTCACAGGCAACGATCCATCTCCGCCTTTAACCGTTTTGCCATCTGAATTCATATAATCTGAAGAATAGTAATTAAATGCTGCTTTGGGGCTATATTTTCTAAAAGGTACCTCAGTTATATAAACCGCAAAAATCTGAAATACTAAATCTTGCTCTGGTAAAGATAAAAATATGTATGGGTGTTCATTTGCAAAATTAATCTCAAAATATTTCAGTAGCTGAGAAAACATCGTGCGTGTTGCTGTGTCATCCCACATATTGTGCCCCATTATAACTGTGTTGCGTGAAAGTTTTTTTCTAGATTCAAAATTGCATTCTTTGAATGTAAAGATACTGCCTTCTAAGCGATGTTTTTTATCTTCTGAATGCCTAGAGTAATAAAAGCCTTCGCTACCTGCCGCAGGAGTATAATCTTTTTGGCTTTGCATAACCGGATAATCTATATTAGTACCCGGAATGTTGATCCAACCAACTGCATCTGCATATTTCCCCATTGCTTCTTTTAATTTCGGTTGCAGAATCGGTCTTTCTATCATATCTTCTGTAAGCTCTGTACTAACTTCTGTTTCTTCCTCATCGTATTTGCTCTTTTTAGGCTTGCAACTACTAAAACAGGTACTAACTAAAGCAAATATTAACCCAAATACTAAAAGTTTCTTTATTTTTTCCATTAAATCCAAACTCCACTTCTTCATATTTTTTAAATTAATTTCACTTACATGTTTATACCTAAACCATAAAAAAATACTGAAATATATATATAACACAAAATATAAAACTTAAAAAAGCTAAAATTGCGGACCACAAGCTAACTCCACCAACAATTGGTATTAATTTCTGATAATTATCACTTGAAATTTTTCGGCATTTTTCAATTTGAGTATATATATGATTTTTGTAAATTACGTTAGTTAAAAACCCAGACAATATCATCATAACCAAAATTAACAATAAAAAGAACATTATAATATTTGCTTTTCTTCTTAAACTAATAATATCAATATTGTTTAAAATATTGATTTTTACAAATGTCCATAGCTGATCGAACGAGGAAAACTCATCTAAATTAACCCCCAAAGATTCTAGCCCAGACATTAAAATTGAATAAAAATTCCTCAGTTGCTTGCATATCATGTAAATCAACATCAAAATGACCACAAAAAACGCACTGCCTGCTGCGTACATTTTTCTATAAAAATAATAAAAAATCGGACAAACAAACGCGCCAAAATTAAATTTTTTTTGACCTTGAAACGCTTTTTTAAAATAGTTAGTGTTAAATATAACAAACGCATCAATTAATTTTTCTTCATCTGCTGCCATTTCGCTTGAATTAGCTGTTGGCTTTGCTCTTAAATCCAAATTGTTTAAAAGCTGAACTGCAGTTGTGGATTCTTTGCTATTTAATTGCTTATTGCAAAATTCACAAAACTCCATACCCTTTGGGTTATTTTTGCCACAGTTACTGCATGCAACAATTTCTGTATTATTATCTGGAGCATAGCAATCTGCTTCGCCATGTTTTTCCATAAAAACACATTCATTGTTATTTTTAAAACATTCTTTATGGTATGGTGCCCCGCATTCCGGACAAACCACCACTAATTCTTTTTCTTTAAATTCTTTGCCACACATTTGACACTTTTGACCTTCAAACTTGTTCAAATTAACTTTCACCTCTTAATTAGCTATATTCTGTTTTAAATACGCCATGATAAAGTCATCTAAATCTCCATTCATTACTGCAGAAATATTGCCTGTTTCATACCCAGTGCGGTGATCTTTAACTAAAGTATATGGCATAAACACATAAGAACGTATCTGAGACCCCCATGCTATCTCTGCTTGGCTCCCTTTGATATCTTCTATATGTTCTAAATGCTCTTTTTCTTTTATTTTTATTAATTTAGAAATTAACATACGCATTGCCATTTCTTTATTTTGATGTTGGCTGCGTTCATTTTGGCAAGCTACCACAATACCGGTTTTTATATGAGTTATTCTAACCGCAGATTCTGTTTTATTAACATGTTGCCCACCCGCGCCGCTTGCTCTGAATGTGTCTATCTTTAAATCAGAATCTAATATTTGTACTTCTGATGATTCTTCCAATTCCGGTATTACTTCTAGAGAAGCAAACGATGTATGCCGCCTGCCCGAAGCATCGAATGGCGATATTCTAACAAGCCTGTGCACACCCATTTCTGATTTTAAAAAGCCATAAGCATTCAACCCTTGTACCAAAATAGATGCTGATTTAGTTCCACATTCATCTCCAGGCAAATAATTGAGCACTTTAATTTTAAATTCGTGATCTGCGCACCACATAGAATACATACGATAAAGCATCTCTACCCAGTCTTCAGCTTCCGTTCCTCCTGCACCCGCATGAAATGTTAAAATCGCATTGTTCTGATCATATTCCCCTACAAAAAGCATCTCTAGCTTAAACTTGTTTAAAATCTTCTCTTGAGCCTTTATATATTGCAAAAGTTCTAATAAATTTGACTCCGTTTTGCTCTCCTCAACAACCTCTAGTAGTACTTCCAGCTCTTCTTGCTTTTCTTTTAATGTTTCAAAACATGTTATTTTGTACTTTAGTGTTTTAATATTGCAAAGCACCTGCTGTGATTTTAACTTGTCATCCCAAAAGCAAGGATCTCCTGTTTTAGCTTCTGCCGCTTGTAAATCTTTTTTTAAATTATTATACCCAACAATTTTTTCTAATTCTAAAAAATCATTTGCCAGATTAGCAGTTCTCGCCTTTAGATCTTCTAACTGCAGCATTAATTCACTTCCTCAACCAATTTAGCTATTTTTGTTCTTTGATTATAATTGGTTTTCTTGCTATATATTATATCATAATAATTTTTACTTTCCTAGGTCTCGGCAACATCTTCTTTTAAATCTCTTGTTAATTCTTTGCCCTCTGAATCTATTCTTTTTACAGAAACTAGCCTGTAACCATTTGCATCATCTTGCACAGTATAAATTTCGGTTATAGGTTTTTGATTTTTCTCGTTATTTTCTTTCACGTCAATTGAAAATTGCCATATAGAGTCTGATAGCTTTTCTATTTTTTTATTCTCATACGTTCTGTTCACAAAACCGTAACTTGGGTACTCTGTGCATTCATATGTTGCATCTTTTTTATTGTATTCACTTGACTCTTGATAGTTAAAGCTGTCAATTCCGAGTAGATCTTTGGCAAAATATTGAACATCTGCTTCACTAATAATATACTTTTGCTTTTTTTCATCATATAAAAAACCTTCCGGCGACATCGATTGCAGATAACGTGTTAAGTTTAACACATATTCTTTTTCTAGCTCCAGTAAATTATTAAAACTTGGAATCTTAGTGTCGCTTAGCATTTTTATTTTTTGGGACCACAAAGTATCTGCCTCCCAGTTCTTGGGCTGGTACTGTTCTGTGTTATAATACGGTTTTTCTTTGTTTTTTGCAACTGGCCAAGATGTTTGCTTTTTTGTAGAACAACTTGTTAAAAACAATAATGCAGATAAACATACAAAAGCCATACAAAATTTTGGTGTCTTCATAAACAAAATCCCTTTCTTCATACTGTATTTAAAAATCTAAAATTATCATATCTTCCGAAAGATGTGTAAAATTAGAGATATCTTTTCTTGACCACCTGCTAATTTCATTAACTTCCAACTTTAATAGATAATGCTTAAAATATTCCGCTTCTTCCTCCATCTTGGCATTACCAACCCCATGGCATATATTTTGATTTTTGTGTAAAATTGCATGAGCCAGCTCATGTGCACATACTAATTTCATCTGAGTATTGCTTATACATCGGCTAATATGTATTATTTGCCTTCCTTTAATCAGCTGATAAAATCCCTTCACACCCACTGGTAGATTTGATATTAATACTATTATATCCAATCTTTCACATAAAATCCAAGGATCTGCTGTTTCATATTTTTTAACTAATTTATCTACCGTGTTCTTAATATTTTGTAACACAGTCAACTCCATTTTTAAACATTTTCTCCGGAATTTTTGCCCCTCTTAGAAGAACTGCGCGTGGCCATTTCGGCGCCTATCTTCATAGCATCCACAATTTTTTTTACATCATCGCGTTCAAGCATAACCCCATTAAACATTAATCCCTCTTGCTCAAGTAATGTACGTTCAAACCCATCTATAATTGCATTAAAATCATTGCTTTCAGAACTAGCTATAGTTTTTTCTGAACCTAAAAGATAATCTGTTGAGATTCCAAATAACTTGCAAATAATTAACAGCGTCTTGTGATCTGGTTCACGCCTGCCTTGTTCATACATACCTATTGTGCTTGTTGAAACCCCCAATTGTTTTGCCAGCTCACTTTGAGTTAGCCCGTATTGTTGGCGTAAAATCCTCAGCCTTGTGCTAAACATTGTCTTCCTTCTTTCTTCTTAACAAATAACGCTCTTGTTTCTCTTAAATAATACCATAATTTGATCGAGTTGGCAATTGTTGAAATTCTTACAAATTAAATATATATTTATGTGTAATTGGCTGATTTTTGTACATTTTGTTGACCAATTGCCACGTATTGTGTTAAAATATTAATTGTATCGCACAGAAATGGCTTGTGATATTAAAATTTATATAAAGGTGGAACTTATATGTCTATATTAAAATTAAAAAATGAATATCTTGAAGCTGCTGCAAATTTACGTGATCGTGTAGCACTGTTAACAGAACAATACAAACAAGCTAGCCACAAAGAGCAATCTACATTAAGGCGCAGAATCACATGCCTTTATACAGAGATAAGGGAACTAATTAGCACTGCAAACAGCATAGATGTTTATTGCTTAAGAAATTCTATTATGGAGGTGTAAGATGGCAACAAAAGTATCTCTTTATAACGACAAATGGATTGAGCAGATAACTTATCAAAAATCTCTCGAAGAATATGGCGAAAGTAACACCAAATTGATTAATAACCTTAAAAACATTCTTAAATGTGCAATTAAAAATGAATTAACAGAAAAACAAAAAAATATACTACAGTTATATTACTACGACGAATATAACATGGAACAGATTGCACAAAAATATTCAGTTAATAAATCTACAATATGTCGTCATATTCATAACGCTATGAAAAAAATCGAACGCTCTATGAAGTATGTAAAATTGCTACAAAATTACTAATTTTCAAAAAATCTTTAAATGCTTCTTCTTTTTTCCCCGGATCCCTTAATAATGCCGCCGGATGAAATGTGCCAACAATATATCTGTTATTAATTTGAAAAAACTGGCCATGATCTTTAGTTACCCTAAAACTAGGGCTAATTAAACTCATGGCTGCAATTCTGCCTACGCATACAATTAACTTAGGATCTATCAACTCTATTTGCTTATCCAAAAACTTTCTGCATGCTTTTTGCTGGTCCGGTGTAGGGTCTGCGTTGTTAGGCGGTCTACATTTAATTATATTTGTTATAAATATGTTTTTATCTCTAAATAAATCAACAGCTGCAAGCATTTTGTCTAAAAGCTGACCAGAACGGCCCACAAACGGTAACCCTTGCTCATCTTCTGTGCGCCCTGGTGCTTCACCCACAAATAATAAATCGGTGTTTATTGTTCCCATCCCAAATACCGTGTTTGTTCGCGTTTTACATAGTTCGCACGCATTGCAAGACTTTACCTCTTTGCGAAGTTCTTCTAATTTTAAACTATTCAAATTAATCACCACATTTTTTATTCTAATGTTTGTAAAAATAATAATCTGTCATTCGGTTTTAGTCTATATTTGCCTATATCTTTAAGTAATAAAATGCTGCCATCATTATGCGCTATCCCTATAAGTTGGCCTTCCTCTTCATAGCGCAATTTCAAATAATCTAAGTTTGTATGTTTTTCATTCGTTTTTAAAGCTATAAACTTAAATCTAGAGCGCTCAAAACTTTGCCGTAGTCCATCATCTACACTTGCTTCCATTAAGCGAGCTTCAATTTCGTTCACCACTAAACTCGTTGTAGAAATCGTATCGAACCCTAAGCTTGCAAAAACACCACTGCGCAGAGGGTCTTGAATTCTAGCTAGCACTTTATCTACTTTTAAAATTTCCTTTGCCATTTGAGCTACCATCGCATTAATATTATCGTCACTTGTAACTGCCACAACTGCATCGCACTGTTCTATACCTGCTTTTTTTAAAACAGACACATCAATTGGCACTCCCACTGTTAACATACCTGCAAAGTTAGCATCTAGCCGCTCAAAACTCGCTTCGTTTTTATCCACAACAGAAACAGCATGCCCTTGCTTAAACAAAGAGTTTGCAAGTTGAGCGCCCGTGCCGCCGCAGCCAACAATTAAAATATTCAAAAGTCTTCCTCCTTCCCTGTAGCAACATTTAATAACCTAAATGCCAGTGTTTTGTCGCCTTCTTTTATTAAATTTCTAATCAAACTTGAACTAATTACTTGATGTCCAATTTTTAATAACGGCACACTAATAACTTTAATATCATAGTTCTCGCATACTTTTTTTAGATCAACAACATCATATGATCTGTTTTTACCACACTTAAAATTCTCTCCACAAACCACTGCCTCCGCATTGACTACATCCACTAAAAATTTCTCAACAAACTCATCTGCGGTTAGGTCTGCAAACTCTTCAAAATAAGGTGCAAAAATACAATCAATACCCAATTTTTTAATCTTATCAATTTTTTCTTCATATGTTGTTAACATAACTTTACCATATTTAGAACTTGGTACTTTGCTTTTAATTCTATATGTAAAGACACAAGGCTCTACGCCGTTTGTGCAAGCTTTTTTGGTTTCTAACAAAATACGTTGATGCCCTAAATGCACTCCGTCAAAAAATCCAAGAGCGGCTACCCGTTTTTTATTAAACAAACATTCTTCAACTCCATAAAATAACAAAATTAAGAGATTAACAGCTTAACAATTTTTAGTTTTTGGTTCCCCAGATCTACTTTTGCCAAACCTAAAAACTGCCCACTATAATAAACCCGTAATAATTCCTGATCTTTAAATTTAGAATCAGCAATTGGTAAAATTGCTCCATGTGAAAATTTTTCTTTTTCATGCAGACTTAAATTGTATTCCCTATATTCTTTCAAAAAGTAATCCATATTAAGTAAAATATTTTCAAACTTTCCCTCGTTTACCGCCTTTTCTAATTCATCCAACGTTACTGTTTCCGTAAGGTTAATTCCACAACTTTTTATCCGGCAAAGGTTTATCATTGTTGCATAACAGCCAAGGTCTTTCCCCAAATCATCAATCAAAGACCTAATATATGTTCCCTTCGAACAACCAACTATTATCCTACCCTCGTTAGCTTGTGGATCGTAATTTTTTAGTTCAAGCTTACTAATCTTCACTAACTTTTTGGGTCTCTCCACTTCTTGACCCTTGCGCGCCAGATTATACAGCTTTTGGCCATTAACTTTAACTGCTGAATACATAGGAACTGTTTGATAAAACTCTCCTAAATATTTTTGCAGAGCATTTTTTATATCAAGTTTACTCACACTTACACTAGAAGTTAATAACACTTTACCTGTTATATCTAATGTATCTGTCAATACGCCCAACTTAAAATCTGCAACATATTCTTTATAGTTGTCACAAATAAGGTCACACAATTTAGTTGCTTTACCAACTAATATTGGTAAAACTCCAGTAGCCAGCGGGTCTAACGTGCCGGCATGGCCAATTTTTTTTGTTTTTAATATTTTCCTTAATTTAGCCACCACATCAAACGATGTAAACCCTTTTGGCTTGTTGACACCAATCACAGCATTAATTTCCATTGTTTCCCTCAAACAAAAAAACTTTCAAATCATCAATAATCTTCTGTCTGGCAACGTGTAATGGTTCTGTAAACATACAACCACTTGCTCTTTTATGCCCTCCACCACCCCACATAGCAGCAATTTCTGCTGCATCGTAACCTTCTACTGTGCGTAGCGAAACCTTTATCCCACCATCTTTTTCTTTTAATAAAGCGCTCACTTTAACTTCTTCGATCTTAATCAATTCTGAAGCAATTGCCACATCCACTTGCTCTAACGTAATTCCGAACTCATCAAGCATTTCTTTAGAAATTTCTGCAATTGCTAACGTACCATTGTAAAAAAATTCCGTGTTTGCAAAAACCATCTGTTTTAGTTTAAAATCTTTTATAGACTCAAATTCAAACATCTTCCGGTTTATTTTTGCAAAATCTTCCAAATAATCCATAAGTTCTGCGGCAATTAAATGCGACTTTTTAGTTGTATTAGAATATTTAAAGCATCCCGTGTCCGAAGCAATAGCAGCATAAAGGCATTTTGCCATGGTTTTGCATAGAGGAATCCCCATTTCTTCAATTATCTCAAAAACTATCTCTCCTGTTGCTGCTGCATCTTCAATTACCAGTTTATAATCTGCCGCAATGTTATTTGTAGCATGGTGGTCTATGCAAATATCAACCTTCTCAGGTGCCGACTCTGGAATTAAACTATCGCTAGAAATATCTACGCTAATCGTACACTGCGGTTTAAAATTTAAATTTTCATAACCCTCTAATAAAAATTCAATTCGTGATGATATCTCTTCTTCCACAATAATATTAGCACACTTGCCTAACTTTCTTAATGCCAAACACAAAGCCATTGCAGAACCTAATGTATCTGCATCTGGATTTTTGTGTGTAATAATATTTGCATTGTTAATCTTTTTTAACATGCTTGCAATAGTTATAATTTTTTTTTCTTTATTCATTCTGCTTTGTTTCCTTCAAATATCTTATTTAATTTGTCATTTATTCTGGCACTATATTCTGCTGATGTATCTGCAATAAAAATAAGTTCCGGTGATCTACGCATCTGTATTCTTGAATTCAATTCTTTTCTAATAAATCCTTTTGCATTTTTCAAACCTTCAGCTGCCAGTTTTGTTTCCTCTATTCCACTCATAGAGCTAATAAATACTTTTGCATATGAAAGATCACTGGTTAATTCCACTCTTATAATACTCACCATTGCATCTTTCACCCTATAATCTTTCACATTTCTAAAAATACTTGTAAGCTCACGTTTAACGTCTTCTGCCAAACGCGCCAAACCAAAATTAGCCAAATTTACTCGCCTCCTGCTACAAAACTGTGCATAATTAATTTTAATAACATAACTGTTTGCTCAATATCTAACATACTTGCCACACTAGCCTGTGAATGTAAATATCTGGTTGGCACATTAATTGCTAACGTTCTTATTCCTGTGCTTGCTGAATGTAAGCTGGCTGCATCGTTGCCGCCGCAAACTGCTTTTTTATATTGTACTTTCAAATTATTATGCTCTGCCTCTTTAAAAGTGAGTTCTACAAGCTCTTGATCATATACTGTACCATTATCCATAAAACTTATTGCCGGTCCCATATTCACACAGCAGACTTTTCCATACTCACTAACAATAGGTGTGTCGGCTGCCGTTGTGCATTCTACAACAATCGCGATATCTGGCTTTATAGCTTCGGCAACCGTTCTTGCTCCTTTGCCTCCCACTTCTTCCATTGTACTAAATATCGCATAAAAATCACATTCATCAAAAGTTTTAAGCAGCTCAATTAAAATCGCGCAGCCCACTCTGTCGTCCAGCACCTTAGACTTTATTAACCCCTCGCCAAATTCTTCGAACTTTGATGAAAAATATACCGGCGTTCCAATATCTACTAATTTTTCTGTCTCTTCTTTTGTTTTGCAGCCAATATCTAACATCAAACTGGACATATCAATTCCTCTACAACGTTCCTCGCTACCCTGAAGATGTACTGGTTTAGTCCCAATAACTCCTGACAAAGCTTTCTTTTTAGCTGCCACCAAAAACGTTTGCCCCACTAAAATATTTGTGTCAATACCACCTACTTTAACCAGCTTTAGCAAACCATCATTTTCTATATTACTAACTAAAAAGCCCACTTCATCCATATGTGCTACCAACATAATTTTATGTTTTGGCACTTTTCCCCCTTTTTTAAACGCAATTACATTACCGATATTATCTATCTTGTATTCACAACATTTTGCTATCTCTTTTTTAATCAAATTTGCAACGGCAGATTCACGACCAGCAATTCCGTAAGCTTCGCATAACATCTTTATTGTATCTTTTATCTGCATTTTTTCAACCTCTTTTACGAGTGTTATTTTTTAAATTCTCATCTTTCTTTGATGTTTTAGCCAGATTCTTATTAATATTTCTATTATTCCTATTTGTTCTCTTTCTACTTTTTACATGCCTTTTTATTTTTTTTGTTTTTTGTATATTAACATTTTGTGTCTTGTTTATATTCGAGCTCTGCGTCCTCTTGCTTTCTTCTGCCTGCAATTCTGCTGCCTCAGGTATAATTTCTTCCGGCTCTAACGAAAGCTCTTCCTCTGCTGTTTCTGCTGTTAATAAATCTTGCCCGTCTAAAAGTGGTTCAAACTTAAAACAACACATCAAGCGACCACATGCACCAGAGATCTTGCTCATATTAAGAAATGGCATCTGACTTCTAATCTTCTTAACTGAAATCGGTTCAAAATCATGTAAAAATCTCCTGCAACAAACCTCACAACCACAAATTCCCAAGCCTCCCATATACTTAGCCTGCATTCGGGGGCTTACCTGCCTAAGCTCTATCCTTAACCGTAAAGCACTAGCCAATTCTTTAACCAGCAATCTAAAATCCACTCGCTCATTTGCTTTAAAAAATATGGTTATTTTATTCTCTTTATAACTATAAGAAATATCCAGCAAATGCATAGGCAAATTATTCTTTTTTATAAGTTGTTCACATCGTTTAAATGCTTTTTGAACCAGCTTTTCCGTGTTCTGCATAATCAGCTTGTCTCTATTATTAATTAATCTTAATACTGTAGGCAAATGCAATATTTTATTCCCGTCAATTACTTGCTTTTTTACTACTATTCTAGCATATTTAAAACTATTGCCATCTTTTAAACAGACTATATCTCCAACATTTGTTTGTTCTTCTGATCTACAATACGATATCTCGTCATAAGTTCCCACTTTAACTCCTAAAATTTCCAACTCCCAAATCACCCCGCATCTTCACCTGTAAAAACATCACAATAAAACAACTAACAGCCAGACCAAAATTCGCATTCTTTTCTAAATACTCTAACGTGGCATTTATTACATCAACTATCTTTTTTATATTATTTGCCCTTTTATTAAATTTAAAGTGATACATCAATATATACTTTAGATAACGTAAAAATTGTACAAAATCCTCTTGATTTAATATATTATCTAATCTAGCCGCTAAAGAATAAAAATTTCTCCGTTCAATATCTTGTTCAGCCCGTTCTGCTAATTCAAGCAATTTCATATTATCTTCTTTAGTTAAACACTCAAGCATCTCACTAAATAAACCGTCAAAAATATTGCTTAACCTTTCTGCCTCTTTAGGTTCTGCTTCAAATTTATCAATAAGAATTTGTTTACATTCAAATGGCAAAATTGGCGTAAGATTAATTTTTATTAACCGTGAAAGAAGTGTTTTTAAAAAAGCATTTTTGTTTCGCGCAGTAAGAATAAATTTAGTATCTGTGGGCGGCTCCTCTAAAAGTTTCAGCAATGCATTTTGCGCCTGAACATTCATACGGTCTGCACTGTTAATTACACATATTCTATAAGGCAATAAACATGCTTTTTTACTTGCAGACAGTTTTAAATTCCTAATTATATCCACAGTAATTGTTTCTGTGCCTTCTTCAATAACATCAATATCGGTATGGGGTTTTACCCTTAAATCAGAACCTAAAAACTGTGCACCCATCAGCTCAGCTAAGGCAATTTCAGCTGCTGCCAAACATTTTATAGCGTCACCTAAAATTAAAATGGCATGACTTTTATTTTTGGCATCATACCATAAATTAAACACTTTTTCTTTCTTTATTTGTTCATAAAAAATTTCAGTCAATTCAAAAAACCTCAAAACCTTTTAAATTTTTTCAAATCTGTCAACATCTAAAACAAAAACAATAGCTCCCCCTACTTTAATATCAATCGGAAAAGCTGTGTAAACTCCCGCACCATAAGAGGCTGAAGCTGGCACCACTTTATCCCTTTTTTTGCTTTTAGATTTAATTATTTCTAGCACTTCATCAACCTTCGAATCTTCAACTCCAACCAATAAGGTGGTATTCCCAGTCGCTAAAAATCCACCTGTTGTAGAAAGTTTAGTTACAGCAAACCCAGAATTCGTCAAAGCATTAATCACCTTTGAGCCATCATCACTAGATACAATTGCCATAATTAGTTTCATATTAAAACCCCTTCTTCTTCAATAATATCTATAAACTTATAACCACATAATTCTAAAATAGAAGCCACATCTTCCGAGATTACTTCCCCCGGCATAACAACCGGCACACAAGGCGGGCATTTAGGCAATATCTGACCCGCAATGCAACCCACACTCTTTTTTATGTCAATTTTTTTGCTTTTAGCAAACATCGCCGTCCTTATACTGCAAGCCACTTCCGGTTTAGCTAATACACAATAACTAACTCCCGGTAACGGAGCTCTTTTTTGAATATTCTGCAAACTTTTTTTCAGCCTTCCAAAATCTTGCAGTCTGTTGAACATATTAACTAGCAATACAACACAATTATAATCTGCATATTCCGGCTCAATACAATTATCTCTCAAAACACCTGCCAAATCAATTCCGCTTATCCCCAGCTTAAGCCCGCTAATAGTAAGTTTCATAGCACTTGCTTCGTTATCGTTTAAAATATCAAAGCCTAATCTTTTAATTTCACACTTAAATTCGGCAATTCTCTCTATAAATGTTTCAAAGTCTGTTTCAAATTCTTTATATAAATAATCTGCGCAAATATCCATAGAAAGCATAACAAGATAACTTGGACTAGATGACGAAAAAATCTGCATTCGCTTTTTTACAAAATGTGTATCAAAGCCATCTTGCATAAGCAACACTGCTGCACCAGTTAATGCTGGCAAAGTTTTATGCCAAGAATCGCAACACATAGAAGCTCCTAGCTGCATTGGATGCTTGTTAAAAAAGCTATAGTAAGCACCATGAGCGTTATCAACTAACAGATAGACATTATGCTCCAAACACACCTTCGAAATTTCCAGAATATCCGGTGCAAACCCATAATAATCTTCGCCAGTTAAAAAAACACATTTAACATCAGAATTTGTATTTAACGCTTTTTTCACATCTTCTGCATAAACTTTAGAACCAAATGCACAATTTTTTTGCGGCGTTCTAAACAACCAAATTGGGGCTAAATTTAACACAGCCATACTATTAACCACCGAAACATGTACATTACGGTCTACAATTATTCTGTCTCCTGGGTTGCAAACACTGGCAAGCATAGCTTGAATACAAGATGTGGATCCTGCTGTAGTAATAATACTTTTAAAGCCTAAAATTTTTGAGATTTCTTCTTCTAAATTACTTATGCAACCTTTGCTTTCATAAAGATTATCTAATCCTTTAATTTCAGTTAAATCATATTGTTCTAATGGTGTAAAATTACATTTGCCAAAAATGTTCGCTCCCTTGTGCCCTGGCATGTGAAACCTAGTAGGGTTTTGCCTTAAATATTTCTCTGTTGCATCTAAAAGATACCCCATATGCTTCTCCAAAAATCATAAAATAAATATTATTCAACTGCTATTATAAAATGATAAACCGGTTGATTCCCAAAAATAAAATTAACCTCAAGATCTTTGAACTTTTGCTTTATCTGTTTTTCAAGAGCTGGCATAATCTGCGGGTCAACGTCAGCGCCATAAAACAATGTTATATAATTACTTTGTTTTTTAACCATGTTTTTAATCAGTTTAAAGCAAGCTTTTGCTACATCATCTTCTATATATTTTATTTTGCCGTTTTCAAGCGCTAAAACATCGCCAGTTTTAATTTCTTTATTGTTAGATCTAGAATCTCTAACCGCGGTGGTAATAAAGCCCGTTTTAACGCGTTCAATTGCTGCTGTTATTTCAATCTGGTTTTCTTCTAAACTTGCCGCCTCGTTAAATGCCAAAATTGCATTAACCCCTTGCGGCACTGTTCTGCTCGGCAGCACAATAACATTACGATCTGCAATAAGAGCTGCTTGCTGTGCTGTAAGCACCACATTCTTATTGTTTGGTAACACAAACACACACTTTGCCGGCGTTGCATTAATAGCCCCAACAATCTCTTCAGTGCTTGGATTCATTGTTTGGCCACCAGAAACAATATTAATAACACCAAGCTCTTTAAACATATTTTCAATACCGTCTCCTGCAGCAACTGCAACAAAACCATATTCTATACTTTCATCCACCGGCTTATATTCAAACACATTCTTTTTAGCTGAATGCTTTTGTTCATGCTCATCAACTTCTTCTTTTAAGTTGTCTATCTTAATATCTGTCAGGTTGCCATAAAGCAATGCCTTTTCAAGCACCGTTCCCGGGTGGTTTGAATGAACGTGTACTTTAATTATATTATCATCATCAACAAAAACAATACTGCCACCTATGTTTTCTAAAAATTTTTTAAATTCTTTTTCATTTTCTTCATTATACTGCTCATTCTTATCAATTAAAAACTCGGTGCAATACCCATATTCCACTTCATGCTTTTTATTCACTTTATTTGCTATATTGCTGCCGATTTCTTCATCTTCTTTTACCTCTATTACTCCATTGCCCGCAAAAACACTATTCATACCTTCAAAAATAAAAACCAGCCCTTGCCCACCAGAATCTACCACTCCAGACTCTGCCAAAGCCGGCAAAAACTCCGGTGTTTTTAAAAGTATCTCATTTGCCTTTTTGCAAATTTTATTCCAGAATCCTGCAAAATCCCTGGAATTTTGTGCAATATCTTCTGCTTCTAAACTGACTAGCCTAATCACTGTTAAAATTGTTCCTTCTGTTGGCTTAGCAACTGCACTATAAGCCGCCTCCGTTGCTGTACTAAACGCTTTTGCGAACTTAGCTGCATCTACCGTTTGGTAACCTTCTAACCCCTTGGCTAACCCTCTAAAAATTAAAGAAAGAATCACTCCCGAATTGCCACGTGCGCCACGCAATAAAGCAGATGCTGTAAGCTTCATTACTTCTGCAACAGATAATTCTTTTTTTTCACTGGTGAGCACTATTTTTGCTGCACTCATAGTTCTTGCCATATTAGAACCCGTATCCCCATCCGGCACAGGGAAAACGTTAAGATCGTTAACTAACTCTTTATTGTTAAAAATATTATTTGCTCCAGATATTATACTCTCTTTTAAAATCTGGCCACTTATCATCAAAAATTCCTCCACACTTAAAGTATTCATACTCTGGTTTACTCTTACACGCTCATTCTATCTATATAAACGTTAATATTTTCTGTTTCAAATCCCGCGCAATCTTTTATAACATACTTTATTTTCTCTGTTAAATTCTTAACTGTCTCTGCAATATTAACCCCATATTTAATTTCTATATGCAGGTCAATATATAACTTGTCTTCTTCTTCTTTTCTTACCACGATACCATTGTCACTGTTCTTCACTAAAGAGCGAAAGTTTCGCAAAAAATTGCTTGATGTTCCTACAACACCAAAACTTTCTGCCGCAATACTGTTAACCAAATCAGCAAAAAAAGCCCCTGCTATTTCAACCTTACCTATTGCATTTTTTTCTAATAACATAACATCGTCCTCCTAAGTTAAAAATATTCTTCTATTATTTAAATAAAACAGTTCATTCAATTTAACAATTTAAAAAGCTTTTGAAATTCCCGCATAGAAATCGCCTGTTCCTCTTCAGACTCGTTAGGAATAGATACATAATAATCTAATTCCTTCGAAGTTGCAAACTTAGAGAAAATATTCTTCACTTTTTTGCCTTTCGGTACAACATAAATAACTATTTTTTCGTTTTCTTTTTCTAACACCAGCATATGCCCGTTCGATTCTGGTTTATAGTAGCCCTTTACCTGCAATGTTCTGCTTTCAATTTCCATTCCTGTATTGTTTAACTTTGCATGTTCTATTGCAAACCAATCTGGCTTTAGTTTTAATCTATACTGTGACCAAACATCCATAATTTCAATTGCAGAAAGTTTTACATCTTCGTCATAAAAAGAATACCAGTCAATTTCTTTTAAATTTTCCTCTCCTGAGTTCAAAAATTCCGTAATCGGTTTTTCACATGGAATCTCAATACAGCCATCTCCATCTATATCCTCAAGTTCTACATTCTTGCTTCTTTGTGTTAAATAGCTTAAATCAAAATTTGTATCTCCCAGATTTTTTTCTGTTTTTAATGTTCTATTTACTAATCCATATTTACCAACATATTCCACTAATTCAGTTGCCATTATTTCTTTTTCTTGTCCTTCATCATAAACTATCTCATCAATAAATAATGCCTTATTGCCATTTTTCAGTTTCCCCACCGTCAGTTTTGAATCTCTAACAATGTTGGGGCTTTCTTTTAAAGGAGCATAACAAGAGTTTACCATATACTCAAGCGGCGATGTTTCGCACAGTTTGGTCATTATAATACTAGGTTCTGCATTCACTGGTCTATCTATTAAAATTAATTCATCAAAACCATCATCATCAATATCCGTTAAAACTTTAGCAGCATAACTATGATTCATATCTTCTATTTCACGCAATTTGGTATCGGTATACTCGTAAACAAACACTTCTTTCGCTCTCTGACCGTGCGTACCCACTCCAACAATAATGTTATCGTCACCTGATTTACACATTCTGCGGAAAGATACATCCTCTATTTCGCAATTATACCTGTTAGACACAACTACACTACTAATTACATTCCAAACGTTTGTATTTTTTTTGAGCATTGCAATTTTAGTAGTTGTTTTATTATTGTTAGTAGCAGAATAAAATACAAAAACGGTATCTTTATCTTTCACATTTCGCCTAATAAACGGCATTACATTTTCACCAGATTTAGGGTAAATTAATTTTAGCTCTTGGTTATCGGTAAAACGTGTAAGCGCCTCTTGAATTCCTTTTTGGTCTTCTGAAATAATTGGCGGTTTCATTCCTTTTTCAACGTTAAAATTAATTTCCATGCAAGATGAAAATATTAACGGGTAAACAATAATTAAACAAACTAAAAAACATCTTTTATATCTTCTCTTAAACACTATTATCACCAAATTAATTAAATATCTGTTGCCCTAACATACCATAACACGCCATAGATAAAATACCAATGTATATCAGCAGCAAAGGTTTACCTCTAAACGCTTTCGGGATGGCTTGGTTTTCGTTTAAATTTCCAGCCTGTGCAGCTACTAAATAAGTAGTTAAAATATACCCAACATAAGTGCAAAAAATAAACCAAATCCCCTGAAAAATTGTATATTCCCTATATATACATATAAGGTTAACTCCCATAAGCAAGGGATCAAA
This sequence comes from Oscillospiraceae bacterium, assembly GCA_017400345.1. GTDB lineage: Bacteria > Bacillota > Clostridia > Oscillospirales > Ruminococcaceae > RGIG1955. The sequence continues at coordinate 25,447 of JAFPTG010000013.1, forward strand.
TAAAATTGAAAGCATTGTAATTTTAATCTTCCCAACAAAGTTAAAGTTCGTTAAAACAACTATTTGAAGTGTTAAACTTAGCAATTCGCAAACAAAAATAATAATCGGCACCGTAGTATAATTCGCAATAAAACCACCAAGAATAAGCTTAAAAAAACAAAAAAAGATAAATGTGAGAGATGACGATAAAAACAATAGAAAAATAATTTTTTCTTTCTTCATTTGCTTTTCTGGCCCAATAAATAGTCGTTTTATTCCTAAGCCATAAATTAAAAGTAAATTTTCACAAATGATCGTTGCTAAAACATCTCCTAAAATTTTCAAAATAAATTCGCTCCCAATTAAAACTACAATCTATTATCTTAAAATTATATCATAAGATTCCAGATTTTTTAATACTGCAATAATTAGTTTGTCTATATACTCATCATCTAAAGTTTTTTCGGTTGATCTTAATTTTAAATTAAATGCCACACTCTTTTTGCCTAAAGGAACCTGCACTCCTTCATAAATATCAAATAGCTCCAGTTCTTCCAAGTTGTTTTTTAATTCTTGTTTAATTATAGATTCAATAAACGCAACCGGTGTATTTTTATTACAAACAAGAGCTAAATCTCTTAAAACTGCCGGATATTTAGGTAGAGGTGTATATACTTTTTTGGTTTCTGCCAATTCAAACATCGTTCTTATATCAAGTGTAGCAACTAAAACATTTTTGCACAGCTCATAATTTTTTGCAACCGAAGGATGCAACTGCCCAACAAAACCCAACTCCGTTGCTTCCGCTTTAATTTTGGCTGTTTTACCCGGGTGCATAAAACTCAGATCACTAATAGTTTCAAAAGTGTAATCTTTTATGCCAATTTTATCTAGAATGCCTTCAATAGCGCCTTTAAAAACAAAGAAGTCGATTTTGCTACCGTCAATATCATAAGCACCTAATGTAAGTATCGGACGTTCGTCAACTACTCTTTTGCCATTTTCATCCTCAAACTCTTTCTTTTTATATTCGCAGCCTATATCGAATAAGCAAACCCGTTCATTCTTTTGGCTTATGTTCTTATTTAAGGTCTCTAACATAGAGGGTATTGTAGTTGTGCGCATAATAGATTTGTCTTCGCCCAATGGGTTTTTAATTTCCACACAATTGCGTAGCGGGTCTGCCTCCTCCAATAATAGCTTTTCAAAATGCTTAGGGCTTACCATAGAATATGTAACTGTTTCGTAAAAGCCATGTGCAACCGCCAAACTAGCTAATTCATTTTTAAAATCTTCAAAATCATTTGGCTTTGCAATATCTCCACCCGGTAGCGGTACGTTAGGAATATTATTATAACCAAAAAGTCTTGCCACTTCTTCTGCAAGATCCGCTACACATTCAATGTCTGTTCTAAATATAGGTGCTCTAACAGTATCTTCCAACATCTCAAATCCAAGCTGCTTCAAATAGTTAGTAATTTCTTCTTTTGTTAATGTTGTGCCTAATAAATTGTTAATTTCGTCACAATCTAACTTAATTTCATTCGGCTTTTCTTGCACATTAACAATATCAATAGTAGCTCCAATTGGGTCCGCAATGTCCAATTTTTCAATAAGTTCACAAGCTCTAGCTATTGCATTTGGACAGTTATATGTTAACAAACCTTTTTCAAATCTAGCTGAACTTTCTGACCTTAGCCCCAATTTTTTGGCAGTTTGGCGCACAGATGTACCATCAAAAACTGCAGATTCAAAAATTACATTTTTAGTCTCTGCTGTAATTTCAGATTCTAACCCACCCATCACGCCAGCTATTGCCAAAACTTTCTTTTCATCTGCAATCACTAGCATAGAATCATCTAATTCGCGCAATACACCATCTAAGGTCAATAATTCTTCACCTAATGAGCTCTTCTAACACAAATTGCCCCTTCAACTTTATCTGCGTCAAAAGCATGCATCGGTTGCCCTAATTCTATCATAACATAGTTTGTAATATCCACAATATTGTTAACAGGCCTAATGCCCACTGCTTTTAGCCTTGCTCTTAACCAAAGAGGTGAATAAGAAACTTGAACATCAGATATTTCATGCAACATATACCGTTTACACAAAACTTCAGAAACTTCTTTAATGTCTAACTTGCCTTTGACATCTTCAAATTGTTTCACGTTAAACATCGGTTCTTTAATAGCTATGTTATACGTTGCTGCAGCTTCACGAGCTAAACCTAAAACAGAAAGGCAATCTGGCCTATTGGAAGTTATTTCAAAATCTATTACTATATCTTTCAATTTTAATGCTGTTAAAATATCTTCGCCCACATGCACATCTTCTTTAAGAATTAAAATTCCATCTTCCTGAGCATATGGAAAATCACATAATTGCAAGCCCAATTCTTTAAGTGAGCAAAGCATACCATCACTTTGCACACCGCGTAATTTTGTTTTCTTTATTTTAACTCCGCCCGGCAGTCTGGCATTGTGGCAAGCAACTGGTACCACAGCAGATTCAAAAACATTAGTTGCTCCTGTAACAATCTGTAATGGTTCTTCTGCTCCAATATCAACCGTGCAGATCACAAGCTTTTCTGCATCGGGGTGCTTTTTTATTTTTATAATTTTGCCAACCACCACATTTTGAATCTCTTGCCCCAACACTTCAAAACTTTCAACTTTAGAACCAGACATTGTCATGGCTTCGCAAAATCCTTTAATATCATTGCATTTTATATCAACAAAGTCTCTTAACCAATCCCAAGATAACAGCATAAATCTTTTATTCCCTCCCCTTAAATTTGCATTAATTAAAATTGTTTTAAAAAACGCACATCATTTTCAAAAAACAGTTTTAAATTATTGATTGCAAACTTCTGCATCGCTGCACGGTCAAGCCCCATACCAAAGGCAAAACCAGTATATTCGTTGGCGTTAATTCCGCACATATCCAGCACTTTGGGGTGCACCATACCGCAGCCTAGCAATTCAATCCAGCCTTCGTTTTTGCATACTCTGCAACCTGCCCCACCGCAATTAAAACAGCTCATATCCATCTCTGCAGATGGTTCGGTAAATTGAAAATGATGCGGCCGGAATCTAGTTTTCGTCTCGTTGCCATAAAAAGCTTTTGCAAAGGCATCCAACGTGTGTTTAAGGTGCCCCATATTTATTCCTTGTTCAACAATCAAGCCTTCTATTTGATGGAACATTGGCGAATGAGTAGCATCTATCTCATCTATTCTATACACCCTACCCGGAGAAACAATACGAATTGGCGGTTTATGCGTTTCCATATATCTTGCTTGAACTGATGAAGTTTGAGTTCTAAGCGCTAATTCGTCACTAATAAAAAACGTGTCGCTTTCGTCGCGCGCAGGATGATTCTTTGGCATGTTCAGCATATCAAAATTATACTTTTCCCATTCTATTTCTGGCCCTGCAACAACCGAAAATCCCATACTAGAGAATACTCTAACAATCTCATTGGTTATAATATTAAGTGGATGCCTGGCTCCAACTACATGCCTTTTGCCAGGTATTGTTATATCTATTTTTTCTCGTTCCAGCTCTTCCTTCATTGCAAGATTTCGTACTGTTTCCATCTGAAATGCCAATAATTCTTCAATATCACGTTTAACATCATTAAGCAACTTGCCCAGAATAGGTTTAAATTCCGCAGATACAGCACTTAACTCTTTTAATTTTTGTGTAATCTCGCCTTTTTTGCCTAAATACTTTACTCTAAGTTCTTCCAGAACTTTTATATTAGAAGCCTCGTTTATTTCTTTTTTTGCCATATCTTTTATTTTTTCAATTATATCCTTCAAACATACTCCCTCCAAACTATATTTTCAATTTAAATTCATTATATAACAAATCCGCTTATTTTGCAAATATCATTAACAGCATAAAAATATGCCTCTTTAACAACAAGTTGGCAAATTATAATGTTGACAGAGCATAGAATATATTATAGAATGAAAATTAGATAATTGATAAGAGGGATTAAACTATGAAAAAGAAAATAAACGTGATTCCGTACGATTCTAATTGGTCAAATATCTTTCAAGTTTATTCAAATGAGTTAAAAGAAATTCTCAAAGAAAATTATATCGAAATTCATCACATCGGCTCCACTAGCGTGCCAGGGCTATGTGCAAAACCCGTTATAGATATAATGTGTGTTGTTAAAGACCTAAAACAAGCAAAAGAAACATTAATACAAACCGGGTACGAATCAAAAGGAGAATTCAATTTGCCACTTAGGCTGTTTTTTGAGAAAAAACAACCGAACCATGTACATATTCATGCGGTTTTAAAAAACAATGGTGAAATTGCCTGGAATTTAACCTTTCAAAACTACCTACGAAAAAACTCAGAGGCACGTGATATGTATGCAAAAACAAAACTTGACCTTATAAAAGCAAATCTTGACGGATTTTGCATTACTGAAAGAGCATTACCTGAATACACTATAAAAAAAGGCGAAGTTATTAGGAAAATTGCAAAAATGGCTGGTTTTGATGGCTATAGGTTTGTTATTATATCTAATTTAAACGAGATAGAAGCTTATAAACAGCTTATGGACCTGCAAGAAATTGATTTTAGTAATAAAAATATATATCATTTGTGCTTATATAAAGGCGTGGATATTGTGGTTGTTGCCTGCGTTGAATTTGGTTATTTAAAACAGCAAGCTTATATAACGCGAATTGTTTGCCCTAAGCCAGAACATCAAGATGTTCTTCTCAATAAAATCTATGAATGGGCAGATTTCTATGACTTAAAAATAGATCCGCAAAATACTTAAAAATGTCGCTCTATCAAGATAATAATAGGCTAAATCAACAGTTTGAAAAGTTTTCAACATTTGTTCCACGTGGAACAAAATTAAAAAAACACTTTAACAAAGCCACAAATTCCACTTTTTTTGTACTTTTTTGAAAATAACAATAACCAATGTTTCCGTGAAGTGCAATTGTTGCTACGCCTTATTTTTCGGCATATAAAATTTGATTCTTCTCGCTCATAATATGATAAATTGTCAGTTTGTGTATTTTGACTAACCCGGTTATTACTGTGAATTACGGTGTTCCACTAAGAGTTATTTTGATTGTTTTTGTCAAATTAAATATCCACCCGCTGTTGGAGTGGATATTATTTATGATTTTTTTATTTGGTGCGGATGAAGGGACTTGAACCCCCATGTATAAAAACACTAGATCCTAAGTCTAGCGCGTCTGCCAGTTCCGCCACATCCGCATTCCTAATACAGTTTTATATTCTAGCATAATAAAAGTGGTATGTCAAGTGTTTAGCGCCAGGTAATATAGTTAGTCGAGTATTTATGTTTTTGTAAATTTTATTTCCCCATTGCAGATAGTTACAATTTCATCTGCAATATTTAGAACTTCTGCTTTATGTGATATTATAATAACAGTCGCTTTCATATCTTTCAAAGTGTCTAACACACTCTTTTCAGCAACAGCATCTAACGATGCTGTTGCTTCATCTAATATATAAATACTTGCTTTTTAAAAAAAAGCCCTAACAAGTGCCAACTTCTGCCATTGTCCTAAAGAAATTTCGACTCCATTAGACCATTCTTTTTGCAACATTGTATCATATTGATTCGGTAAGTGTTCAATAAAATCAGAAGCCCCTGCCATTTTTGCGGCCTCTTTTATTGATTCCAACAAGTTATCATCAGTATAGCATATTCCAGTTTTTATATTTTCTTTCACAGTTAACGGATATTTGATAAATGGTTGGAAAACACAAGCTATATTTTTTAAAATGGATTCTGATGAATACTTATTTATATCTACACCATTTATTAATACCTGCCCTTTATTAGGTTTATAGAACCCTAATAATAATTTTATAAGAGTTGTTTTACCTGCTCCATTTAGACCAGATATTGCATAAATTTTGCCTTGTTTAATTGTAAAATTAAAATTTTTTATTATATATTCAGATGATGTTTTATACTTAAAGTTTACATTTTGTAGTTCAATCGTTTTAAAGTCCCCATGGAATGATATTTTTTTTGCCTTGTTTACATTTTTCATATCTAAAATTTCAAATAAACTTCTCATATTTGACACTCCACACGACTAAAGTCGTGGGATTCTTGTTTCAGCGACCACTACATTGCTACAAGAGCTTTAGTTTTACACGGTCTCCACAAGCGTAAATTTCCGTATGCCCTACGGTATTTGTCGGTATTCAGGCTACTGA
>JAFPTG010000014.1 GCA_017400345.1 Oscillospiraceae bacterium
AACCTCTGCACATTCCGTTGGATTATCATCTATAAAAACAAAAGTGTCTAAACCCAAATTTAATTTTTGTGATATTTTTTTGATATTGTCCGATTTCCTATTCCAATTTATGTAAAACTCAGATATGTGCCTTTTAGTTAAAATCATATCTTCTCTCTTATCAAATACTGCCATAACATCTTCTAAATTATTTTTACTACATAAACAAATCAATTTTCCACTATTATATTGTTCAACAATAAACTTCTGCAAATATTTTTTCCCTTTAGTTAATGTTATCTTATTTAGGCCTATTTCCCCCACAATTCCATTCCATAACGTCCCATCACAATCTAACACCAAAACCTTATATGGATATCCCAATATAGAACTAATCTTTCTAAAAACACAAATTGCCAATTGAGCAAAAAATTTATCAGAATATGGGATATCCCCTAATTTATTACTTTGTTTTGTAAAAATGTTCTTAGCATTATAAGCGTTATTTAAATCTGAAAAATGAAAATTGCGATATTGTAAATTGAACTCTTCAAATCGTATTCTTAAATTGTTATAATTTACTTCTGTACAGGTCGGACAAATAAAAACTAGCAAATGATATGTTAATTCCTTTTGTAATTGTTCTTCTATAACTTCACAAAGTTTCTGCATATAATAATGTTGGTTTACCATTTCATCTAATTTGAGTAAAACTACATTAAATCTTATCTCACTATTATCGATATTATGAACATCATTATTCCCCAATAACTGTTGAAATACTTGATTGTATTGTCCTTCCCAAATATTGAAATTTTTGTTTGTTTTTTTTATTATTTCTGTTAAAAATTTATAAATAGGCGAACAAGTAAAATTTGCACTAATTAAAATGTCCATATATCTAACTTAATTACCTCCTTTTTATTTTTTTATCCCTCATCATTTGTGTTGATATTGCGAAAAGTTTCTTCTGCTCCACATCTTCAATACTGGGTGTCAAAATACGATATATCCCTTCTCTGTTTAGTTGACATGAAACACTTAAGCACAAATCATAGATACCATACTGACCATTTAAATATACACTTACCGGAATTGGATTATCAGAATTACCAAGCATAGCCTTAATAATCCTTAAAACAGCATAAGAAATTCCATAACATGTACTTCCCTTTTCCCTTATTATTTCCGCACCAAAATTTTTTACTTTTGTAGCAAGTAGTTCTTTCTGTTTTAAAGTTAAATAATAATCGCTTTTTTTATTTTGAATTTTAGATAAACTCCACATAGGCACACTTAAATTGCCATGTTCTCCCCATATATAACACTCAATAACATTAACAGGTAACTTCAACTCATCAGCCACCACTGAAGTTAACCTATATGAATCAATCAAAGTGCCTGTTCCTAAAACTTTTTTAAAAGAATTTTTAAAATTTATATTAGCTACGTATGTCAAAATGTCTACCGGATTAGTAACCATTATTATAATACCGTGATAATTATACGTATTCAAATCCTCAATTATCTTTTCTACTACTTTGCAATTTGTATCAAATAAATCCTCCCGTGATTCTGAAGTAGTTCGTGCCTTCCCCGCACAAATAATAACTATCTCAGAATTCGAAATACACGCATAATTATAAGAGGCTTTAATAGTTACATCACTGCCAACAAGTGACGATGTTATATCTAATGCTTCTCCACAAGCTTTATTCATATTTTTATCTACTAACAATAAACTTTGCACTACATTGGAAATAGCAAGCGTATATGCTATCGTAGAACCAACTTTACCTACTCCTATTATAGAAATTTGTTTGAATCGCACTTACATTCACCTAACGTTCTTTTCACTCTCTCTATTTTTCCTTCTTATAATACAGTGTGATATTATATTATTTATATAATACTTCCTTCTTAAATATAGTTGCCATAATTTTTTGTCCACTTGTCGATCTTTTCCATAATTATTTTTCAGTATAAATAAAATATCTTACTGCTAAACGAGACAAGTAACTCAAAAGCATACCCTATTGATGAAAGGTGTTGTTATGTTAGATCTGTGGTTATCTATAATATTAGAATATATAGATAACCACAGATCTAACATATATAAAATAACGCAATTTTAAAAAAGTACAAACAAAATAATTTGTTATTGACAACTATAGCAAAAGAGCTTATAAATAAAACGTACTCTGCTATTTGGGAAATACTGATAATAAATATTTACAAATTTGCAATTAATAGATTAGCGTAAAATCATGATTTGTAACAAATTGATTTTTTTGTTTTATATTATTTAATTCAGCCCTATTTAAAGTGAATTAATACCCAAACAAATATAAAACTGAACTAGCAATATGTTAGTAAAAAAAGTTGATAAAATGATTTTGTATTGCTACTAACTTAAAAAAATGTTTTATTATAACATTGAACATTCTTTTTTTAAGTTGTTTTTATAATAAAATGTCGCGTTATCACTTTTAACAGCTTCTTTTTCCTAACTTAGAACATATTAATTCCTTAAAAAACAAATACTCTTCACTATTTTTAAAAGCAACAAAGAAAATAAAACCTTGAACAATTAAAACTATTAGCGTATTATAAAATATTCTAGCCCAAACCACCTGTGTTACTAACTTTTTGCACAAGTTAACACAAATATAACAACATACAAAAGTTAACGCGTAATATAAAAATTGCTTTTTAAAATATACCGTTAATTTAGTTTTAAAACCATGTTTATAAAGTAGATACGGTTCCCACCAAAAACATGTAGCTAAAATACTTATTGTAGTACCTCCCAAAATACCCGCAATCCCATAAAACTTTACTCCAAAGTACGAAACAGCCAAATTAATTATCGCTTCACATATAGTAATATAACGCGCTGGCCAATAAATTCCCATATTGTCTCTAATTGTTTTTACTATTTTATGGATTCCCATAAGGTAAAAGTTAAACAGAATTATTGCCACCACTTTATTATCAAATATATGATTTTTGGGCATCCAAATATTAATAAGAGGTGAAAAATTTACAATTAAATTGCAGACCACCGCACTAAAAAAGCAATTGCCAATAAATAAAACGTCATAAAACCTCTTTTCCAATTTTTTTATATCCCCCTCCGCCGCAAGATTACCAAAACTTGCAGCAATAGATTCGCAAAATTGCCAGTTTATAGTTTTGAGTGCATTAATAATAAATTTATATGGTGCATAAATTCCTGCCACAATTATGCCTGCAATTTTAGATATATATATACTATCCGTGGTGTGAATTACCAAACCAAAAGCTTGGTTAAGTGTAGCACCCTTTACATTTTTCAAAATAATCTTTTTTTCTGACTTGGTAAGTTTTTCTGTTATTTTATACTTTAAGAACGGGTAAAGCCTGTTTGAAACCACAAAAGTTATAACCCCTTCAATTAATGTCGTGCTCAATATACAAATAGAAAATATTAAAAAGCTTTTATATATCCCAAGAAAAATTAACTTTGCTAAAAGCCCTAAAACAGTTGAAATAAAAGAGTTTAATATCTCAATATATCTTCTTTGATCATTTAAAATAAGCCACCTTCTGTGCGCAAAGAAATATGGTAGAATAACATTAGCCAAATAGAATAAGTAAATGATTTTTATATTTAAAATTGTATCAGCATTGTTAAGAATTAAATTTAAACGGTAAGAAAATATTATACCACACACACCAAAAAATATTCCCATAAACCAGCATGAATTGCGCAAGAATTTAAATGCTGCTTTTAATCGCTTTTCATCTGCTTCTGCAAGCGGTTTATATAAACTGTAGGCAATTGCCGAAACAATTCCCAGATTGCTTGCAGAAATCATCATTAAAACACTGTCAAACGTACTATCTAAGCCTAAATATACCTCTCCTAATACACTCGAAAATTCTTTTCGCATGTAAAATTCTAAAATAAAAATAATAAATTGGCATAACATAGCATAAGTCAAATTTATTATAGTTTTTTCTGTTCTTGTTCTTTCCAATAAAATCACCTTCGGGTTCTACATAAATTGCAAAGATGAAAATCAATTTAAATTTTTGATATTAATTAACTGATATGCGGTAAAGGATCAACCTGAACGCCATTTTTTAGAATTTCAAAATGCAGATGATCTCCACTTGCATTACCGGTCCTCCCCATTGCAGCAATCACTTCGCCCTGCTCTACTCTCTGACCAATCTTAACAAATATCTCAGAATTATGAGCATAACGAGTAAATAAGCCGTTTTCGTGTTGAATTACAACACTTTTACCATACGTTCCTTCCCAGCCTGCACTAACAATAACACCGCTATTACTCGCTAAAATTCCCGTTCCTGCCTTTGCACAAATATCAATGCCTCTATGTCTGTTAGAGCCGCTAAAATAGCAACTAATATACCCTTTATTACTTTCTACTGGCCAAATAAAATTAACATCACCTAAAGTATCATCTGTTAAACTATAATCATAAAAATAATTGTTCCGCCGTTTTCCAATCACCACATATTCATTGACCGGCTTTTTTATTATTTTACTAGAAACTGCCAATCTGCTAACTTCTTCATCCTGAATATACGTTACATTATAGGTAACTTCTGCTAAGCCATTTTTGCCTCTTTGCTTATAAAACGATGTACCGTAAGGATAACTTGTGCTTTCAATTTTTATACTTTCAAACGGTACTTCTTCTGTCTCCTTTATCGTTTGAACCACCTTAATATCCAGCAGAGGTTTTTCCACAAAAACATCTACAATATCACCTGGCACCAATTGGCTTTTTTCTTGATTCAATTCGGCAAATTCCTGTTTTGTCATATTAAATTTTTTTACAACTTCATCAATTGTATCTCCTTTAGCAAGAACATATTCGCTTTTAACTTTTTCGTTGGAATAAAGCACCGGTAAAATTTTTGCATCAAAATCATAAATACTCGAAATCGGATACATTCCATCTTGAATTTCTACTGAATTTTGGAAAATAACCAACCCTTTATTTTGTATATTTTTAGCTCTTTCTGCTTTTATCTTTGCTAGTACAGATTGAAGCTTACTTGACTCTGTTGTTGCTCCGTAAAATTCTCCATCAATATATATACCACTTGCTTTTGTTATTTTGTGATCCCAAACTGCAATAATATCGTCAGCCAGTTCTCTTTCACTCGTTAACCCGCTAGAATTCAATGTGCATATATTAAATTCCGGTATAACATTCATAGTTGTTTTATCATCTAAAAGCACTACTCTTTTTCGGGCTGTTTGCTCCGCTTTCCAAAAATCAAACTCGTTTTGAACATAACCCAAGGTTTTACCATTTACTTTGACTTGCAATGCCCACTCAATATTTCTTACATAATCAATTATATACAAACAGCTAAAAAACGAAAATATAACTAACAATACCCGAAAAACTGTATAAATCTCTCTTTTATGGAGGTAAAATTTAAGCTTTAAAAATGCAAAAAATTCTTGAATAATAACTTTTGCTTTTTCGTGCTTAAGAATATATATAAAATGTTCGCTGTTTTTTTTAACTGTTTCCAATATACTTCTTAGCGTTTTTAAAAACCGATAATAAGTGTTTTTGCCATAAATTTGCAAATTTATAACATCGTGTCGAATATGCTCAAGTTTTGCTTTAACATTACCTTTTATATTAAGTGGCTTAATAAATTTATTATTAATTATATATAAAAAGTTCCAAAAACATTCTCCTAAAGTTATTACTCTATTTTGCAAGTTTTTCAAGCTTTTTCACCTCCTTAAATTTATTATTAAAAAATTTAGAAAAAGCTTTTTAACTCTTTCAAAGATTGTATTCCAATTAATTCTATTTTAAATTCCTTAGGTCTAAACTTATTCAGAGTAGTACTCGGTAAAATACAACGTTCAAAGCCTAATCTTTGCGCCTCTTGAACTCTTAATTTTGCATTGGTAATGCTGCGCAAGCCACCTGTTAAATCCACTTCTCCAAATGCAACTGTCTTTTTCATAATAGGCTTATCTTTTACCGTAGAAAGTAAAGCCAGCACAATTGCTAAATCTGCCCCCGGTTCATTTAATCGGAATCCTCCCACAACATTAACATAGGCGTCTAAAGATCCAAAGTTCAAACCTAATCGCTTCTCAAGTACAGCTAATAAAACACATATCCTGTTATAATCTATGCCAGCTGCTGTTCTTCTTGGCATGGCAAAACTACTTTTGGTAACTAAAGCCTGAATTTCTAAAAATAACACTCTAGTTCCTTCTAACAAACCGGTTACACAAGTTCCCGGCACTGGTTCAGGATTATCGTCAAGCATTGCAGTGGCCGGGTCATCTATCTCAACAAGACCATTCTCTTCCATATCTAAAATAGCCACTTCACTAGTTGGCCCAAATCGATTTTTAACTGTTCGCAAAATTCTATAACTGCTACTTCGCTCTCCTTCAAGGTAAAGTACAGTATCTACAATATGTTCAAGCACCTTTGGCCCGGCAAGAGCCCCTTCTTTGTTTACGTGCCCTACTACAAAAATCATAATATTTTGTTCTTTAGCTAACTGCATAAGCCGTATAGTTGCTTCTTTTACTTGCGATATACTAGAAGTAAAAGCAGTCTCTTTGCACTGTACTGTTTGAATTGAATCTATTACCACAAACCCCGGAGATTTTTGCTTAACTGTTTCTTCAATTGCTTCAATATCTGTGTTAGAAAACAAAAATATATTTTCATTTGTAACTTTCAGACGACTCGCACGTAATTTAATTTGTTTAGTGTTTTCTTCACCCGAAAAGTAAAAAATTGGTTTTGTTATCTTTATTTTATTACAGATTTGTAATAGCAAAGTAGACTTGCCCATGCCGGGCTCACCACAAATAAGAGTAAGCCCGCCTTCAACAAGTCCCCCACCTAAAACTCGGTTTACCTCTGCAAATCCCGAATCAAATCTTTTACTATCTTCAAATTCTTCATCGCTTATGCAAGACATTTTTAACACTTTTGCCGTATTGTTTTTCTTTTTAACTTCTAATTCTGCCGCTTGTTCTTGCATAGTTCCCCAAGCTCCACAATATGGGCATCTGCCCAACCACTTTGTAGAAGTCTCCTTGCAGTTACTACAAACAAATATATTTTTCTCTTTTGTCATTATTTTGCCTCCGCAGTTAACTACTCATCGTTTTGGTTCCTATAAAGGGTTTTTTCAAGCAGAACAGCTAATAATGTACCTCCCACCGTACACAAAACAAACTGACTAAATGCAAGAAGATACACATTTTTTAGCCAAATATTCTTCACCCAATTAAATCCGCAATCACGTATCATCAATTCTGTTCCCACAACTATTGCATTTATAATAACAGGTGGTAATGTTGCTGCCAGCGGTAAACCAAAAGTTTTAATATGCCTAAATTTACGTGTTAAAATTGCACTAACAAATGTGGCAAAACTGCCAACAATTATATCATAGCCCGGTGTTTGGTTCGTAAATGCGCCATATATATTGCCAACCACGCAACCAAGTGTTAAACCTGGAATAGCACTGGGATCAAACGCTGGTAAAATCGTTAATATTTCAGAAACTCTAAATTGCAAAGCTTCAAAACTCGGTCCTATAAACATCAATACCGCATATAACGCTGCAATCACTGAAGCTTTTACCATTTTTTCTGTACTTTTCTTCGAATTCATTAAAATCTCACCTCTAATTATTAATTATTTTTCTTTTTTTGCACCTTAGAGGGTCTAAACTCCGAAATTGCAGTCTCGTTAAATTTAATGTTCGTTGATTCCCCTTTGGCAACCAAAAGCTTTTCAAAAGGTCTCTCACAACTTTCATGTAAAACTTCTTCTTTAATATTTTCGAAATCTTGTTCATCGGTTTGTTGTTTCACAATAACAAAAAACGCCTTATTAGATACACTATCCGCCAAAATCGGCATTCCAACATTTGTATTGTCTATTTTATCTAACTCTTTTTGTTTAAACACACTTTTCAGCCTTAGTTTTTCTACTATATTTGTATTTAAATTTTTAATTCTGTTTCTTGCTTCTTCTGGCGTTTCTTCTTTTTCAGTATTTTTTTCACTTTTTTCATCCGCATCTGCTTCAGAAGATTCAGCTTCAGCTGATTCATCACTTTTTTCAGCTTCTTCAACTTTATTTCCTTCTGCAGTTTTTTCTGCTTGTTTTTTTGCGGCCTCTTCCTCTTTCGCTTTTCTTTCTTCCTCTAATGCTTTAGCTTTAGCTTCTGCCTCTTCAAGTCTCCAAGTTTCCTCAAAACCATTGTCTTTAACTGAATCTAAAAATTTTTGAGCTTCTTCTTTAGATTTTTCTTTATTCTCATCTGTTCCATATCTAAACGGTCGTATAGATAATTTTAAATAATTATCGGCAAAATATTTTTTCAGTTCCTCATCCTTCGGTCTGTTTTTGCCATTCTCACCATAATAATAGTCAAACAGCACTTGACGTTTTTGGATATTCTCTGCATAACTTATATAAGATTCTTTACTAATTCCCTGCACTTTAAAGTTGTCCTCATTTTCTTCATAATAACCTTCTGCTTGTTTTAAGAATTCCTTTTGCTCATCTGTTAAATTTAACTTTAATTCTTCAAACAATTTATTAGCACCAACATGCATTTGCATTTCGGTTTTTGCTCTTTCCACAATTAAGTCCTCAATCAGTTTGCCATTAAAATTAGTGCTATCAATAATTTCATTATCGTTTCGTATTTGCATATATAGCTCTGGGGCTGTTTGTGAAATTTCTTCAAATACTTTGCCACTGGCTTCTTGTAAGCTATACAACACATACACCCCAGTAGGAATTTGACCGTCAGAATAAGTTGCCGCATATTGCGTACTGTTACTTATCTGACACGATGAAAAAATAGTCCCTAACGATAAAATTAAAACTGCCAATACTGTCCCTTTATTTTTCATAATTTAATAAAACCCCTCTCAAATTTTTGAATTTACTTTTTTTAATCTTGATCTAATCACATTTGTACTAATCAAGGCAATCATACAAACTACAATAAATGCTGGCATAACCCACACATTATTATCTTCATCTGCTATCATAATATCAATCCATAACGAATCAATCAGCTCGTTAATTTCTTTTGAATTGTATACATAGCATTCTGTTTTGCTAAGTACATCCTGCTCCGGATATGCAACTTTATTATTTTTAATTCTTTCCGGTAGCATTGTATAAGCCAATTCATTAGGTGTGGAATATCCGCTATATAATGCATTGTTTAATGCAATTTTAGGATCACATAAAAAATTTATATAAAGTTCTGCCCACCCTTTTTTCTCTGAGTTTGCCGGAACACAAGCTGCATCCACAAAACGGTTTGTTCCATTTAATGGAATTACAAAATCTAAATTTGGATTGTTTTTCATCATAACCAAAGCGTCTCCAGAATAATATGGCGCTATGGCTGCTTCCTCGGATTGCATCTTGTCAAATATTTCATCCATAACATACGCTTGAACTAGTTTTTTTTGTTTCCGTAACTCCTCTGCTGCATTTAAAATATCTGCTTTGCTTTTTGTATTAAATGAAACCCCGAGTTTTTTTTGCGCAATTCCAAATGAATCTCTAGAATTCATAAACATTAAAATGTTTTTAGCTAAATCTTTATCCCAAAGGGCGTCAAACCATTTTACAGGTTTTTGTACTAAATTTTTGTTATAAACAATTCCCACAACTCCCCATAAATATGGCACGCTATATAAATTCTGAGGATCGTATTCAAGATTTTTAAAATTCGCAAATATATTTTTAAAGTTCGGTATATTTTCAAAATTCAACTTTGCTAAAAACTTCTCAGAAATCATTTTAGAAATCATATAATCCGAAGGAAAGATTACATCATAAACTACGTTGCTACTTTTTAATTTAGCATACATTTCTTCATTAGATGAAAACGTTGAATAGTTTACATGAATGCCAGTTGCCTTTTCAAATTCCAAATTAACATTAAGCAAGCCATCAGAACCGTTAGACATAAATTCGCCCCAGTTGTAAACATTAATATATTTTCTATGCATACCAACTTGGCTATCTGAAGCTGCTGTAGCCTGAGCAAAACAATGTAAATCTAAAATTAACAGACTCAGAATAATTAAACATGATCTTTTTATTATCACTTCTCTCCTCCCCTCTTTTTTTTGTTGATTTCTTTGCCATTAACAACCAAAATAATTATTAAAGCAGCAACAAAAATTATAGTAGAAAGCGCATTTATTTCTGGGCTTACCTTCCTGCGCGTCATAGCAAAAATTGCAAGTGGCAACGTTTGCGATGTGGGACCACTGTTAAAATAGCTAATTACAAAATCATCCAGCGAGAATGCTATAGACATTAAAAACCCAGAAATGATCCCAGGATAAATTTCAGGTAAAATCACTTTAAAAAACACTCCAGTAGAATTACAGCCTAAATCCATTGCAGCATAACATAAATGCCTGTCCATCTGTTCCAACTTAGGCATTACATTAAATATGACATAAGGTACATTAAAAGCAATATGTGCCATAATTAAAGTTGCAAAACCCAGCTTAAGTTTCAAAAATGTAAACAAAAGCATTAAAGAAACTCCTGTTACAATTTCAGGATTCATAATAGGTAACGATGCAAGTGTCATCAATGCTTGTTTCCACCTGCGTTTTAAAAAGTGTATTCCCACAGCCGAAACTGTTCCAATAACTGTGGCAATCGCCGAAGCTGCACTCGCTATAATCAAAGTATTTAAGGCCGAATGTAAAATTTCTCGATTATGTAATAGCTTATTATACCACGTTAAAGTAAAGCCTGTC
Organism: Oscillospiraceae bacterium; assembly: GCA_017400345.1. Taxonomy (GTDB): domain Bacteria; phylum Bacillota; class Clostridia; order Oscillospirales; family Ruminococcaceae; genus RGIG1955. The sequence goes on from JAFPTG010000014.1 coordinate 10,817, forward strand.
CAGACTGATCTGCTTTTTGATTCATTAAAAGAAAAAACAATAAGCACAAAGAGTGGAACGTACATAAAAAGTAAAAACAAAACCACATATAATTTCGAGATGAATTTTAGTTTTATTTTGTGATTCTTTTGCACCTTCACACCAGCTTTCCTTCCATATCTTCACATTCAAATTGGTTCATCACACTCATACAAAGTAAAATTAAAACCATTAGCACTAACGAGATTGCTGCACCTAAATGTGGATTATATGAATTCCCTAAGAACTGCATATCAATTAAATCACCAATTAATAAATTCCCGCCACCGCCTAACATTCTAGAAATAATAAATGTACTAACTGCTGGCACAAAAACCATAGTAACCCCACTAACCACTCCCGGAGTTGTAAGTGGTATGATTATTTTTGTAAATATAGAAAATCCACTCGATCCTAAATCTTGAGCCGCTTCAATAACACTAGGTTCAATTTTTTTCATTACGGAAACAAGTGGCAGTACCATAAAAGGCAGATAATTATAGATCATGCCAATTACCACCGCTATTTTAGTATTAATAATATTCACCGGTGAAAAATTTAAATAAACCAATAACTTATTCAAAAGCCCGTTCTTTTCAAGTATAGTCATCCATGCACAGGTACGTAATAAAAAGTTCATCCACATAGGCAGCATAATAATCATCATCGCAATCTTGCCGGTTTTGCCACCCACTCTGGATATAATATAAGAAAAAGGATAAGAAATAATTAAAGAGATAAAAGTTGCAATACTTGCTAGCAAAATAGATTTAACAATAACAGAGAAATAGCGTCCTACATTAGATATATTTAAAATGGTAAATTCGCCAGAAGGTGTTGTTATTGCAAAAAAAATAACAATTAATAAAGGCACAATTGTAAACATACAAACCCAAGAAATATATGGCAAAGAAAGTATTCTTAATTTTTTCATATTAAATCTCCATTTTTTTCATAATATGAATATCATTTGGGTCAATATCTATCCCAACCAAAGAACCTATATCTTTCGGTAGTGTTGAATGCACAATCCAGCTATACCCCGCTGAATCCACTTTCATTTCGTAATGCACTCCTTTAAAAATAATACTTTCTACCACTCCCTCTAGCCTTCCATTCCCTACTTCTAAAAGCTTTACATCTTCCGGTCTAATAACTACATCCACTTCCTCATTACAAGCAAATCCTTTATCTACACAAATAAAATCATGGCCTAAAAATCCTACCATATAATCTTTATACATAATGCCACTAATAATGTTACTCTCGCCAATAAAATCTGCAACAAAGGCATTTTGTGGCTCATTATATATATCTATCGGCGATCCAATCTGCTGAATTTGCCCGTTATTCATTACTACCACCACATCAGACATAGTAAGTGCTTCTTCTTGATCATGAGTTACATACACAAATGTAATTTCTAGCTGCTGCTGAATGTTTTTAAGTTCTGTCTGCATCTCTTTCCGCAGCTTTAGGTCAAGTGCTCCAAGTGGTTCATCGAGTAGCAAAACTTTAGGCCTATTGATTAAAGCTCTTGCAATCGCCACCCGTTGTTGCTGCCCACCAGAAAGCCTTTCTATTCCACGTTTTTCAAAACCTTTTAAATTCACCAATTCTAGCATTGCATCCACATTGCGTTCTATTTCTTTTTTAGAAAATTTGCAGATTTTAAGGCCAAAAGCTATATTTTCGAATACATTAAGATGAGGAAATAGCGCATATTTTTGAAACACAGTATTAACTTTTCTTTTATATGGTGGTAAATCAGTTATATCTAAACTATTAAAAAACAATTTGCCAGACGTAGGCTTTTCAAAACCACCGATAATTCTTAGTGTAGTTGTTTTGCCACAACCAGATGGTCCTAGCAAAGTTACAAATGATTTATCATATATACGCAAATTTACTTTGTTTAAAATTAATTCCCCATCAAATTCCGCGCAGATATCAAAAAGCCTCAAAATTACATTATTTTTCACTCAATCAATTCTCCTCAAAAAACAATAATAAAAAATCAGCTATAATTTTAACAGTTTTTCAGAAAAATATCAAGTCCCTATTTCTGTTACTCATCAATATCATCTCACAGCAACAGAAATTACGCCCAATATACAGCCAACAAATTGAGTTGTCATCATCATAATATTAATCTGCACTTCCGAATAACCACTTAACTCAAAGTGATGATGTATTGGGCTCATTTTAAAAATTCGTTTCTTAGTAAAGTGGAAATATGTCATTTGAACAATAACTGAGAGAGTCTCTAATACATAAACAATCCCAAAAAATGCGAGGGCCACCTGCAAATTTAAAGAAAAAGCAATTGCAACCAACATACCTCCTAAAAATAATGCACCAGTATCACCCATCATTACCATGGCAGGATAAAAGTTCCAAAATAAAAAGCCAATGCACCCTCCTGCTAAACTAATAGCCAAAACCGAGCCTAGCCAATTTCCTAGCATCATGGCACAGGCCAAAAAACCTAAAGCGGAAACACATGTTACACCAGAAGCTAAACCATCTAAGCCATCTGTAATATTAACCGCATTAACACAGCCTAAAATAATGAATAAATAAACTGGGTAAATAGCCCAACCAATATCAACCTGCCCACAGAATGGCAACCATAAAATCCCGTTGTGACCATTTAAAAAGCTAATTTGTAATATATAAGCAAGAGCAACTAAAAATTGCAAGCCGAATTTTTCACGTGCTCTTAAGCCTAAATTTTGCTTTTTAATCACTTTAATATAATCGTCCATAAATCCAATAAGCGCAAATCCTAAAGCCATAAACAAATTTGCAAGCAGCATACTCAAATTAAGAGAAGTTGCCATTTCACCAATTTTAAACTTTAGTAACACAAAGCCAACAATAGAAGCCGTTAAAATTCCTGCAATCATCATCAAGCCGCCCATTGTGGGTGTGCCAGATTTTTTTTCATGCCAAGTTGGCCCAATTTCTTTTGTTGTCTGCGAACATTTAATCCGTTTTAAAATAGGAATTAACTTTGTTCCTATAAAATATGTTATAAATAATGCCGCAAAAAAACTAATTAATAAAATTGTTTTGCATATATACATATAAACCCCATCCTTTATTGCTTTTTTAATAAAATTAAAATTTCTTCTTAAAAAAATAGCTCTTATTATAAAAAAATACTATTTCAAAATGACTTCATCTGCCACTTCTTCAAGCTTCATACTCCTGCTGCCTTTAATCCATACCACAGAACCGGGTTGTGTTATTTCTTTTAACTTTTTTATTAAATCCGCCTTTGTGGAAAACCACATAGCTATATTAATCTTTGCTTTTTGTGCCGCTTCAACTGTTAGTTTAGATTTATTCCCGACACAAAGCAAAACATCCACATTCATCTTTGCCATAAACTCGCCTATCTCTTTATGTGCTGAATCAGATATGCTTCCTAATTCGTTCATATCTGCAAAAATAAATATCTTTTTACAACTTTTTGCTGTTGCGCATAAAGTCTGCACAGCTGCCTTCACTGAATCTGGGTTCGCATTATAATAATCAAGAACATATGTAACTCCATCTTTTTCCACCAATTTTTGTCTTGCTCCAGACGATACATAGTTTTTAAATCCATTTATAATCTGTTCATCAGTCATCTTTAACTTTTTACCCACACAATAAGCCGCTAAAGCATTGCTCACGTTGTGTTCTCCTAAAGCTGGTAAAAAGGCCTTAATTTTGACCATGTTTGTATTAACATAAAATTCCGTGCCAGCTAATTCATTGAATTTGGCCTCTGAGCCCCAAACATCTGCATGTTCGTTTCTAATTCCATAAAACATAACTTTAAATTCCGCAGATTTTACATTTTTTAAATAACCATCATCTGCATTTAAAACAAGTAAGCCATTTGGTTTTAAACCTCTTGTAATTTCCATTTTAGCTTTAAATATATTTTCTCTTGTTTTTAAACTTTCTATATGAGTTACACCAATTTTAGTTATAACTGCAATGTCGGGTTCCACCCCGCAAGAGAGCAATTCAATTTCACCTAAATTGCACATGCCCATCTCGATTACAGCAATTTCATCTTTATAGCCCGCACTCATTATTGTGGAAAATACTCCAATCTCATTATTGAGATTTTCTGGAGTTTTTATAACTTTATACCGCTCACTTAGCACACAAGCAATCATATCTTTAGTGCTGGTCTTTCCCACACTTCCTGTAATACCAACTACTGTAATTTTTAACATATTCCGATAATAATTGGCAATTCGCATCAGCGTTTTAGCCATATCTTTGGTTTTAAGAACTAATATGTTCCCAACATCTTCTTTAAAGTGTGAATCTACAAGTACAGCTTTCGCGCCATTTTCTATTGCTGTTTTAACAAAATCATGCCCATCAAAATTTTGGCCCTTAAGTGCCACAAAAAGGCTGCCACATACATCTTTTCTTGTATCTGTACAAATGCTGTCAATAAATTCTTCGTTTTGCACTTCTCTATTTACTTCAACATCAAGTGTATTAACTAACTCCTTTAAATACATTCTTTCCATATCTTTACCTTCTTTAATAAAGTTTATATACGTTCATTAAAAAAATCCAACACTATTTCTCTTTCATCAAAAAGCACTGTGCATTTACGTAATACTTGATAATTTTCATGCCCCTTGCCCGCTAATAGAATAATATCTTTCTGCTTTCTGTTCTGCAATACCCAATTAATAGCTTCCATTCTATCACAAAATACTCTACACGGCGTATTACACAATTTTAGCCCTTTTTCTGCATCTAACAAAATCTGTTCTTCTGGTTCCTCACGAGGATTATCTGATGTTAATACCACAAAATCTGCAAGCTCTGCGGCAATTCTACCCATTTCTGCGCGTTTAGTCCTATCACGTTCTCCTGCACATCCGAACAATAACACCAATCTCCCTTTTTTAAAAGCTTTGATTGTTTTTAAAATATTTTTTAGGCTATCCGGACTATGTGCATAGTCCCGCATAACTACTATATTGCTATCTTTATAAATTATTTCAGATCGCCCTGCAATGTTTTTACAAATCTTTAACGCTTCAGTTACTTGTTTGGGTTCAAAACCTAGTTTTACTGTAGTCCCCCAGGCAACAGCCGCATTATACACAGAAAATTCTCCAGGCATGTTAAAGCAACAAAGATGAGATGCATTGTTAAATATAATTTTAAATTCACTTTTAGTTTCAAACAATTCAATATCTTTAACAAAAATATCTGCCTCTACTTTTTTACAACTCACCGAAAATATTTTTTGTTTTTTTAGTTTTTCTTCTGTGTAAATCCTTACACCAAATGGATCATCAATATTAACAATTGCCTGTTCAGACATTGTAAATAATCGTTTTTTCGCTTCAAAATATTTTTCCATGGTTTTATGAAAATCTAAATGGTCTTGTGTTAAATTTGTAAAAGCACCAACTTCAAACGTCATTCCCAAAAGCCTTTGCTGTTCCAGTGCATGAGAAGAAGCCTCTATCACAACATATTCACAGCCAAAGTTCTTCATTGTTGCTAATATTGAATTCAATTCAAACGGCTCTGGTGTAGTATATTTTGCTGGTATTTTTATACTTCCAATTTCATTATAAATTGTTCCAATAAGACCTACTGGTTTCTTTGTTAAATTTTCTAGCATTCTTTTTATTAAGTTTGTAACCGTTGTTTTGCCATTTGTACCCGTAACTGCAATTAACTTCAAACTTTTTGCCGGGTTCTTAAACCACTGTGCACAGAGTAATGCATATGCCTGTTTTGTATTTTTAACCAAAATTTGGTTTTCCCCTAGCCCTAAATCTTTTTCTGCAATTATAAAAACTGCACCTTTTTCTATCGCCGCTTTTGCATAATTGTGCCCATCTTGGTTTATTCCCTTTATGCAAACAAAAATATCCTTCTCTTTTACATTCTTTTCAAATATTTTTATCCCGCAAATCTCGCCAGTTCTTTTGAATTGTTCTAACTGTGTTAAAACTGTAGCAAATTCCAAAGATTGTTCCTCCTATCTAAGGTAAGCTCAAGCTTTACAATAAACATCTTAATTTATACGGGTATCAGAACTATACACAAATTCTAGTTTAATAATACTTCCCGGTTTTACTTTAGTATCAGCTTCCGGAGTTTGCTTAGTAATTATTGCATGTTCTTTATTACTTCCCTCACTTTTTGAATCTTGCTGCATATAGTTAAGTCCCATTTCATTCAATTTATTTTTAGCAGATTCCAAGCTCTTACCGACTAAATCCGGCACCTCAACTGAACTAACATCTTCATCAAAATCTGTATATAAAGTAACAATGCTTTTTTCCGGCACATAAAATCCTGCAGCCGGCAGTTGACCTAAAACTGTCTCTTTCTCTCCAGAGATATTATAACGCAGATTGCTTTCTCTTAATATTTCTTTAGCTTCATCAACCGTTTTGCCTTCTAAGTTCGGCAAACACACAGATTTCACAGAATCTGAAGTGACATAGGTTGGTTCTATATTCACATATTGATATATATCGTCTAAAATTCTGCCCACAACCGGCACAGCAATCACAGAACCCCAAAGTTGCCCAATTCGCGGGGTATCGAGTAAAACCAGAACGGCAATTTGTGGGTTATCTGTTGGTGCAAAAGCTAAAAACGATAGTGTATAGTTAACAACCTCACCATGAACCTGTTTATCTAATTGTTCTGCTGTTCCTGTTTTACCACCTCTTTTTTGTCCCTTTCTATACGCCTGCCTGCCACCAGCCTCCGAAACTACCTTTTCGCAACCGTCTGCAATAATTTGAGCAACCTTCTTAGAAATCACTTGCCTTTTAACCACTGTTTCATTAGAAGATATTACATTGTGATCTTCGTCGATAATTTGCTTAACAATGTGTGGCTTTACCAACTTCCCACCGTTTACTACTGCAGAAACCGCTGTTATTAATTGAATTGGTGTTGTTTTAAATGTTTGACCCATAGAAGAAACTGCCAATGTGTGGTCACTAAAATTTTCAGGGCTGTGGAAAATACATGGCGCTTCACCCGGTAAATCAATCCCGGTTAGTTCCTTAAATCCAAAGGCTTTAAAATATTTAATAAAATTTTCTTGCCCCAATTTTAAACCTATGGTAGCAAAAGCAGGGTTGCACGAATGTATTAGTGCATCCTCAAAATTAATATGACCATGTCCTTCCGGTCTCCAGCAATTAATTGACCTATCTCCCACAGTAATATATCCCGGGCAATAAAAATCGCTATCTTCTTTTATAACCCCTTCAGCAAGCGCTCCCGCCGCAGTAATAATCTTGAACACCGAACCTGGTTCATATGGGTCTGATACCGCTTTATTTCGCCATTGTTCCTGCAAAAATTTAAGCTCTGTTTGGGCATGTTCTGTTTGATCGGTAATCTTTTCAAGTTCAGCTTTTTTTGTTTCATCAAACACTTTAAAAGGTTCGTTGGGGTCATAATCCGGCTTTGTAGCCATTGCTAATATTTCGCCATTATGAACATCCATAACAATTCCTACTGCTCTATTTTCTACAGAGTGTTCTTTTACTGCATCTTTAAGGTGCTTTTCTACTATTTCTTGTATGCTTGCATCAATTGTTAGCACTAAACTATTACCATTTTTTGCATCATACACCTTTTGAGTAGAATTCGGCATATCTGTTCCCCAAGCATTAGTATCACCGATAACTTTTCCATCAAATCCTTTTAAATCTTGCTCATAATAACGTTCCAGTCCTTCTAAGCCCTCACCGTCGTTTCCAACAAAACCAAGCACATTTGCCAAAAAATCTTTGCGTAAATAGTAACGTTTTTCACTCGGCACGAGGTAAATAGACCATATACCGTTTTCACGCTTAAATTCCCGCACTTTATCTGCTAATGGCTTTTCAACAGAACGTTTAATAACCTCGTAATAACTTGATTTTTTTAACGATGTTGCAATCTTTTTCTTTTCAACATCCAATAAAGAAGAAAGGCCTTCAACCGCTACCTCTTTCTGCTTTTCATCTTTAAAGGTTTTTGGGGAAACTACTACATTCCAAACACTTGCACTTTTAGCTAGCACATTCATATTTCTATCATAAATCATGCCGCGCTGCGGTTTTATTCTAGTAACCTTCATATATTGCTTTTTAACCATAGTTTTATATTCCGGTTTAAAAATTGGAATATATGCAAGTCTAACTGTAATTCCGCCAAACCCAAGTATAAGAATTAAAGCCATAATAAAATTTAAGCGTTTTTTTGCTTTATAAATATTATTTTTGTGCATAAATTGCTGCTCCAAACCCACAATTTGTTTTTACCTTAGTATAGCACAATAATCAATTAAATACAAATTTCTTTTTAACTTTCTTCCTCTGCATCTATATTAAAAAGTTTTCAACAATTGTTCCACGTGGAACAAAATAAAATTTTTGTTTTAACAAAGCTGCAAATTTAAGTTTTTTTGTACATTTTTGAAATCAAAAAAAAGAAGACCTCTTTTAAAGAGATCTTCTTGAAAAACTAAGAATAGTTTTATCTTATTTCTTGTTCTTCTTTGATGCCAATGCACCTGCTGCTAATGCTGCTAATGCTGTTGTTCCGAAGACGCTTGCTGCAGCTGTTGCACCTGTTGCTGCTACGCCGTTTTCTGCTGCTGCGCTTACTTCTTCTACTCCGCTTGTTGGAACTTCGTTTGCTGTTACTTCGTCTACTACTGTTCCTTCTGTTGTTAATGCATCATTACCTGCTGCTTCGGCTACTGCTGCGCCTTCTGTTGCAGCTTCTTCACCTTCTGCTGCTTCTTCAGCCTCTTCTTCGTCTTCTGCTTCTTCCTCGTCTTCTTCCTCTTCTTTATCTTCTTCTGCAGAAGCTTCTTCAGCGTCTTTTATTTCGAGTTTGTTCTTAGAGAGCATGAAGATTTCGTCATCTTCTCTGCTGATCTTGCTTGGGTCTTCAGCAAATACGATCTTTCCATCTACAACTTTACCTTCGATCATCTTTGAAGAATCAACTGCACCATCATTTGCTGATGCTTTTGCATCTGCTTTCTTCGCTGCTTCTTTCTTCTCTTTTGCTGCTTCCAATTTCTCTGTTGAGGTCAAGTAGACGTAGACTTTTGCACCGTTTTCTAATTCGCCTAATTCTTCTTTTGCTACTTCAACCGGAATACCGTATTCAACTTTACCTGTTGAAATTCTGCCTGTGCTGAAGATTACTACATCGTTCTTCTTTTTGCCGTCTTTGTCTTCTTCTGCGTAAAGAGCGTTTGCATTGTCATCTCCATACAAGTCTGCTGTAATTGTTTGTGCACCTGTCTTCATTGTTTTTGCTTTTGCCAATGTTATTGTTACTGGCTCTGCAATCTTTGCGCCTGTTGGCAAGACGTTCATAACAAATTCGTTGTCGTCACCGTTATCTCTGATTGCTTTTGTGTTTTCTTTTGTGTATTTGTAACCGCTTACAACTGTTTGTTCTGCATTTGGGTCAACATCTACTGCACCACCCTTTGCTACTTTACCTTCAACTTTTATTTCTTGAGTTTTGCCTGCTGATGTGATCTTTAATGTACCGTCAATTGTTGTGTCTTTTGTTACAGTCTTTGAAAAAAATTCTACTACGATTGGTGTTACTGCTGCGCCGTTTTCGCCGCCAAGAGTTACTCCGGAATTTGTGTATTTTCTTACTGCAACTGCATCGCTACCCTTTTTGAGTGCAATTGTTACTCCGTAGTCATCTGCGTTGTTAAGGCTGCCTTTAGCTGCGCCTGCACCTAACCATGATGCATTTGTTGCCCCTGCTGGAACTGCTTCTGCTGCGGTTAAGAAAGCTCTTGCTCTGAAGATGAAGTATTCGTCCATCCACTCGTTAAAAAGGGTTAATTGTGCTAACTTGCCTGCCCCATTAGCAACTTGTACTGTTGCAGCTGCTGGTGCATCTACAGCTACTGTTGTACGAT
>JAFPTG010000015.1 GCA_017400345.1 Oscillospiraceae bacterium
CAGATTTAGATACCATTTTGATTGAGACAATTTCGGAGATAACAACAATTAAAGCTTCGGCTGTAGATCAACATTTTACAAAAAAATTTAAGAAAGCATTTATAAAATATTTAGAAAAAAGCAACTCATTAGATAGAATGTCAATTTTAGAGGGAGTTTTAGCCAATTTTGTTTCGGCAATTGGTGAGATTTTAGTGCTCTGTTTTGGTGTGCATGCAATCATGGCAAATAAATTTTCCATTGGAGCGTTTTTAACATTTAACTCTTTGCTTATGTTTTTTTGGAATGCAACACAAGAACTAATAGAACTGCAAACAACTGTTCAAATAACGTGGGTTAATATATGCCGCATTTTTGAGGTTTTAAGTTTGCCAACAGAAGTAGATAAAAGATCGCTGCAAAAAAGCCGCATTAGTTTAATTACTCCAATTGATTTAATTGACATTAATTTCAGATATGGCAGCAGACGATCAATTTTAAATAATCTTAATATGCACATAGAGCCAGGGGCAAAAATTGCAATTGTAGGAGAAAATGGCATGGGCAAAAGCACGATTGCCAAGTTAATACTTAATTTCTATAAACCACAAACAGGCAAGATTCTCTTTGGCAACAATTCAATTGAAGAGATAGATCTAGGCTATTTGCGCAGCAGAATTGCATATTTAACACAAGATGCAGTGTTGTTTAAAGGTACGTTGGAAGAGAATTTAAAGCAAAAAGACCCCGAGATTACCGAACAAAAATTTGCAGAGATCTGTAAAGATTGCGGTATAGATAGATTAGTTCGTTTACTACCAGGTGGCTATCAGTTTAAGATAAATGATTATGGTACAAATTTTTCTGGCGGACAAAAACAGTTAATTGCATTTACGCGCGCAATTATTAACAATCCAGATGTAATTATACTAGATGAAGCAACCAGTAATATGGACAGCGCGACAGAAAGAAGAGTGATAGAGCTCTTGTTCAACAAATTTAAACAAAGTACAGTCATTATAATTTCACATAAGCTGTTACTTGCATGCCGGTGTGAAAAAATTTTTGTTTTAAAAGATGGGAATATAATAGCACATGGTTCAGATTCGGAGCTAAAAAAGAGCTGCCAATTTTACAATAACTTATGGCAAAACTATTATGGCTGGAATTATATAAATTAATATATAATATTGAATTTTTTTATATATTATGGTACAATTACAACATAGAAAAGGAGAATAAAATTGAAAAATAAGATGTTAACAAGAGCAATTGCAGCTTTTTTAATGCTTTCTTCAATATATATTTTGTAGTGGCAGAAGAGCTGGAAGATAATACAAAAAGCGAGCAATTAAATAATCAGCCAGAAGAAGTTGTAGAAACGCAGCAAATAGATGAAGAAACGCAAATCAAAGAAGAGCTTTCCGAATTTCAAAAATTTCAGAAAGAGATAGAAGATGTAACTTCGGGCAGTTCAATTTCTATTTATGTTGATGACGATATAGATGTCGAAGAAACTATCGAAGTTTTCGGTAAGGTCACACTAAACACAATGGGGAATGTTACTTTAAGAAAGGGCAGCTTCAATGGAGGAATCTTCAAGGTGAATTCTGGTGCAACTTTAACGCTTAATTGTGACATTGGCAAATTTGAAATAAGTGGTGATGATGGCGGAAGTGGCCCGTTGGTAGAAAATTTGGACACTTTTAAAATGGGGAATGGAATAGTCCTTAGAGGGAACGAGAATGCAGAAAACGGTGGTGCGGTCTACAATTCCGGAACGTTTGAAATGTCTGGCGGAGAGATTATAAACTGCTGTGCTGAATACGGAGGGGCAGTATTTAACATCGGCATTTTTAATATGTTAGATGGTAAAATTTCTAACAATAAAGCCACAAAAGGCGGTGGAGGCATTTTTAATGCAAGTAGTAGCACATTTAATATGAAAGGCGGAGAAATATCAAGCAATAGTGGGGCAACTGGCGGAGCTATTTATAATGTGGGCGAATTTAATATGAGTGGACCTGCATATATTCCATATGGCGATAGTAACGATGTTATGTTAACTAACACGCACATGAACGTAACAGGCGCATTAACAAACAACTCAGCTCCAATGGCAACTGTAAGGTTATCAGGAGCTGCGCCGGGCAAGGTTGTTGCCAAGGCTTTGTCAGGCGTCACAATAGGAGAGGGTAGCATTAAATGTTTAGATGCAGGATACGATTTATTTGAGTATAATAATTCACTTGTGCTATGCAACACAACAAACAGCGTATGCCCTTCCACGCCGGAATATTTTGGCAAAACAATATCAGTTAAACTGCATTTATCTCAAGCTCCGGGAACAGTAGTGGGTAAAATTTGCGATTTTAACGGCAATGCCGTTTCCAAATCTGGTGAAACATTCACAACTTTTTCAGAAGCAGAGACGACCACAAGCACAACACAAGATGTTTTAGACATAGGCGATTCAAATAGCTGTAGTGGTGAAGCGACTACTTATCTTTATAAGACTACACTTTCCACAATTCCAATTGGGCAATGCACACTCAAGCTGTTTGATGCTAAAAACAATTTAATAATAGGCAATATTAAATTCACAGTAGATCAAACGGCGCCGCAAATTTCAAATTCTAAGGTAACAAATGCAACATCCACAGGCACAAATGCCTACAAATATTCCGAGACCCCAACAATTAAATTCTATTATGAAGAGGAAGAAAGCACAATAAAAACCGTTTCATTAACTCGCCCGGCAAGCGGTGCAAAATTACAAGAAAGCAATTTAGGTTCGGATTCTAACGGAGATTATGTAAGCTATAAAGTACAAGAACCAGGTACCTACACATTTGCCATAACAGATATAGCGGGCAATAAAAATGAAATAAAATACACCTTTACAAAAGATACCACAACGGATACAACAGCCACTAACGCAACTGCTACAACAACCAACACAACAACTACAAGTTCAACAGCAGGTGCAACAACTGCTAACATAACAGGCTCGATTAAAATAAAGTTAATAACAGCTAAAGAACCTGCAGGTAAAACAGTAGCGGGTGTGGCTAAAAATGCCAAGATCTCCTTAGCAGATTATTTAGATGCAAACTTTTTTCGGCAGGCACAAATAAAATGGAAATCGTTTCAGCAGAAGGTGGAACAGTAACGATCACGGCAGCAGATATAATCCAAAAAGCTAAAGAGCAAACCGCTTCGTCAGCAAATACAAACAGTGATGCAACTTTAGCGGTTAATTTCATAAAGCAATACACAAATTTTAGCTTGGAAACAAAATTTGAAGATGACGATGACGAACTGCAAAAGGTTAGAAACCAAAATAAAACATACTTAGGCAACGACGAAGATATTGCTATGATGTCTTTTGTAGCAAAACAAGCATTGCCGTGTAGCAAAGCAACGGTTTCAATTGTTGCAGATTCCGTAGCGGCCGCAAGGGCTTTAAATTTACCTGTAGATGTCTACAAAGCGAATTCCTCTGGCGCTATAAGCAATTTGATTTCAAGCAATAATATGGCAAGCGGCATAATTAATTTCGAGGTCACAGATACAAATTCTAGCTACATTATGAAGAAAGTATCAGTAAGTGCTAAACAGAGCAACAATACTTATAAAAAATGTGAGATTGCTGGTCTTAACGTGGAGGTGCAAAAATTAAAAGAGTTAGCTTCTGCGGATGGTGTTAAAAATGTAGTAATAAACGGTGACTATTTTATTTGGAACATTACTGCAAAAGAGGCAAAAAAAATCAGCAGAACAGGCAAATGGGACTTCGATATAAAGGTCGTATTGCCAACGGATACTAAAAACAAATACAAACTAGACTCCAGCAAAAACGTTATACTAGATTTCGCCGAAAAAGGCAACAACGGTTGTAAAGCTACCATCTATGTTCGTGTGGCAGACAGCTTAAAGAACAAAAAAGGTGTCACTGTATATAAATTGAATCAAAACGGCAAGCTGACAGCGATAGCAAAGAACAAAACCGTCAGCAAAAACGGAGTTATACTGTTAACGTCAATAAAATCAACTTAGCAAACGATTAGCAAAACTAAAAGTATTGTGTGTATTGTGGAAATACAAAATATTTTATGGAGATACAAACAACTAATTTTCAAAAAGTACAAAAAACTTGAGGTTTGCGGCTTTGTTAAAACAAAAATTTTATTTTGTTCCACGTGGAACAAATGTTGAAAACTTTTTTGCATGAACAATTTCAATTTTACCGCTCGACATTGTATTGACAGCTTAATATGTTTATGTTACTATAATTGCTATAATATTATAATAATTTTTATAATGTTTACAGAAATATTTTTTATATTCGATCTAATAAGAGATGTGTTTAAAATGCCAGGAAAAGTGGCAAGAACAGGCGGCGGCAGTAAAACGCAGCCACCGAAAAAGACAACAACAAGTAGTA
>JAFPTG010000016.1 GCA_017400345.1 Oscillospiraceae bacterium
AAGATTTGCAATTGCGGCACTGGCTCCGGTAGCATTTTTTTGCTGTCTTTCAGGAGCCTATAAAGGCTACTACGAAGGCCTAAGGAATATGTACCCCACAGCAGTTTCGGAGATTATAGAGGCTTTAAGCAAGCTGCTGTTCGGGGCAGTGTTTATGTATTTTGGCATAAAATTAGGCGCAAACGAATACCTAAAGAACAAGATGATATTTGGTTTACCGGTTGCTAGCATAAACGAAGCAAAATGCATGCTGGGCGCAGCTGGAGCTGTGTGCGGAATTGCAATAAGCTCTGTAATCGGTACACTGTTTCTTGCTATGTGCTACCATACAAAAGGGCCTAAAAACAAATTAAAAAGAGAAGAAATAAATACCAAAGTGGACCGTGAAATTTTAAATAAACTTTTAGCTATTGCAGTACCGATCTGCTTGAGCTCAATTGTGTTTAATATTTCTGGTAACATAGACGCAAGAACAGCTAAAATCGGACTAGAACACGCAGTTAACCAAAACCCGAACTTTTTTGCACAGATGCTGAATTCCACAGGCCGCAAAATAGAAGATATCCCCAATTTTTTATGGGGCGGCTACGGTTTAACATTACCAATTTACAACTTTTTACCCGCTATGATGGTTTCTTTTGGAGTCAGCTTGCTGCCAAATTTAGCGGCAGCATATTCAACAGGTAACCAAACAGAGGTCAAAAAACATATAGAGAGCAGCTTAAGAATCACAAACACTTTGGTTTTTATAGTGGGCGGAGTAGTATTTTCTAATGCCAAAAGTATCTTAATGCTCATTTATTCTAAAAGGGCAGCAGATATTGTTTTGTTTGTGCCATGCTTAAGAATTTTAGGCTTGTGCTTAATATTTTCATCAATAACGTCATCAACAAACATAATTCTGCAGGCAATAGGTAAGGTCAGAATACCATTTTTCCTAATGACCTGTGGAGTATTCATAAAATATAATGTGAATAAAATTTTGGTAAAAATTCCACATATCAATATCAAAGGTGCACCAATCGGCACACTGTGCTGCTATACTTTCATCGCACTTGCAGGCTGCACACTTGTATTTAAATTCACGGGGATTAAAATAGATAAAAACTCAGTATTTTTAAAACCACTGCTGGCGGGAGGTTCAACGGCCATTTTCGGCTTAATTGCAGAATTCATCGGTAACCACCTTATAACAATACAAAACGCATGGCAAAACGTGTTTAAAAGCTTTATAACACTTGGTTGCACAGGTCTTTTTTGCTTGTGGTCGCTCAGCTTTTTTAAGGTACTAAAAGAGGAAGATATCGAGATGCTGCCAAAAGGAGACAGAATTATATTAATTCTTAAAAAACTTAGAATGCTGGCGTGAGTTTTGAATTTTTTGAATATCGAGCTTGAAAAAAACTTTAAAATGTGTTATACTTTTAATGAATTGTATAAGTTTAGTTTATGAAGGGTAGTATTTTTTTGAGTTCCAATTCGAATGCAGCGCCAAGCAAAAAAGCCTATAACGCCGAACAAATCCAGGTGCTAGAAGGTCTAGAGGCGGTGCGTAAACGCCCAGGCATGTATATCGGTTCCACAAGCACAAAAGGGCTGCACCATTTGGTGTATGAGATTGTAGATAATTCAATAGATGAAGCCTTAGCCGGCTTTTGTAATAATATCCAGGTAGAACTGCTAGACGATGATGTGGTTTGCGTAACAGATGATGGCCGTGGTATACCCACAGATATCCACCCCAAACTTAAAATCCCGGCAGTAACAGTCGTGTTCACAGTATTGCACGCGGGCGGCAAATTTGGCGGTGGCGGTTATAAAGTTGCAGGCGGTCTGCATGGTGTGGGCGCATCGGTTGTTAACGCTCTGTCAGAGTGGCTAACAGTAGAGATCTGTAACGGCACAAATATATATCAGCAAAGCTTTTTGCGCGGCAAACCGGCAGATGATCTCCATATTATAGGCAAAGGCGATAAAACATATACCAAGATAAAATTCAAACCAGATAACCAGATCTTTGAATCCACACGGTTCGATTACGACGTGCTGCTAACTCGGCTAAGAGAGCAGGCTTTCTTGAACGCAGGCTTAAAGATTACATTTTGTGATAACCGAACAGATGGCAACGCACAAACAGAAACATTGCACTACGAAGGTGGGCTTGTCAGCTTTGTGGATTATATCCATAAAAAGAGGGGCTTAGACTGCATTCATCCGGATATAATATACTTTAAAAAAACATACGACGATAAATCTGTAGAAGTAGCCTTGCAATATAATACAAGCTATAACGAATTGGTGCTTTCATTTGCGAACAATATTCACACAGCAGAGGGCGGCGTGCACGAAGCAGGCTTTAAATCAGCATTAACCCGTGTGTTTAACGACTACGCTCAAAAACTAAACGTCCTAAAAGAGGGCGAGAAGGGCTTTGCCGGTGAAGATGTTCGTGAAGGACTTACGGCAGTCATCAGCGTAAAACTAATGGATGCACAATTCGAAGGCCAAACAAAAACAAAACTCGGCAATAGCGAGATCAAAAAACTGGTAGATACTTTAACTTACGAAAAACTATCAGAATTTTTTGAAGAAAACCCTGCGCAAACACGCGATGTGCTAGAAAAGGCTTTAAACGCCAGCAAAGCGCGGGAGGCGGCTAAACGTGCCAGAGAATTAACAAGACGTAAAAGCATGCTAGAAAGTGCTTCCTTGCCGGGCAAACTGGCAGACTGCTCAGAAAGGAATAATGAATACACAGAGATCTATATAGTAGAAGGAGACTCAGCAGGTGGCTCAGCTAAAGGCGGCAGAGACCGCACATTCCAGGCAATCTTGCCACTTTGGGGCAAAATGCTGAATGTAGAGAAAGCAAGACTCGATAAAGTTTATTCAAACGAGAAATTACTTCCGGTTGTCACATCGCTGGGTTGCGGCATTGGTTCAGACCTAGACATTTCCAAAATAAGATACGGTAAGGTAATAATCATGGCGGATGCTGATGTAGACGGTTCACACATCAGAACACTTCTGCTCACATTTTTCTTTAGATGTATGCGCCCGATCATCGAACACGGTCATGTGTATATTGCACAACCGCCGCTGTATAAAGTCAGCCGCGGCAAAAAGGTAAAATATGCATTTTCAGATGCCGAACGCGATGAATATATAGCTGAACTTTCTGGCGGAGCGGACGTTAAAGTGGATGTTCAGCGCTATAAAGGTCTCGGCGAAATGAACTCGCAGGAACTTTGGGAGACAACAATGGACCCTAAAACGCGTACAATTTTAAAGGTGCATTTAGAGGACGCACAAAGAGCGGACGAGATTTTCACAATCCTTATGGGAGATAAAGTAGAACCGCGCAAGCAGTTTATTGAACATAATGCAAGATATGTCCAGAACTTAGATATTTAACTTACAATTGCTTTTCCTTTATTAATTTATATATTTATCCCCTGCACATTTTTGTGCAGGGGATTTTCTATGCATTTTTTATTATTTTGGAACTTAATTAACACATAAAAATTTTTTCTTTACTTGACACCTTAAAGTTAATGCAGTATAATTATATAAAGAATATCACAAAAATAAAAACAGAAATGGAGTAAATTTATGATAAATATTAAAAAAACATTCAAAACTGTACCCCAGAGGGTTATTACTCACATTTTAACAGCTGCATTAATTTTAAGCCCAATGGAACTCCAAACCAATGCGGTTAATATAACACTAAATTCAAACGCTTTTGCCGAAGCAAACGCATTTGGCAACAATAATACACCATATGGCTTAGATATCGGCAAAACAGCACAAAAGATTTATTTTGGTAAAAACGGAACAGATGCACAAGGTTGGTATATAGCCGGGTATCAAGAAAACGGCTACGGAGAAGGTAAAGATGAAGGTGCACTGGTTTTACTGTGCAGCCCAAACCAGCCAATGGTATCAAGCCAAGTGTTTTTGGAATCCAAGAATTATGATAGTTATACTAATATTAATAATACAACATATCAAGACGATGACGCCTACACAGATGCTCCGAAAGTTTACGCTCACCACTATGGAGCAAGTGATATAATAAAGAAATTAAAAAGTTTGGAAGAAGATCCAAACGTATTCACAACGGCAGAGCAGAATTTAATAAAAACAACAAAAATTTACACATACGATCCCAAGAATAATAGAACATATAATACAACAGGCAAATTGTACCCAGCTGCAGGAGTTGAAATTGGAACGTACATAACAGTAGGAGCAAACGAAGTGGACACGACTAAAACAGGTAATGCAAGCGTCAATAATGGAATAAAAATAGGCCTCACAGAGGCAGCAGGCCCAAATGGGAGCCCATACACAACGGGTAATAAATACTTTTGGTTGCGTTCCCCTTGTGAATATCATGCTTACAAGGCACTCCAAGCTCGCACAGGCAATTCTGTAATATTGGGCCAAGTACATTTACCTTTCGAATGTGTTCCAGCATTTGCACTAGATTCCTCATCTATCCTTTTTGGCTCAACAGCAGAGCCAAACACAGGTTCAGCAACCGTAGATGACGGTATGTATTTGCGCTTTAAAGACGATAACTCTAGAATTACCACACAAGCAACGGCCTCCAGAGATAGAATTAGCATAACAAAAGGCTCAGAAAACACAGTGTATTTATATATTCAAGGCAATAATAATGGCACAGATTGGGTCTATTCCAAAAACATTACTGCAGCGAGTGAAACAATCACAATTTTAGATATCAACACGGCATGTGGGTTAAACCTAGAAAGCCTCAAGAACTGCAAAGCATGGCTTGAAACAACCGAAAATAATCTAACTTATGCAAAAACATTCGATGTAAGCGAGGTAGAACTGGCAACCCCAATCTACATTGCATTAACAGACGAATTGAGAAATAAAATAACAAACACAGCAAATATCGCATTAACACTAAAAGATAGCAACGGTACAATAGTAACAAGTAACGATGATTGGGAACTATCAGGGAATACATTCAAATCAAAAGAGCTGTATAGTGGCAACTATCAACTAATAATAACCGTAGATGAAAATAGCGACTTAAACTACCTATCACCAGCGGGAGCATTTACAATAATAAAAGTAAACGGCATAAGCCCGTCTAGCGCAATGGAGCCTAACCTAACAGTTGTGCTCAAACAAAAAATAATCGACTTCAATCGTGTCTTAACTGGCATGGGCGGAGAAGCAAGCTGCAAATACAATAGAAAAACAAAAACAAAGACATTTAAAATAAAACCGAACCCGGGCTACAAACTAGATAAAATTCTGGAAAGCGCAGATGGTAAAGCAAGCTACGTCAGATTCAAAATAGCATAATCAAAATCCCCACAATATTGTGGGGATTTTTTCTATTTAATCTTAAGAATCGAATTCAGTTAAGAATGGTAATTCCCATTGCATTTTTCACTTCAGCCACAACTTCATTACCAATCAAGTTAGCCTTTTGAGTACCACTCATCAAAATGTCTTTAACTTCACTTTTGTGAGATTCATAATATGCCCGCCGTGCTCTAATTGGTTCCAAAATAGAGTTCAACTTTGCGTAGAGCTCATTTTTACAAGCAATGCAGCCAACCTGAGCATTTTTACACATTTGGCAGATGTTTTCACTGTTTTGCGGATTAAATACGGTGTGATATTTGTAAACTGAGCAAACTTCGGGATGCCCCTTATCCTTAACACTAATACGAGTCGGGTCGGTCACAGCCGAGCAAATTTTGGTTTTAATAGTTTCTGGTGTATCACAAAGATAAATAGCATTACCTAAACTTTTGCCCATCTTCGAATTTCCATCTAATCCTGGTAACCTGGGGCAGTTGCTGAGCCTGGCTTCAGGCTCAACTAAAATATCGCAGTTATAAAGACTGTTAAATCGCCGTACAATCTTGCGGGTAAGCTCCATATGCGGCAACTGATCTTCACCAACAGGTACCAGATTCGCCTTGCAAAAAGTTATATCTGCGGTTTGGCTAACCGGGTAGCCCAAAAAACCATAGGTCAAATCATCATAACCATAAGAAGCGGCTTCAGTTTTAATAGTGGGGTTGTGACGCAGAACATTCACACTAACCAACATAGAATAAAATGTAGTAAGTTCTGCAATTGCCGATACCATAGACTGCACAATAAACGTAACTTTGTTGGGATCCAAACCCACAGAGAGATTGTCAATAGCAACTTTGTAGGTATTTTCTTGCAACTTCTCGGGATGTTCAAAATGGGTGGTCAGAGCTTGAACATCAGCTAAAAGAATAAAAGTTTCGTAGTCATTTTGTAATAAAACACGGTTTTGCAGACTTCCAATCAGATGGCCTATGTGCAAATTACCGGTTGGCCTGTCACCGGTCAAGATACGTTTTTTCATCATTCTTACCTCCAGAGTTTCAATTTGAGTTACTGTTTATAAAATACAACTTTGGCAAAAAGATTTCAAAACGCACCACAAAAGAACCGGTCTGTCACCTGGTAAAATACATTTTTTTATCATTTTACCACCCCAATTCATATTTAATTTAAATAATTTTGTAGAATTTAATTTTAACATAAAAACCGCCAAAATGCAACTCCTTAAACGTAGCCTAATTGGCATAAATTATAGCGATTTTGCACTAAAATTTTCAACATAAAAACCACATTTCAAAACACTCTCAAAAAGATTCAAAAACAACCCAAAAATGCTCAAAAGTTATCAAAAATCACCTAAATTGCACCGCTTTTTCACTATTTAAGGGCAGCAAACACCGCATAGGCATAATGCACAAAACACTCAGTTTATCGCATAACAAAAGCAAAAATTCACATTATCACAAAAACTAAAAAATAACCTTATTTTACATAGATTAAAAAAAATAAGATTTTGTAGTTTTCTCGAGTTTGTAATTATCCCGCCATTTCTTAAAGAGTATATCATTAAGTTTCAAAAAGAGCAAAAACTTCAAATTTGCAGCTTTTTAAACCTAAATATATCCCTCCACATATGTCTTAGATTTTCAAAAAAGTACAAAAAATCTTGAGTTTACGGCTTTACTAAAACAAAAAATCATTTTGTTCCACGTGGAACAAATGTTGAAAACTTTTTCAAATCGGCAATATTTGTAAATTTTTATAAAAAAGATAATAACCTATTGCTAGAATTTATAAAATAAGGTATAATAATTACTATCAATAAATAATTAGGAGGGTGCATAGTGTTAACAAAAAGATTAAATACTATTGTTCTTAGCGCGATCACATTGGCGTCTGGAGTGTTTTGTAGTTGCACAGGTAGTGAAAAAGAAGAGGTTTTTGCAATCATGGTTACAGATGTTGGAGGAATCAACGACCAAGCATTTAACCAGGCGGCTTATGAAGATG
>JAFPTG010000002.1 GCA_017400345.1 Oscillospiraceae bacterium
CGAATTACCTCCTCTAAAAATTTTTGTTAACAAGCCCTAAGTTTCACTTGTTACGTTTAAAGTATATCATGTTGTAACTTATTTGTCAACTATTTTTTGTTTTTTAGTTATGTTCGATTCTTGGCTTTGGCAACATGTTCTGTTGTTTTGAAATATTAAATTTTTGTGAATTTTTTATGTTTGGCGTTCTTTTTTGTTACATTTTCGTTTTTTGTTGAAACTGTTTTGTAACTTTTTAGCTATGAAGAAGATTGTAAATTTCCCGTTTGCTGAGTGTGCTTTTTTCTGCCAATTCTTTCGCGATTTCTGTTTTACTTTTGCCGGTTTTTTGTAATTTTTGCGCTTCTTTTATAATATCGGCCTCACTCAATTTTTCATCTTGAATTTCTCTTGCTCCTTCTAAAACTAACACGAATTCACCTTTTGGCTGTTCGTGTTCAAAGTATTCTACCGCTTGAGCCAGGCAAAATCTCAAAAACTGTTCGTGAATTTTGGTTAGCTCTCTAGCAATGCAAATTTTTCTTTCGCCACCGAATGTTTGCTGCATATCTTTTAATGTGGAAATCAGTTTGTGTGGTGCTTCGTAAAATATGATTGTTCTTTCTTCTTGCTGCAGTTTTCTTAAGCGTACTGTTCGGTTCTTTTTGTTCATTGGCAAAAAACCTTCAAAGCAGAAACGAGTTGTGTTCAGCCCCGACGCAACCAAAGCAGAAAGTGCTGCATTTGCGCCCGGTATTGGTTCAAGTTTAATCCCGTGTTCAATACAAGCTTTAACTAGCTCTTCACCTGGATCCGATATACACGGTGTTCCTGCATCTGAAATAATTGCCGCTGTTTCGCCAGATTGTAGTTTTTGCAATATTAAATCTAATTTTTCCGGGTTGCTGTGTCTAAAATACGAAAACATCGGCTTTTTAAGCCCAAGGTGGTTGAGCAGTTTTAGCGTAACTCGTGTATCCTCTACTACCAAAAAGTCAACTGATTTTAAAATTTCTATAGCACGCAAAGTTATGTCTTTTAAATTGCCAATTGGAGTTGTTAATACATATAATTTGCCAGGCATAATATCAACACTTTCTATATATTCTTTGAATTTCGGCTGTTGGGCAACCTGCTCGTTCTAAAAACAAGCCCGGTTCTATTTTAAGGTATGGCTTTGCGCCCTTTTTACCCTCTAACAAAAACAGCCACGGTGCTAAACCTACACGGTGGCTAACAAAACGTAATCTTTTAGGTTCAATGTTATTTTTTTGCATCGCCGTTATGGTATCAATCAAACGGTCTTGCCTTTGGCATACGCATAACCTGCCGCCTGGCTTTAAAACTAAAGAAGATACCTTGCAAACGTCATCTATTGTGCACATTACTTCATGGCGCGCAATAGTCTGCGCTAAATTTTGGCATTTAAGTCCGGTGCCGACTTTTTTGTATGGTGGATTGCATGTTACCAGGCTAAATTTATTAGAGTAAGTTTCAAGTTCTGTGCGTAGATCTCCGCATAATGAAATAACCTTGTTGTTTATATTATTAAAATCTATAGTTTGTTGTGCTAACTCTGCCGCTTCTTTTTGTATATCTATTATATACACTTGTGAAGTAATATTGGCTTTATAGATTAAAAAGCCCACAATCCCACAGCCACTGCACAAATCTAACACTAGTTCTTTTTTGCTTGCTGGTGATATGGCAAAATCTGCAAGTAAAAAAGCATCTGTGCCAAATTTATGCGTTTTGGATATAAAAAGCCGAAAATCATCTTGTAATACTTCGTACATTATTTGGAAATTAAATCTAAAATCGTTTGTTTGTTCTGCAGGCCTACTGAAGTGCTTACTAATTTGCCAGCCTTGAATACTGCGATAAATGGTATATTCATTATATTAAAACTTTCTGCCAACTCTTGATTTTCGTCTACGTTGATTTTACAAACTTTTACATTTTCATCCGTTTCCTTAGCAACCTCTTCCATGATTGGCGTTAACATTTTGCACGGCTCACACCACGGTGCCCAAAAATCTAAAACCACTGTGCCAGAGAAATTTTTTACCTCAGACTCGTAATTTTCTTTATCTATATCTATAATACCCATATAATTCTTCCCTCCAATTGATTATGTTAATAAAATTAAGCCTTATTTCTAATAAATTCAACCGCAGAAAGCCCAGCCACTGCTCCCTGCGCCACTGCCACACACACCTGGCTGAGTGTTGCGCAACAGTCCCCTGCTGCAAAAATACCAGGGTAGTTTGTTTGTTGTTTCACATCTGCTATAATACGGTTATTTTCCACAAACAACCCAAGCTTTTTAGCAAAATCTATGCTGGATGCTGACCCAATTGCAACAAACACGCCACTAACTGTTAAGGTTTGACCATTTTTAAAACCAACTCCGTTTACTTTGGCTTCTCCATAAATGTTTTCAATTTCTAAGTCTAAATATGGTATCCCACTCAACTTAACTTCCTCCGACGCTGTGCCATTAGTTAAAATTGTTACATCTGCAACCGCTTTAAGTTCTTCTGCCTCCGAAACAGCGTAAGCACCGTTACCTATAACTGCTACTTTTTTGTTTCTGTAAAAAAATGCATCGCAAATAGCACAATAGCTCACGCCACGGCCTTCAAATTCCTTAAGGCCTGCAATATTAGGTGCAAACCTCTGCTTGCCTGTGGCAAGAATAACTGCTGCTCCTATAAATTCGCCGTTTGTGGCTGTTTTTACTTTAAAGTTCGACTCATTGGCAATAGAAATAACTTCGTCTTCTATTACATTGCATCCTAATCTTTTTGCTTGCTCAATACCCTCTTTAAAGAGTTGAACACCGTTTACAGGTTCTTTGAAGCCATAATAATTTTCTATTTTCTCTGCCTTGAAAAGTGCAGTTTTATTTGACCCAATGATAGTTGTTGCAAGCCCTGCTCGCTTGGTATAAAGCGCTGACGAAACCCCTGCAGGGCCACACCCGATAACAACGACCTGGTTCACTTTTGATTATCACCTCGGTTTTATGTTTTATCTTTATTTTTTTATGTCTATGCCTAGCTCTGCCAAACTGCTTTGTGACACCGATGATGGGCACTCTGTCATCAAGTCTCTAGAATTTTGGACTTTTGGGAATGCAATCACATCTCTTATTGTATCTTTTTGGAGCATCAACATGATCAAACGATCCAAACCATACGCCATACCACCATGTGGTGGTGCACCAAATTTGAATGCTTCTAACAAAAATCCAAATTTTTCGTTTGCTTCTTCTTTAGAAAGCCCCAATAAGTCAAACATTTCTTGTTGCAGCTCTAAATTGTTGATTCTAATTGAGCCGCCCCCAACTTCGCAGCCATTTAAAACCATATCATATGCACGCGCTCTAACTTTTGCAGGGTCTTTATGCATTAAATCTAAATCTTCAAAGTTCGGGCTGGTGAATGGATGATGTTTAGCTACAAATCGATTCTCTTCTTCGTCAAATTCCAAAAGTGGAAATTCTGTTACCCACAAAAAGTTAAACTGGTCTTTTGGAATAAGCCCTAACTTATTGCCCAAGTGTACTCTTAAATTACCCAAACTATTTAACACAATATCATCTTTTTTATCTGCAACAATTAAAATCACATCGCCATCTTGTGCGTTTAATGTATTTTTAATTAATTCCGCCTCTTGTTCCGTCAGGAATTTTTCGTAACTCGATGTCTTAGAATCTGGCAAAAGCCTTGTGTAGGTTAAACCACCTGCTTTATATGTTTTTACAATATCTGTTAATTTATCAATTTCTTTGCGTGTTAACAGATCTGTCGCACCTTTAACATTAATAGCTCTAACTGAGCCGCCGTTCTTTACTGCCTCTTTAAATATGCTAAAATTACTTTCTTTAACAATATCACTTAAATCTTGAAGTTCAAGACCAAAACGAAGATCTGGCTTATCTGAACCGAAGCGCTCCATTGCTTCTTTGTAGGTTAAACGCAAAAATGGTGTTTTAACCTCTTTATTAAGTGTTTTTCGGAATAGTTCGGCAATAAATTGTTCATTTATGCTCATTATATCTTCTTCGTCTACAAAAGACATTTCTAAGTCAATCTGTGTAAACTCCGGCTGTCTATCTGCTCGTAAGTCTTCATCTCTAAAGCATTTAGCAATCTGCATATATCTATCTATTCCCGCAACCATAAGAAGCTGTTTATAGAGTTGTGGCGACTGCGGTAAGGCAAAAAAACTGCCTGGGAACATTCTTGACGGCACAAGATAATCTCTTGCACCTTCTGGCGTGGAGCGAATTAAATCTGGAGTTTCTACCTCTATAAAACCATGTTTATTGAAAAATTCATGTGCATATGCGGTAACTTGATGCCTGAATAACAGTGCTTTTTGAAGCTCTGGCCGTCTAAGATCTAGAAAACGATATTTTAAACGCAATTCTTCTCTGGCGGTTGTATCGTCCTTCACTTCAAATGGCGGCGTTTCCGATTCTGCAAGGATAAGCAGTTCCGAAACCAAAAGTTCAAGTTCTCCTGTTGGTAACTCTTTATTAATTGAAGTGCGCCTGCTTAAAGTTCCGCTGGCCATTATTACAAATTCCGAACGGACTGATTCGGCTTTTGCAAATGTTTCTTTTGGAGTTTGAGCATTAAAAGCCAGTTGCAAAATACCCGTGCGGTCACGTAAATCTATAAATAATAAATTCCCCATATTCCTAACTTTTTGCACAAAACCACACACTACTATTTTTTTGTCTATATCTTTTTCATTTACTTCTGTACAATAGTGTGTTCTTTTTAAGTTTAACATCTTATCTACCATATTGTAATCTTCTTTCTTTATTTTGTATGTTCATTATAGCATAAAAAATATTGAAATACAAATCTATAAATATAGAGTTTTTCATCCACAGTTTATAAAAACTTTCATATATTGAATATTCAACACATAAAAGCTTTTATTTAAAACACTATATATGCATGTTTTTTTTGTCTGCTGGTTCCCATTTACACCTTGCCGGTGAAACAATTGCTCCTTCTTTTTTTAATTCCGCAAAGGCTGCATCTACAATTTTCTTATCTAGGCCTGTTAATTCTGCCACCTTGCCAGCACTTAAAGGTTCTCCCGCTTTTTTCATAACGTTAAGTATAACTTCTTTTTCGTTCATATTACATTACCTCATTAAAGTTGCTGCAGCAACCAATTTTGTTTGCCGATTACTTCTATTTGCTCCAGTTGCTGTTCACCCCAATACATATCTTCTTCCTCATCTTTATAATAAGCCACAAGAATGTCATATGTAGTATAGTCATCTTTAGCCTCATTGATAATAGTTTTAAGCCAACTCAGACCATCTTTTGAAACTTGCAAATCATACTTTAGCCATTCCACAGGGTCTTTATATATGTTAGCTGCCGACTTTGCTTCTAGCTTTACTTCGCCACCAAGATCAATAAGCCTATCAATACATTGCTTTACATAACCTCGCTCTTCTTCTGCGTGCTCTGCATATCTGTCAGCAAGTTTTGAAAACCCCTGTGATGCAAAAATTCGGGACTGTATAATATGCCCATCTGCCTGTTGCGCAAGCCCTGTAACAATCGCTTGTAAACTCGAAAGCAACTTTTCGTTTCGTTCCATAACATAACCCTCCATCTTTAATGTTTTTGCATAATGCAAGTAAAAATTGCATTGTTTTATTTTATCATACTACGTTCCAAAAGGCAATAATGTGTCTAACTAAAGTTCAACAATTGTAACTCCATCTTCCCCTTCGCCATATCTACCGAGTCTAAAATTCTTTACAACATTCGAAGATTTTAGATAGTTATGAACGGCATTCTTTAAAACGCCCGTCCCTT
This sequence comes from Oscillospiraceae bacterium, assembly GCA_017400345.1. Classification (GTDB taxonomy): domain Bacteria; phylum Bacillota; class Clostridia; order Oscillospirales; family Ruminococcaceae; genus RGIG1955. Next base: position 5,838 of record JAFPTG010000002.1, read on the forward strand.
TACCATGTACCACAACAACACTATGCAGACCTGACATTACCGCGTCGTCTATAAATTTATCTAATTCAGTTGTAGCTTCTTCTGCTGTTAACCCACGCAGATGCAGCTCTGTGGTCACCCTTCTTGAAATTCGAGAAGTTGCTACCCTAGAATTACCAACCTTTTCCGTTAAGTTTTGTGCTTTGCAGGGTTTTAAATCTAAAATTGAAATTTTAGTTGAAATATTGCCAATTTTTACGTTCACAAAGCCATTTTTGTCTGGATCCGAGGTAAGTACTCCCTCTTTATGCAAACTGAGCACCAACACAGTATCTCCGTTTTTAAAATGATTATTACTACTGTCTATATTTCGTTTGCCTGATTTAAAAGATATTTTACCTAGTTTATTATGTATATCTGTTTTAAATTTCGTTCTCAGTTCTTCTAAACGTTTTATATTGCCTTCTTTTTTTATTTCTTCAAGTTCTGTAGCTGTGCTTTTTAACGATTTCTGCAAAAATTCAATAATCGGTTCTGTTTCTGCTTTAAACTTCTCCATTAATTCTTCCTGTTGCTGCTCCGTTTCAGTTTGCATCATTTTTAATTCATTGCGTTCAATATCTAACTCCCGTCGTAAAGCTTCATTTGCGTCTATTTTCTCTTGTAATTCTTGTTTAGTATTATTGAGCTTATTAATTACATCCTCAAATCTTAGCTTGCTTTCATCTATACATTTTTTCGCATCCTCAATAATTCTTTGCTCAACGCCTAACCGTTTTGCAATATCGAACGCATAAGATTTACCTGGTATGCCCAAAATCAACTTGTAAGTTGGTTTTAAGGTTTCTATGTTAAATTCACAAGATGCATTTTGTACATTTGGTGTATTTAAAGCATACACTTTTAACTCGGGGTAATGTGTGGTTGCAATCGTTTTTGCCCCTTTGTTTTTTAATTCGTTCAAAATAGAAATTGCAAGCCCTGCGCCTTCTACAGGGTCTGTGCCCGATCCTAATTCATCCACTAAAATCAAACTATGCGAATCAGCTATTTTTAGAATTTGAACTAGATTGTTTATATGACCAGAAAAAGTCGACAGGTTTTGTTCTATACTCTGTTCGTCTCCAATATCTACTAAAATGTTTTTAAAAATAGAAACTATACTGTCCTCTTTAGCCGGTATTAACAAGCCACTCATTGCCATTAACGTCACTAAACCAACTGTTTTTAAAGTTACTGTTTTGCCTCCTGTGTTAGGGCCGGTAATTACCAATGTTGAAGTTTCTTCTAGCATAGAAACATCTATTGGAACGGCAGTTCTTTGTGGCAGCAGAGGGTGCCTTGCACCCATTAAATTAAATTTGCCATCTTCTGTTAGCACTGGATTAATTGCATTTATTTGAATGGCATATTTTGCTTTGGCAAAAAGTATGTCGAAAAACATAATTAAACGCCAGTTGTTTTTAAGTTGCTCTAAATCTTTTAAGACTTTATTAGACAATTCCCTTAATATTTTATAGATTTCTTCTTTTTCTGCTGCTTCTAACAATCTTATCTTGTTATTGCCACCCACAGCCGCTTCTGGCTCTATAAACAAAGTTGACCCGCTAGTAGAAGCTTCATGCACTAAACCGTTTATTTTTGATTGATGCTCTGACTTAACCGGCAACACAAAACGGCCATTTTTAACGGTCACCGTTCCTTCTTGTAGATATTTTCTTGTTTCGGGTGCTTTAGCAAATTGCCATAGTTCTTCTTTAATTGCATTTGCATTTCGCTTAAGTTCTCGTCGGATATTAAAAAGATTAGGGCTAGCTTTATCGCTCAGTTCATCTTCAGAGATTATAGCATCTTCAAGTGTGTGATATAAGGTTTTTAATTCCGCAAGATTATTAAATGTTCTATCAAACTCCTGTTCTTTCTCTTGCTCTTTTTGAACGGATTTTATATACCAAAGTTTTAAACTTCTAGCTGTTCTCAGCATTTGTAAAACATTAATCAGCTCTTTTAAAGAAGCTATTCCCCCTTGTTCAACTTTTTTTAAAACAATATCCATATCTTTAAATTGCAACATGTCTGGCATTCCATAACGCAAACATAAAATCATTGCCGTTTTTGTTCTTTTAAGCAGTTTTTTTACACTTTCAAAATTTGTGCTGGGTTCAAGCTTTAAAATTCGTTCTTTACTCTCTGAATATATCGCTTGTTCTGCTACAGAATTTAACACTTTATTAAATTCAAGAATGTGCATATATTTTTCTTGCAAATCTGTTCACCTCCTTTTTAACTACAAAAACTTGTATTAATTGTTTTTTAGGACTTGCTGATATTTTGGTAGTATGTTTTCATTGTTTTTGCATCTTCTGCTTGTGTGCCATCGGATTCACATATTATAACTGGTTCACAGTGTTTTTTTAAAATTACATCCAAAAGATCTTCATAATTAGGACCATATACATTATCTGCAAACGTCAAGTGGCGTTGTTCACCACCAGCGGTATATTGGATTTTAGAAAAATGAATATGAATTTGTTTCATTCGTTCTGTTCCCAGTTTGTTTTCAATGTTATCGAATAAATTTAAAAATTCCTCTTTATTCCTCAGAAGCCCTTGCTCTCTAGCATTTATATGGCCAAAATCCACACAAGGAATAAATGATTCGTCTACTAAACATAGCTCCAAAACCTCTGCTAGTGTGCCTAACTGATTGATTTTACCCATAGTTTCTGGGCAAATATTTATGTGGCTTAAGCCTTCTGTTTTTAATTTGAAAACGGATTTTTTTAAAGTGTCCTTTGCCAGCTCTAGTGCCTCTTGCCTTGAAATTTTGCCAGCAGACCCTGAATGCACCACTATGCGCTTCGCTCCTATATTCTCTGCCAAAGTTGCCGTTTGCAGTATATACTCCACACTTTTTTCACGCTTTGTTTCTTCTATACTAGATAAAGAAATATAGTAAGGTGAATGCACAGATAATTTAAGCCCGGCATCATTTGCAAGCTTTTTAAAGTCTTTTGCCTTTTGTTCAGAAAGCCGCACTCCATGCCCACATTGATATTCATAAGCATCTAATTCGAATTTTTTCAAATATTCCGGCACTTGTAAAAGATGGGCATAACCCATAGTAAAAAAACTAGCTGAATTTCCTGCTACTCCAAAATATACTGCCATTGTTTCACCTCGTTTTTACTTTTTGGGTTTCGCAAGTATTTTAAGGCCACATCTGATTACTTCTTCAACTTCCATAGATTCATTACAGCCTTTTATCGCTGCCGATGCTTCTGCTTGAGAATAACCCAACGCTTGCAACGCGCTAAGCGCTTCGAGTATATTAGAACTTGGTAAAATTGCAGAACCAATTCCATTGGTGTTACAAACTTCATCTTTTAACTTGCTTTTTAGTTCCAAAATTATCCTTTGTGCCAATTTAAAACCCACTCCATGTGCTGCAGTGAATGCTTTAGGGTTTTCTAACTGTATATTCAAAATAATATCCTCTGGCGAAAGAACAGATAAAATAGCAAGTGCAAATTTAGCTCCCACTCCAGAAACTCCAATTAGCATTTTAAAAGACGTTAACTCTTTTTTGCTACAAAAACCATAAAGTTCTATTAAGTCTTCTTTTACATTAAGGTAAGTATATAAACTAACTGTATCGCCCACATTGCCTAATTTTGAAATTATATTTGCTGTTGTAAAACAGCAAAATCCTATGCCGTTACAATTTATAACCACAAAATTTTCAGCCTTTTCAACCAGTTTGCCTTGAATACTATATATCATAAAATCACCTAAATTGTTTTTTTAGTCAATTCTTGTATTTTAATATTGTTTGGATTATAAGAATGCGCATGGCAAATAGCCACAGCCAGTGCATCGGCTTCATCGTCTACAGACGGTTTTTCTTTCAATTTTAAAATGGATGCTACCATATTGATCATCTGTTTTTTTTCTGCTTTACCGTAACCCACAATTGCCTGTTTAATCTGCAATGGCGTATATTCAAACACTTTAATTGTATTTTGCATGGCCGTCAACACGATAACCCCACGTGCTTGTGCCACATCGATTGCTGTTTTTTGGTTTGCTGTAAAATATAATCTTTCTATTGCCATATGGTCTGGTTTTGTTTCTTGCAAAATTAAGTTGAGATCAATATAAATGTTGTGCAGTCGAACTTCGAACGGGGTTTTTGCTCTTGTTAATATAACTCCGCTCTTCACTTTTTTAAATATTCCGTTTGCATAGTCTAAAATTCCGTAGCCTACTATTGCATAACCCGGGTCTATTCCTATTATTCTCAAAAAATCACAGCTTTCTTGTAAAACTAACGCCAATAACGTCTATCTAAACTTCTATATTGCAAAGCTTCTGCTATATGCTTAGAGTTAATTATATTCTCTTCATCAAGGTCAGCAATAGTTCTTGCAATTTTTAAAATTTTATTATATGCTCGCGCTGAAAATGAAAGTTTTTCAAAGGCTATTTTCATCATATTTGCTGCTTCTTTGGTAGTTTGGCAAATGCTGTTGATATACGCTGCACTTATATCTGCATTGCAATTAAAAGCCAAATTTTTAAACCGCTGCCATTGTATTTTTCTGGCCTTAGTAATCCTTGCTCGAATCTTTTCTGAACTTTCGGCTTCTGAATTATTTGCCATATCCGAAAACTCCACAGGTGCCACTTCAACATGAATATCTATTCTATCGAGCATTGGCCCAGAAACCTTACTTAAATATTTTTCAACCGCTCCCGGTGTGCATTTGCATTTTTTTGTTGGATGCCCATAAAAACCGCAAGGACACGGGTTCATTGCTGCAACTACCATAACAGAACTCGGATAAGTTAATTTAGACTTTGCTCTAGAAATTGTAATAACTTTGTCTTCCATCGGCTGCCTTAAGCCTTCTATTGTTGCTCTAGCAAACTCTGGCAATTCATCTAAAAATAAAACTCCATTATGCGCTAAAGAAATTTCCCCCGGCATTGGCACGCTTCCTCCGCCTGTGAGTCCAGCTAAAGAAATGGTTTGATGCGGCGCTCTAAATGGGCGATTAAAACAAAGCGGGTTATCCTGTGATATATTCCCAACAATTGAATAGATCTTTGTGGTTTCTACTGCCTCTTCAAATGTCATAGGTGGCAGTATAGATGGTATACGCTTGGCAAGCATACTCTTTCCTGCACCGGGAACCCCAATCAATAATATATTGTGCCCACCCGCAACTGCAACTTCTATTGCTCTTTTGGCTTTAAGTTGACCCTTAACCTCTTTAAAATCCACATCATATTGCACATCTTTGTATTCAAATGTTTTTACCACCCCTGGTTCAATATTGGTTTTTCTTTCAAGGTGGGCTGCCAATTGACTAAGTGTTTTTACTGGGAACACATTAATTCCAGCTACAATTGTGCCTTCTGGGAGATTCTGCTCTGGTATAAATATATTTTCAAATCCCAACTCTTTTGCCTTTATTACCATTGGTAAAACCCCGTTTATAGATTTTACCTCGCCCGAAAGTGAAAGTTCCCCAATAAAAGCATTTTTGTCGTTAAATGCTGGAATCTGGTGACTAGCTTGTAAAATTGATAACGCAATCGGTAAATCATAAAAAGAGC
>JAFPTG010000017.1 GCA_017400345.1 Oscillospiraceae bacterium
TAGGAAGGCAGGGAGTAGATGAAATTAAACGAACTGACAGCTACAAAACTTATAGAGTTACTTAAAAATAAAAAATGCAGCGCGCTAGAGATAATTGAAGATACTTTTGATGAAATAGAAAAAAAAGAGCCAGAGATTGAAGCTTTTATTACACTAACTAAAGAAGCTGCTTTTGAAAATGCAAAACGTGTAGATAAAAAGATAGCATCTGGTGAAAAATTAGGAAGTTTAACTGGAATTCCAATTGCAGTTAAAGATAATATATGCACTAAAGATGTTAGAACAACCGCAGCCTCTAACATGCTAGAAAACTTTGTTCCAACGTATAATGCCACTGTGGTTGAAAAGTTAAACGCAGCCGATGCAATTATGGTTGGCAAGGCCAATTTAGATGAATTTGCTATGGGCTCTTCTTGTGAGACCTCTGCTTTTAAAAGAACGAAAAATCCACATAATATTGAATATGTGCCGGGAGGTTCTTCTGGTGGCTCTGCGGCTGCAGTTGCGGCTAATGAGTCGGTTTTAGCATTAGGGTCAGATACTGGTGGTTCGGTTAGATTGCCTGCTAGCTTTTGCGGTGTGGTAGGGCTAAGACCTACTTATGGAGCGGTTTCTCGCTACGGTCTACTGCCGCTAGCATCATCATTTGATCAGATTGGCCCATTTGGTAAAACTGTTGCTGATGTTGAGCTATTATTTAATGTAATTTCTGGCAAAGACCTCAAGGACTCCACAACGATGAATTTTAAAACTAAAAACAACTCAGATTTTGATGTAAAAAGCCTTAAAATTGGTGTACCAGAGGAGTATTTTGGTGATTTTATAGAGGAAGAAGTTAAAAAATCTGTGCTTAAAATGATTGAGTTTTTTAAGCATAGTGGTGCACAAATAAAAAAAGTAAATGTTCCTCATATGGAATATATGCTGCCGATTTATTATGTTATATTAACTATTGAAGCGGCATCTAATTTGGCACGCTACGATGGAATGTGCTTTGGCCTTAGAGCAAAAGAATTTAAAGATCTTGAAGAGATGTATGCAAATACACGTGAAGAAGGTTTTGGAGACGAAGTAAAACGTAGAATTATTTTGGGCACGTTTTTATCTAGTTCTGAATCTGGAAGCGCTTATATGCAAAGAGCAATTGCAGCCAAAAACGAGCTGCTAAGAATATATAACGAATTATTCGAATCGTGTGATATATTAATTACGCCTACAGGGTCAGCGCAAGCATTCCGTTTGGGGGAAGTATGCGACCCAATAAAGATGTATGCGATGGATTTGTGTACCTTAGCACCTAGCATTTTAGGGATTCCTGCAATATCTGTGCCTTGCGGCAAAGGGCAAAACAATTTGCCAATAGGTACTCAGTTGATTGGTCAGCGTTATTGTGAGCAGCTATTGTTTGAAGCAGGCAAGTTTTTTGAGAAAAATTCTTTATAAAGGAGGCGAGCTAGATTTGGAATATGATGTTGTGATTGGGTTAGAAGTTCATGTAGAACTTTCTACAAAGACTAAAATGTATTGTGGTTGTAAAAATATTTTTGGGGGAAGAGTTAACTCAAATTGTTGCGAAATTTGTTTGGGGATGCCAGGTACTTTGCCGACTGTTAATAAAAAAGCAGTTGAGTATGCAATTAAAGCAGGCCTAGCTTTTGGTTGCACAATTAATAAAAAAACAAGTTTTGCTCGCAAGAATTATTTTTACCCAGATCTGCCTAAATCGTACCAGATTTCTCAGGCTAATTTCCCTCTTTGTGTTGGCGGTTTTGTTGAAATCTTATTGGATGAAGGGCGAAAAACAAAAAAAGTAAACCTAAGGCAGATACATATGGAAGAGGATGCCGGGAAGCTAATTCATGATGAGAGTTTGGGTTTAACTTTAGTAGATTATAATAGGGCTGGAGTGCCGCTTATAGAGATTGTTTCTATGCCGGATCTTGAGAGTGCGCAAGAAGTGAAAACGTATTTAGAGACGATAAGGAATACATTAATGTGTTTAGGTGTTAGTGATTGCCGGATGCAAGAGGGTTCTATGAGGTGTGATGTTAATATCTCTTTAAAACCGAAAGGCAGCGAAGTTTTGGGTACCAGATGTGAAATAAAAAATGTGGGTTCGTTTAATGGTGCCTTTAAAGCAGTTGAATGTGAAATTAACAGGCAAAAGGGCATATTAAATGCTGGCGGGCAGATAGAGCAAATTACAATGCGCTGGGATGAGAGCAAGAATGATAACGTTATTATGCGGGAAAAAGAAAGTGCGGATGATTATCGTTATTTTGAAGAGCCAGATTTACCTATTTTAGAAATAGATGGAGCGGAGATTGAGAGAATTAAAAAAACTATTCCGGAGTTACCAAACGCAAAATTAGCAAGGTTAATGCAAGATTATGGTATTGTTTATGCTGATGCCAATTTATTAGTTTCTAATTTAGACAAGTGTGGAGTGTTTGAAAGTGTGGTTAAATTAGCAAAATGTGCGCCAAACAAGGTTGCAAATTGGATTTTAGGTGATGTTTCGCGCATTCTTAATGAGAAGAACATAGAGTTAAAAGATTCTAAACTGAATGTTCGAAACTTTAGCCAGATGCTTGAGTTAATTGAAGAGGGTAAAATCTCTAACACAGCGGGGAAAACTGTTTTGGAAGAGATAATGGAAGAAGATATAGCGCCACTTGAAGTGATAGAAAAAAATGGTCTTGCGCAGATTAATGATGAAGAGGCTCTAAAAGCTATTGCAGCAGAGGTATTGTCTACAAATCCGCAGATTAGCGAATTATATAATAAAGGCAAAACCAATATTTTAGGATTTGCTGTAGGTCAGTGCATGAAGTTATCTAAAGGGCAGGGCAACCCGGTGATATTCCAAAAAATAGTATCTGATTTAATTATGAGGGGGTAGTTTTAATGGCCAGTGAAGATATGTTAAAAAGAACTGAGATTTATAGAATATTTAAAGACATTGAAGAATATGATAATAAGTTAGTTAAAGTTTGTGGTTGGGTAAAAACTATTAGAGCAAATAAGAATTTAGGTTTTATTGAATTAAACGATGGCTCAATGCAAAAGAATATACAAATTGTATTAGAAGCTGAAGCGATTGATAATTTTGCTGAAGTTACCAAGGAGAATGTGGGAGCTGCATTAACGGTTGTTGGAGTGCTAAAAGAAACTAAAAACGCAAAACAACCATGTGAAATAAAGGCAAGCAAAGTTATAGTGGAAGGGCATTCCTCTGAAGCGTACCCGTTGCAGAAAAAACATCATTCGCTTGAATTTTTAAGAACAATACCTCAGCTACGAGCAAGAACTAATACATTGAGTGCTGTGTTTAGAGTAAGATCTACAGCGGCATATGCAATACACAAGTTTTTTAATAAACGCGGCTTTGTTTATGTGCACACGCCTATTTTAACAGGCAGCGATTGTGAAGGGGCAGGTGAGATGTTTAGGGTAACATCTTTAGACCTGGATAATTTACCTTTGAATGAGAATAATAAAGTGGATTACTCTAAGGATATGTTTGGCAAGCCGGCAAATTTAACTGTTTCTGGTCAGCTTGAGGGTGAATGTATGGCGATGGCTTTTGGTAAGATATACACTTTTGGGCCAACTTTTAGAGCGGAAAATTCTAATACGGCAAAGCATGCTGCAGAGTTTTGGATGATTGAGCCGGAAATAGCTTTTGCGGACCTTGATGATGATATGGAATTGGCAGAAGATATGCTTAAGTATGTTATAAAATATGTGTTAAAACACTGTAGCCAAGAATTGGAATTTTTAAATGAATTTATTGACAAAAATTTAATTGAACGTTTAAAATTTGTGCTAGAATCTGATGTGGAACGTGTTACTTACACAGAAGCAGTGGAGCTTTTAAAAAAGAGCGGGCATGAATTTAACTACCCGGTAGGTTGGGGCTGCGACCTGCAAACCGAACATGAACGTTATTTAACGGAACAGGTTTTTAAAAAGCCTATTTTTGTAACACATTACCCTAAGGAGATAAAATCTTTTTATATGAAGTTAGATAGCGATGGAAAAACAGTGGCGGCTATGGATATGTTGGTGTCGGGGATAGGCGAAATTATTGGTGGCAGTCAGCGCGAAGAAAATCTTGAAGTTTTAGAGCGCAGAATTGATGAATGTGGTTTGAAAAAGGCGGATTATGAATGGTATTTAGATTTGCGCAGATTTGGCAGCGCAAAGCATGCCGGTTTTGGGTTGGGCTTTGAAAGATTAATTATGTATTTAACAGGAATACCTAACATTAGAGACGTGCTTTTATTCCCCAGAACAGCAGGGAGTATGGTTTAAAAAAATTGAGATTTTGTTTTTAGGGGCTTGCTTGCGGTTTTAAGCAGGGCAAATTAAAGCTATAGTTTTAGAAGGTGAAGAATGTGCAAAATGATGGCTCGGAATTTGAATTTAAAAACCGAATAATAGCACTGGCAAAAAATGAAGAAGAAATGGATGATAGGGAAACTGAGTTTTCGTTGCGACCTAAAACACTTGATGAATATATTGGTCAGGAACGCATAAAAGACAATTTAAAAATCTTTATTAATGCTGCGCAAAAACGTAAAGAAAGTTTGGACCATTGTTTGTTCTATGGGCCGCCTGGAGTTGGCAAAACGACCTTGGCCGGAATTATTGCAAATGAGATGGGAGTTAATATTAGAATAACTTCTGGCCCGGCTATAGAAAGACCAGGAGATTTAGCATCTATTTTAACCAATTTAGGCGAAAACGATGTTTTATTTATAGATGAAATACATAGGATGTCGCATAATATTGAAGAAATTCTTTACCCGGCAATGGAGGATTTTGGGCTTGATATTATTATTGGCAAAGGACCATCTGCTCGTTCTATAAGGCTAGATTTACCCAAATTCACCTTGATTGGAGCTACAACACGTGCAGGGCAACTTTCTGCTCCTTTAAGAGACAGGTTTGGGGTTGTGCTTAAATTAGAACTTTATGATGTTTTAAGTTTGACCAAAATTGTTCAACGCAGTAGTAGAATTTTAGGCATAGCCTGCAATGAAGAAGGTGCGGCA
>JAFPTG010000003.1 GCA_017400345.1 Oscillospiraceae bacterium
TGAAAACCACATTGATGCAAGCAGGGAAAGTAGCAGGGAATGGAGCAGTAGCAGCAGAAGGAGATGGCGGTTCCAGCTTAGCACATGATGTAGGGTCTACTTTATTTACTGAACCTTAATCCTCTGCTTCTAATGGCGATGTTAGCAAACCGAGGGCACATTCTACAGGAATATCTATAAATCCCAAACAAGAAGATTTATTAGAAATTCAGCGGCATTTATCTGGTGAATTACGTTCAGAATTTAATGACGCAATGATTAAGAGAACCGATGAGGCTATGAAGTTGAAAAAGCCAATTACTGGAGCAGATTCAAATTTTTATTTGCATGAATTGGAAGAAGCAAAATTGATGTCAAAAGGTATTAATTATGAAACTGCACATAGTATGGCATTAAAGAAGTACAATGTTAGTGAGTATGACCTTTATCACCCTGATGTTATTAAAAAATTCCCTAACTGGTTTAATAATTCTTGGTTCGAATACTGGGGGCTAAAAAAATGAATATATATAAACGCTTGGATGAATTTCGCCGATTTCAGCTCTGGTTTGATGAACTGCCACAATTAAATATTAATCAAAAACAAAAAAATCCAAGACATATAATGTCTTAAATACTCATGCTACATGGCATGAAGGCACACTAGGATTAGAATTACTTTCATCTCCTCATCACGCAAGTAATTATGCTATGCTTTTAACAAAATTCTCGCCAAAAAATACAAGAAATTTTACTTTCAACATCTGTTTCGGAACAGATGTTGAAAGAGTTGGTTTCCTTTCAAAAATAGCTACTAATTCAGACAATGTATATTTGGGAATGCTTGCTGAATATATTCCTGCGTTAGAAAAGTGTATTGAACAATGGTATAAAAAAAATTTACTTCCATGTGGTGAACTTACAGTAATTAACGGCGCGTATGGTGAAATTGGTAGCAGCAACATATCTTTTTTGAGAACACTAAATACGATCTTATTACTTTATAAGAACTGGCAAGAACTATCTTCAGAGGATAATCTTTGTGAGTTAATACTAAAAGGCTGTAAAGAGAATTTAATAATTTAGATGATAATAGAGAATGTGGAGGTGGCGGTTTCAGCTTAGTGGACGATGCAGTGTCTACTTTATTTACAGCACCTCAATCCTCTACTTCTGGTGGGAGTACGAGCAGCGGAGCAGTACCGCATTTAGAAAAGCCTATAGACAGTCACAGTCCAGTTCTAGATTCAGCAAGGACGGGTAGTTCTTTTAAACCAGATCAATACCATGCTTTTAATGATATTATAGACAATTATTCTAGATATGCCAGGCAGATTAAATGAATTGGTGAAATAGGTGCCTACAGTTTTACCTGCGGTACAGCCTCTACACCAGCGAAAGTGACTATGTTATGGAGTGAATGGAAATGTATCGAAAAACTAAGAAAGGGAAAATAGTATATGCAAGAAATAATTAAATTTTTAGTCATCTACTCCGATTTGTTTATAACTTTTATGACGTTTGTCAATTTAGTAGTAATCATCGCAAATTACGTTGCTAATTCTCATTCTGCAAAAGCAACGCAAGGTCAATTAGATGAGCTAAAGCGCCAGCACGAGGAAGAACACCGTGCGTTTATATCACATGAGTTCATATATGAATGTAAAGGAAATACCCATTGGTACGGATTACGTTTTACTAATCATGGGAAACGAGTCGCCACTAATGTTCGGCTACAATTGGACAAAGATTTTATTGACAGCCTTATGGACTTGGACTTTAAGGAGTGTCTACGAGAGTTGGATGGGAAAGAGTTTTCATTAGGTATTAAGCAAAGCTATGATATTTATTTCGGCCGCGATAAAAAGTTTACAGACCGACTAAACAAAATACCTATTCAAGGCACGATTTCATATAAAGATAGAAATTCGCTGTACATAGATTCATTCTATATCGACTTTAGCAAATATCCCTCAATATTTCCTGTAGCAACAGAGGGTGAGCAAATAAAAGAGGAGATGAAAAAGTTGAACAAAAGTGTTTCAGATATTAAAAGTGAACTAAAATATATAAGTCGAGTCAGGCAACAACAAAACACAGATAATACAGGTGATATAAAATAAAAAAATCCATCTCCTACCTAAATACAAGTATGAGTAGGAAAAGGCCACACGCTGTACTAATTCTGCAAGTTCTACCACACTTTATATATCTAAAGGATGCCGGTTTTTTATAAGTATCCTAACAAACACCTCTTTACCATTTATACAAAGAGGTGTTTTATATTTATCACTATTCCTAAGCTCTAATATCTCAAATTGCTCAGGGTTATACTTATCTAAAAACGTTATTGGTACCCCCATTACTCCTGCAAAGTCACAAGGGATATCTGCAACTTTACTCACCTCTATTGCATCATAGTTGTCATATTTAGGATATTCTTCTGGGGTGTAGTGCTTACTTAAAATTAAATCATTGTACTCTCTTTTAAGTTTTGTATTTGTATACCAGCGTATCGGGATCTTTTTGTATTTGGAATTATATTTATCTACAAATTCATCTGGTATCTTAAACAATTTACTACTGTTATTTCTGCCAGAACCAAGCCAGAGCTTATCATCAGCTATAAGTTTAAATATTTTTCTATATGCAAGTTTAATTACATGCCCTATTATTATGAACTTTTTGTTGTAATCTAATAACTGAGATATATATTCTCTAAACAAACTAAAGGGAGGATTAGTTACAATAATATCCACTTGCTTTAATAGATTTACACATTCATCGGAACGAAAATCCCCATCACCAAGAAACAGTGATGAGGGATTGTTTTTTATTATATTATCGAAGTCTTCATTATCATTCACTTGTTCAAGTTCTAGTTTATATGGTTTCTGATGTATAGATAACTTTTCTTTAAAACATGGTTTAGCATAACAGGTAGCAATTAGTTTTTTAGTTTTAGGGAGTTGAAATTAAGAATAAAATATTTTACAAAATTACTTTCATAGGGATTGTCACAGTTACAATATATAACTTTATTTTTAAGATAAGTCTTATAATGTTGTAACTCAGCTTGAATATCTTCAAAACGGGTGTAGAATTCATCATTTTTAACAGATTGAGCTTTACAAAGATTTCTATTATCAGACAAGATATATTTCCTTTCTTAAATTGAGACAAAAAATACACCTAGTTAATACTAGATGCAACGAACATTGAGAAGAGTTAAATTTATAGAAAACAATCAATTTTCCAACTTAATTATTGAAAAGAACCACATATCAAATGGGCACAGTTTAAAGTGATATTTTTTATAGGATATAAACTAATATTAACATGCCAAAATATGGAATTATTGGTGGAAGTTAAGGAGAAATTTGTTACTAACATGTTACTAACAGGGGTGAGATTTAGTATTTTTATATGCATCTTTAATTTATAGAAGTCGCAATTTAAAGCTATAATGCGATATTGCATTCCACATGTTTTTATGCAATTATAAAAATGTTCAGTTATGTAATTTTGAAGTTGCTGCACTTGAGTTTGCACTTCAACAGAAGAAATATCTTTATTACGCATTTTACCGAATTTAGCGAAGATCTGCATGAATTTAGATGCTATCAATTCATTTTTTTCTTTAGTTTTGTTGCTTGCTTTTTTAATGAACTCGCTGTATTGGGCGGTATTGCCCCACTCAGCTTTTGCACGTTTTGCATATTCTTGGATCTCACTTGTATCAAATGCTTTAAAATCCATTGCAATTCCTCCTTTTTTCTTTATTTCACGAGCGAATTTGATAATGTTATCCAAACGTTCTTTTCTTAAAGTTAATAGTTTTATCTGCTGATCAATAGCTTTGGTTTTATCAAAATTAGGGCTTGATATCATTATTTTTATCTCTTTTAATGGGAATTTCAATTCACGAAATAGAAGTATTTGTTGCAATTGCTCTAAAGCTGTATCGTCATACAGTCGATAGCCTGATTCGGTTCGCTTGGTTGCTTTAAGCAGGCCAATATTATCGTAATATTGCAGAGTGCGTATACTCACTCCAGATACCTTACTTACTTCGTTGATTTTTTTCATATCAAGCTCCTCCCTCGTGTAGTTTTAGTATAAACTATTACGTAAGGTTAGAGTCAACACCAAAATTAAAAAACATCGATATCAACAAAATTTATTATTATTTACTATGCAATTTCACATTAAAAAGAGAAGATGCAAAAATTCAAAAAAATTAAAACAATTCATCACCCGGAAGTCGCAACAGTTTTATTTTGATTTGTTGTGCTTACCCCTTGATTTACAGCTGGGTTATTTATAGGATTTGTAGCTGGAACAGCAGTAGTATTCGTAGTTTGAACTGCTGCATTTGTATTTTGTGTTGTGGTGTCATCGCTAACCTCTTGAGGAGCATGATTGCCAGGGCAGGTTGCGGGGACATTTTGTTTACGATATAGACCGTAAGAGCAATCTGAACAAGTTGGCGAAGCAAGCAGACCAGTTTTATTACAATACTTATGTGGAACAATATTAGCTTCATCTTTTAAAAAGTCAACTTTAGGTAAATCTTTGTGAATATCTTCCATAACTTCGTGCCAGATATTAGTAGGTGGATAATTAGGCCATAAATTATGCATTTCATGAGGGATATCATAACCAACCCAAACGCCTGCTGTGTAGTATGGTGTAGAACCAACAAACCAAACATCTTTATCATCTGAGGTAGTACCAGTTTTACCGGCAACAGCAAAGTTGTTCAGTTTAGCAGCACGCCCCGTACCGTTAGTAACAACACCTTGTAAGAGTTTATTCATAACTATTGAAGTTGATTTAGAAATAACACGTTGCGGAGCATCTGTATTTTCTAAAACAACTTTACCATGGCTATCTAAAACTTTATAATAAGCGTGAGGTTGATTATACGTTCCACCGTTAGCAAATATTTGATATGCCGAAGTGAGCTCCAGCACAGTAACACCATCGGTTAAAGCGCCAAGCGCCATGCTGGCAAGATTTTTGTCTGAAAATATTTTATTATTTATGGTTTTGCTTTCTACAAGGGAATCTAAATGCAGTTTATTTTTCATAAAGTTAAAGCAATTCTCTGCGCCCAGCATATCACAAACATTTACGGCAACAGCATTAGATGATTGAGAAATTGCCCCAGGTAAGAGCATATTACCATGGTAATAGCCGTATGCATTTTTAGGCCAGTCTTTATCGTTCAGTTTATGATGAGGAGAATCTTTAACTAAAGAAGAATAATGAAGTGCGTTTTTTTCTATCGCTAAAGCATAAACGGCAATCGATTTAATGGCAGAACCTGGTTGACGCTTTGTGTCGGTTGCACGGTTAAGACCACGATTGATTGTTTTGACACCTCTGCCACCAACAATACCAACAAGGTGACCGTTGTTATCTAGCACAACCATAGCCGCTTGCACATCGCCTTTGCCACCAGAAACACGAGAAAACGCAGATGAGTTTTCAAATTTATCTTGTAATATATTTTGAACATGCTCATCCATAGTCGAATAAATGCGATAGCCGCCACTATAAATTTGTTTTGTGGCATATTGGCGAGTGTAACCATATTTTTCAACAAGACTGTTTATTACATCGTTTATTAAATAGTCCACAAAATAACTGTTAATAGTTGTATTTTTTGTGCGAGGATTATTTCGATCGCTTACTATCAGTTCGCCGGAAATTGCTTCATCGTATTCATCTTTTGTAATGAAATTAAATTCTAACATTTTGGCTAATATATATTCGCGGCGAGTTTTATTATTTTCGGGATGGGTAAACAGGTCGTAACGAACGGGATATTTTGTGATTGCCACTATTGCCACAGCCTCTTGCAAGGTTAGATCTTTTGCATGTTTGTTAAAGTAAAGATTAGCGGCAGCTTCTATTCCGTTTGTGTTGTTGCCAAAATATACAACATTAAGATAAGCTTCTAAAATTTCTTCTTTGGTAGCTTGTTTTTCAAGGTAAAGGGCAGAGATCATCTCACGCAGTTTGCGTGTGGCTTGAACTTTATTATCCCCAGTAATATTTTTAATCAATTGTTGTGTAATTGTTGAACCGCCTTGACGTCCACTGCCAAAGTGAAATATTTCGTTTAAGAACGCAAAGATTGTTCGCTTAAAATCAACACCATGGTGATGCATAAAACGTTGATCTTCAACAGCAATAGCAGCGTTGGCAACATAACTTGGTATCTCATCCAAGTTTACCCATATCCGATTTTCTACACTGTGAATTCGTTCAACTTCGTATGGTTGATTTTGCTTGTCATTGGCATAGATTATGGTGGTGTAATTGAGATTTAAATTAGAAATGTCTATATTAGGCCGATTTTTAACTATACTTGCTATAAAAAAAGTAAAAACCATACCTATTATGCAACAAATAATAACCCCCATGCAAAACATGACGGCTAAGGCCTTTATTAATTTTTGTTTTAATTGCTTTGGTTTAACATGAGATTTTGCCATTTTCCATTCATCCTACTCAATTGTTGATATTTATTATTTATTATACATCTTATTTTTAATTTTTACAAGAGTAATTGTACTATTTTTGCAGGTTTGTGAAGGTTTTAAATTGAAATTATCTGAAGTTGCATACAAATATACAACTTTAAGATTAATTTCAGATTAAAATTGAACATTACTGTTCAAAAAAATAAAAGGAGAGAGTTAAAAATGAGAGTTTCTTTTACAGGAATTGGAGAAACAGTGGTAACGTTTGAATCTGATAAAAAACTTGAAGTAGGAACGTTAGTTAACGTTGTTGAAAACGGCAAAGTGGCTGAAGCTAAAAAAAACGAGAAGTTTGTTGGAATTGTTGTGAATGCAACTGAACACGAAGCAAGTGTGCAGATCAAAGGCTACATTAAAACAAAATTTGAAGGCACAATTGAATATAATGCTCTGGGCTGTTGTAATCTGTGCTTGGGAGAGGAAGGGAAGTTAAAGTTAAGTGAAAAAGGACGTGAAGTTTTATTATTAGATATTAATAGTGAAACTAATGAAATTGGGATTTTTATGTAAAAGAGGAAACATTTATGGAGAATAATGTAATAACACAAAATATTGATGCTGATTTAGAACTAATTAATAAACTTACTCGCAGACCGCTTAAAGCAGAAGAGGTGTATACATTTAATGTGGTACTGTGCGACAATGACCTTGACCGTGATTTTGAAGTATTTGATTTAAAATGCTTATATGAATTAAAAGAACTGTTTTTAGGAAAGACGGGCATATTTGATCATGACCCAAAAGGGAGTAATCAAACATCTCGTATATTTTTTACAGAAGTTGTGCGAGATCCAATAAAAAGAACAAAGCTGGGGCAAGATTATTATATGTTGAAAGCTAAGGCCTATATGATTAGAAATGAAAAGAATAAAGATTTAATAGAGGAGATAGATGGCGGAATAAAGAAAGAAGTGAGTATTGGCTGTAGCGTTTCTTGCGTTAAATGTTCGATATGTGGATGCAATACAAAAAAAGAAAAATGTGAGCACGTGTTAGGAAATAAATATATTGTAAACGGAGAAGAACAATTGTGCTATCATGTTTTAGAAAGTGCAAATGACGCTTATGAATGGTCTTTTGTAGCAGTGCCAGCTCAAAGGCAGGCGGGTGTGGTAAAAAGTATAAGAAAGAAGTTTACAGATTCGTACGAAACTAACAATTTCGGCAACGAAGACCGAACGCAGTTAGATAAGTACTTGGAATATATTTCACAACTAGAATCAGTTATTGGCGAATTTGAAGAGGAACTAAGATCGCAGGTAAAAAAATCATTTGCAGTTTTACAGCCAGAGTTAAAACTTTCTACAATAAAAAACATGATAGAAAAGTTAGATATTACAGAATTAAAAGAACTGAAAAAAGTACAAGACGAAAAAATGGGCAAGAATGTTATAATCCAGGCAGAGGGGCTAGAAACCTCAAAAGATGCAGATTTAACCAAGTTTTCAATTTAAAAAGGAGGATATTTATTATTATGGAGAGTTATAAAAGTGTAAAATTAGATAAAGATATGTATAGAGTGGCAAATAAAAGCTTTTCGGAAGTTTTAGAAGGCTATGATTGTTCAAGCAACTACAGAGAAAGTTCACTTGCAAATATAGATGCATTTCAGCGTCAGTTAAAGCGGTTCGATATAAGAGTAGGACGGAACAATTCAGATGAAGTAGAGAAATTTTTTAGAAGTGCGCAAACGGCCACATTATTTCCAGAATATGTTCTGCGTGCGGTAAAATCTGGCACAGAGGTAGTTAATGTACTTAACGAAATAATTGCGGTTAGAACAAAAATAGATAGTATGGATTACCGTGCGATATATTTTGAACAAGATGATGAACCTACAGTTATTGGGGAAGGAGCATCGATCCCTAGCGTTAATATAAAGTTAAAAGAAAATTTAGTGACATTAAAAAAGACAGGTCGGATGTTGGTAGTAGATTATGAAACTATTAAGAATAGAAAGATAGAAGTATTCACAATTGCATTAAAACAGATTGGTTATAAAATTGCGGAACAACAGCTAAAAAGTGCAATAGATGTTTTGATGAATGGTGATGGTAATTTTAAGCCAGATGTAAAAACAATAAGTGGCGGTTTAAAGTTCGAAAATTTAATAGATTTATGGAACAGCTTTAGTGAATATAAAATGAACACAGTGTTAATTTCTCCTAACATGGCAAAAAAGATGCTGGGCCTTAAAGAAATTTTTAATCCATACAACGGGTTAAAGTTTGAATTAACAGGTCAGGTAGATACTCTTATGGGAGCTCGATTGCTAAAATCTCAATTTGTACCAGATGATGTAATTATTGCTCTTGATAAAAACTTTGCTTTAGAAATGGTATGTTGCGGCGATATTCAAGTTGACTATGATAAATTAATCGATAGACAGCTCAAACGTTCGACAATTACTTCAACTTATGGCTTTACCAGAATTTGTGAAGACGCAGTTAAGATTTTAAAATTTTCAGAGTAGTAAAATAAACATAAAAATCCCCCTTAATAGGGGATTTTTTACATACACAAAAGACTAAAGTTTTTTTATTTATAGCTAGTTTTATGGGATACAACCCTTAAATAAAATTTATAATATAACAACAAATAAATTCAAACATGATAATATTAATTACAAGATTGGTAAATTTATATAAATAAATCAACACGAATTACATAATTGACAAGCCAATTCCAATATGTTAGCATTAATATAAACATACAATTTAGCACAAAAGTACATAAAGGGAGCAGAGATTCTAATGGAAGCAGGAGAGCTAGCAGTTATAACTAAAGCAAAAGCTGTTTGCAATTATATTATAACAGTTACAGATAAATCCCCTAAAAAGTTTCGTTTTACTTTAATTGGCCGTATGCAAAATTATGCACTAGATATTATTGAAGGAATGATTATGGCAAATGAAGTTTACGTTACGGAAAAGGGATTAGGCGTTAATATAGAAGCATTAAAAGAGAGGCAAAAATTACAAAGGAATGTACTTACAAACATAAAACTATTAGCATATGTATCGCAACTTTCTATGGAACAAAAATGCATATTGCCAAAACAATATGAGCAAATTACAGAAAAGCTCTATACATGCCAAAACCTCTTGGGTGCCTGGATTAAAAGCGATTTAAAGATAACATCGGTATATCACACATTTTTAATGTGTAGATATATAGGGATATGGTTGCATGGTTCTGGTTGCGTTCTCCAAACGCGGGCAATAGCAACAATGCGCTGAATGCTAATACTGGCAACTATGTGAATAACAATAACGTCCACAATAGCAACAGGTGCGTCCCCGCATGGCCTTAACGTCTGATGATGTTTTTAAGGAAAAACATCCGGTGAAGCTAATCATGAATTTGCTTCTTAACCTTAAGGCAAAGGAACCATATTCCTTTTTGACTGCAAACAAAACTAAATTTATGTGGATTTGATTATCGGTTTTGTTAAGCAGCAGAAAAATACATACCGCCGGAAGGAAAAATGTATAAAGGAAATACTACTTAGAAGGATACTTTTGGACTGTGGCGCAAGCCTCGGCGGCTAGCGGAAATAGTAAAATAGGAAATAGTTAAAAATTAAGGGGGAGTATTACAATTGTATGAAAAATTAACTGATTTTGCGAGTATTTATCAGGCATATAAAAAAACAGCAAAAGGAAAAAACATGATAAAAACGAGGTAGTACGTTATGAAACAAATTTACATATGCAATTATGGCGTCTAAAAGAAAGAATAGAAAATAAGACTATTAAAATTGGTGGTTACCATAAATTTATGGTGTTTGATCCTAAAAAACGAGAGATCCAAGCATTAAGCTTTTCAGACAGAGTATTTCAACACCTGCTGTGTGATAAAGTGCTGATGCCATATTTTGAACCCAAATTAATTTATGATAATGCTGCGTGCAGAAAGAACAAAGGCACGCACTTTGCTCAAAACCGTTTCACTGGGTTTTTAAGAGATCACTATAAAAAGTATGGTAGTAAAGGATACATTCTAAAATATGATGTCAAAGGATATTTTAATTCTATACATCATAAAGTATTAAAAGAAAAACTTAAAAATTTTCCAGACAAAGAGATTAAAGAGCTTCTCTATTATATTATAGATAGCTACGAAAGTGAACCAGAACGAGGTATACCCATGGGGAACCAATCTAATCAATGGTTTGCACTTTACTATCTAGATCGCCTTGATAGAACTATAAAAGAGAAGTTGCATATCAAATATTATATCAGATATATGGATGATGGAGTGCTATTACACCAAGACAAAGGATATTTAAAAGAATGCCTTGTAGTTATAAAGGAACAAGCGACCAAAGACAAACTTGAATTTAATAAAAAAACAGAGATTTTTCCATTATGCCAAAGAGTAGATTTTTTAGGCTTCCACTTTTATCTTAACAGATACTGGAAAAGTCATAAAAAAGCTTAGAACATCTAATAAAAAACGGTTTAAAAGACGTCTCAAGCAATTTGAAAGACAATATGCAAAAGGGAAGATAACTTACGAAGAAATAAAAAGAAGTCTTGCCAGCTACCAAGGCCATCTAAAGCACGGTCATACATATAAACTCAGAAAACATGTAATTTCTAATATAAAATTCAAGCAGAAAACAAACAATAATGAAGAAATGGGAAATAGCCTTTAAAAGGGCTATTTTTTATTTTAAACTTAATAACATCACTAAACTCTTGGTTTACCACCGCCTCCAGCACCAATAGAACTGTTAGAAGTACTGCTGCCTTTATTTGCGCTAGAAGACTGACTACTGGAACTTTTATTTGTACTAGAAGATTGCTTACTGGTAGTGCTAGACTTGCTGGTTGAAGTATTACTGCTAGAGCCCCCAGCATCTGCACGAGCCAGAGGAACACCTATACAAACCATTTGGCCACACAACAATACAAATATACTTGTAACTAAATACCCTAAACTCCTTTTACTGTTTTTTAACATTAATATCGACTCCTAACGTTATTTTAATTTTTATTTATAAACTATACAAAACAGGTAGCAAAGAGATAAAACAACTACGCTACCTGTTTTTGGGGAAGTAAATGATTAATAAAGGAAATAGTAAATTAATTATACAGCAAATTGGAAAGAATGTAAATACATGGAAATAAATTTTCGACAAATTAAATTTTGAAAAACAATTTTTTCCCGTTCTTAGTGATAAGAAAAGCAAATAAAAATAAATTATTTTTATTTGCTTTTTGGCTTTTATAATTTTTTACTCAAATAATAACCGGTGTACGATTTTGAATTTTTAGCTACCTCTTCTGGCGTTCCCTCACAAACAATCTCACCGCCAAAATCTCCGCCTTCCGGGCCCAAATCAATAATATAGTCAGCATTTTTAATAACATCTAAATTATGCTCTACAGTTATAACTGTACTGCCTGCATCAACAAGCTTGTGTAGAACTAGAATTAATTTGTCAACATCTGCAAAGTGTAGACCGGTGGTGGGTTCATCTAACAGATACAAATTTGAACCAGGAGATTGTTTGCTAAGCTGAGCTCCCAGTTTAACACGTTGAGCTTCTCCACCAGAAAGTGTTGTAGAGGATTGCCCAAGCTTTATATAACCCAACCCGATATCGTATAAACTTTTTAATTTTCGTTTAATTTTAGGAATATTATCAAAGAAGATTACAGCTTCTTCTATTGTCATATCGAGCACATCGGCGATGTTTTTATTTTTATATCTAACGTTTAAAGTTTCTCTGTTATAACGGCTGCCGCCACAAACTTCGCAGGGCATAAATACATCCGGCAAAAAATGCATTTCAATTCTAAGCATACCGTCACCAGCACAAGCTTCACAACGCCCGCCAGCAACATTAAAAGAGAATCGCCCGGCACTATAACCTCTGGCTTTAGATTCTGGCAAACTGGCAAATAATTCTCTAATATCAGAAAAAACTGATGTATAAGTTGCAGGGTTAGAACGAGGTGTTCTGCCGATTGGACTTTGATCTATATTAATAAGTCTGGCGATATTTTCTTGACCAATGATCTTTTTATGTTTACCGGGAACGGTATTTCCTTTACTCAAAGCACGATAAAGAATTTGGTTGATGAGAGTACTTTTACCGGAACCAGAAACCCCGGTCACTACAATAAGTTTACCAAGAGGGAAGCGAACATCTATATTCTTTAGATTATTTTCAGCAGCACCTTTAATCTCTAAGAATTTACCATTACCAGCGCGCCGAGTTTTTGGTACAGCAATTTGTTTCTTTCCACTCAAATAAAGCCCGGTTAAAGACTTACTATTATTTTTTATAGTTTCAATACTACCTTCGCTTACAATTTTACCACCATGAACACCGGCACCCGGGCCAATATCAACAATGTAATCTGCAGCATACATAATATCTTCATCATGCTCAACAACAATCACAGTGTTGCCTATATCGCGCAGGTTTTTAAGAGTGGCAATCAACCGGTCATTATCGCGCTGATGCAAGCCAATACTTGGTTCATCTAAAATATAAAGCACGCCCATCAACCCAGCACCAATTTGGGTAGCCAAGCGCAACCGTTGACTTTCTCCGCCAGAGATTGTTGTGGCACTGCGAGAAAGAGCCAGATAAGAAAGTCCAACTTTATTCAGGAACTCTAGACGACCTTTTATTTCTTTAAAGATATCATTTGCTATTTTTTGTTCTTTTAGATTTAACTGCAGAGTTTTAACAAAATCCAGTTCCTTGTCGATCGGCATACTACAAAATTCATGTATATTCTTACCGCCAACAGTAACAGCTAACACTTCCGGCTTTAACCGCTTACCATTGCATTCGGGGCAGGTCACTTCGCACATATATTTTTTCAATTCTTCTTTCATAGCTTCACTAGCTGTTTCTCTAAATCTGCGCTCTAGATTATTTATAACACCCTCAAACTTAGCTGTAAAAGGCACATTTATTTTTCCAACTTTTCTAAAATACTCTAACTTTTCATCTGTGCCGTAAAGTAAAGCGTGCACTCCATCTTTTGGAATATCGCAAAAAGGCGTATCCAGAGTAAATCCATAATGACGTGCAATACCTTCAAAAAACATCTCTGCAAAAGATCCACTGGAACAGTACCAACCGGAAGCTTTTATAGCATTGCAAGAAAGCGAGAGCAATTTGTTTGGCACAATCAATTCCGGATCAACAACCTCTAAAGAACCTAACCCCATGCAGTGTGAACAAGCCCCGTACGGACTGTTAAAAGAGAACATTCTAGGCTCTAGACCTTCTAGGTTTATACCATGTTCCGGGCAGGCATAATTCTGAGAAAATAACACATCGCCGATGCCGTCTACATTCACAACAGAGATCCCATTGCCAAGTTTAAACGCAACTTCCAAAGATTCAGAAAGCCGACCTTTTTGCTCTTCTTTTGCCACCAAGCGATCAACAACAACTTCAATATTGTGCTTTTTTGTTTTTTCAAGAGATATATTATCCCCTAGCTCAAACATGGTGCCGTCAACTCGCACACGAATATAACCACTGGCTTCTAACTTTTCCAGAGCTTTTTTATGAGTACCTTTTTCTACTTTGGCAATTGGAGCTAAAATTTGCACTTTAAAACCGTTGTATGAACTTAAAATACTGTCTACAACCTGGTCAATTGTTTGCTGAACAATCTCTCGGCCACAAATAGGGCAGTGCGCAATACCGATACGAGCATAAAGAAGCCTTAAATAGTCATATATTTCTGTAATTGTGCCAACTGTAGACCTGGGATTATGTGATGTGGTTTTCTGATCGATTGAAATAGCAGGCGAAAGCCCTTCAATACTTTCAACATTGGGTTTTTCAGCCTGACCTAAAAACTGCCGAGCATAAGATGAAAGACTTTCTATATAGCACCTTTGCCCCTCCGCATAAATAGTATCAAAAGCTAAAGTAGATTTACCGGAGCCAGAGACACCGGTAAACACAATCAGTTTGTTGCGAGGTATTGTCAAACTAACATTCTTCAGATTATTATTTTTTGCGCCGGTTATAACTATATTTTTTTGTTGCATTTAAAGCTACCTCCTGAGCATGTTAATTTAATTTTGCATTTCTGAATTCTAAAATTGATATTAAAAAACATCTTCAATAAGAACTGGTTCACCAAATTCAATAGCATGCCTTGCTTTTTTGCCAAGTAAAGCAGACCAAAATTTGGGGCAGGCGCCGTCACCAGGGCGAATAATTTTCATATTATCAACACTTAACACTTCACCTGCTGCAATGTCTTTAGCAGCAAAAATGGACCTTCTCCTTTTTGCTTCACGTTCCTCTAGATTTGTACGTTTATAGGTTTTAGTGCCTTTAATCTGGTAGGCATTGTTCACGGCTTCCACCATAGCTTTAAACTCTGCAGGTTCCATAGAGAATTCACTGTCCGGATTTTTTATTGCTCTCGAAAGACAAAAATGTTTTTCTATTACACAAGCACCAAGAGTCACGGCAACAACATCTGCCAAATGCCCCATCGAGTGATCAGAGAAACCAACAGGGCAGTCGAAACGCTCAATCATGTCTGGAATAACAGCTAGATTCATATCTTCAAAATTAGCCGGATATTCGCTGCAACATTTTAACAAGATAATATCTTTATTGTTGTGTTTTTCGCAGGCAGCTAGAGCTTCTGTTATCTCATCCACAGTACCCATACCGCAAGACATAACTATCGGCTTGCCTTTGCTAGCCACATATTCAATTAGAGTAATATCTGTTAGCTCGTAAGAGGCAATTTTGTAAAATTCAACACCTAAATCTTCCAAAAAATCTACCGCAGAATTATCGAATGGGGTAGATAAAAAATCCAACCCCAACTCTTCGCATTTTTGTTTTATAATGGGCTGCCATTCCCATGGCATACTGGCTTCTTTATATAATTCATAAAGGGTTGTTCCATCCCACAAACCGCCTCTAACTTTAAAATAATCTTTGTTGCAATTTAATGTTAAAGTATCTGCGGTGTATGTTTGCAGCTTAAGGCAATCCGCACCAGAATCTTTAGCTGCTTTAACAATCTTTAAAGCGGTGTCTAAACTGCCGGCATGGTTAGCAGACATTTCGGCAATAAAATAAACACCGTGTTTGATTTTTTCTTTTAAATGCAAAAAGATCAACACCTTTCTTTTTTAAAATTCAAACTCAACAGTTTTATCCTCTTTGAGGGATTTATTTAAGCCTTCAAAACGATCTATATGGGCATTTAACTGTTCAAGTGCAGGATTTTTATCCAAAAATTCTAAAACATCTGCAGTATCAAAATCATCTGCTTTGTTTAAATTTGCAAAATGGTTATATACTTCTAGAATCAGTTGATAATCTTCCAAATGATCTAACGTTAAACGTTTGTGCGCTGCGCCTTTAAAATTACATATAAGCTTTTTTATGTTATACTCTTCCGGGTGATTTTTAACATATAGAGTAACATGCTCACGCTCAGAACTAAGACGAGCTTTTTTCCAGATTTGTTTCAAAACTTCAAAACTAATAACTTCAGCATCTAACCCAACAGGGAAGGAGGTATTATCGGTACAGGCATAATCGGTTTTTTCATCTACCAATTCAATCAAATCGTCTATATACTTACAATCAATTAACGGGCAGTCGGCAGTTATTCGTATTACGTATTTTGGCAAAAAAAGCTTTGCCGCTTGAAAGTATCGGTCCAAGACATCCAATTCAGAGCCAATAAACACACGAATACCACGGCTTGCACAGAGCTCAATCAAAGGTAGATTATTGCGCTCTATAGAGGTTGCAACAATAACATCATCCACTTTTTTGCTAGCTTTCACACGCTCAAAAACACGCTCAATTACGGTTTTACCAACTAAATCTTTTAAGACTTTGCCGGGCAACCTAGAAGAGCCACAACGTGCTTGAATTATTGCCAAATATTTCATATTAAATACCTCCTTGCTAATTTGCATAAATTTCAATTGCAAAAAACTTGCCCTTAAGCTACGAATAGCCAAAGACAAGTTTAAACCCGGAATTAGTATATAATTTTACAGAGTAGATTTAGCTTTTTTTGTCAGTTCTGTAAATGCTTTTGGATCAGCAATAGCAATTTCCGAAAGCATCTTACGATTAAGTTCGATACCGGCTTTTTTCAATCCGTTCATAAAAGTTGAATAATTTATATCATTAAGTCTGCAAGCGGCAGAAATACGTATAATCCATAATCTTCTAAAATCACGTTTTCTGTTTTTACGCCCAATATAAGCATATTGCCCAGATTTCATAACAGCTTGTTTTGCGGTTCTAAACTGTTTACTTTTTGCGCCATAAAAACCTTTTGCCAGTTTCAAAACTTTTTTTCTTCTTTTGTGGGCCATAATACCGCCCTTAACTCTTGCCATAATATTTGTCCTCCTAAATTAAATTCTTGCGAACGATCAAAATTTACTTGTATGGTATTAAAAGAGAGATAGCTTTTACATTAGTTTTATCGGCATATGTAGCTTTTCTCAAGCGTCTTTTGCGGTGCCTAGATTTTTTTGTTAAAATATGGGATCTATTTGCTGTTGACCTTTTAACATTGTTGTTTTTGGTAAATTTAAAACGCTTACTAGCACTTTTGTTAGTTTTCAATTTAAATTTTGCCATATGAATTTCTCCTTTAACTATATAATTTTTTTATTTACTATTTTTTGCTGTTAAAAACATCAGCATATTTCTACTATCTAGCTTAGGAGCTTTTTCAATTGCTCCAAATTCAGCACAAGCGTCTGCAAATTTCTGCAAAAGATCTTCACCCAACTTAGTATGCATCATTTCACGGCCTCTAAATCTCAAAACCACTTTAACCTTGTTACCGGCTTGCAAGAACCGCTTAGCATGGTTAGCTTTAGTTTCCAAATCGTTTTCCCCAATTCCCATAGAGAGCCGAATTTCTTTAATTTCTATAACTTTTTGCTTTTTTTTGGCTTCCCGTTCTTTTTTACGCATTTCAAAACAATACTTGCCATAATCCATAATGCGGCATACAGGTGGTTGAGCGTTAGGTACAATTTTAACTAAATCCAAATTCATTTTAGCGGCTAAACTTTGAGCGGCCTCTATACTCATAATAGATTCACTAAGATCTTTTATTCCAACCACTCTAACCTCGCTGTCTTTGATCTCTTCATTGATCTGCAGTTCTTTTGTGCTAATAGCAAAACACCTCCAAAGAATTTATAAATTAAAAAACAAAAAAGAAGAACGCAAGCTAAGTTTACACTTAAGTTCACGCTCAGTAAGATAAATGTTTTAATTTATTTATACATTTAATCTAAAAAGCCGAACCTGCTCACAAAGGCAAAAGCCCTGTACAACAGGTGAGAACTTAACTGTTTCTCTTTTAGCCGCTTTATATGATATCACAATTTAATTTAAATGTCAAGTGCCGAATTACAGTTGATTGTTAAAAGTTCAGATGATATACTAAATATTATCAGTTCAACTTAAATGTAGAGGTGTTCTTTTTGGCAAACGGACTACAATTACTTTATAAAAAGGCAAAAAATCTTCCAGCACTGCCAGGCGTATATATTATGCGAGATGAGAAAAAAAATATAATATATATTGGTAAAGCAAAAATTTTACGTAATAGAGTATCTAGCTACTTTTCTGCTGCTCAAAAACATTCAGCCAAAATAGAAAGAATGATTGAACTAGTAGATGACTTTGATTTTATTGTAACAAACAGTGAATTTGAGGCATTAATTTTAGAATGTAGCTTAATTAAACAGAATAGGCCTAAATATAATACAATGTTGCGCGACGATAAAGGCTATTCGTTTATAGAAATTCAACAATCTAAGGTTTCATGGAATAAGATCTTGGCGGTAAAGAATAAAAAAGAAGATGAGAACCTGTATATTGGCCCGTTCATTTCCGGAGCAGCGGTATCATCTCTTGTGGAGAGTGTAAACTTGGCATTTAAACTACCAACATGTAAAAAGCAACTGCTAAAAACAAAGTATTCACGCCCATGCCTTAACTACTATATTGAGCGTTGCTGTGCACCATGTGCCCGTAAAATTAGTGAAGCAGAATATGAAGAACGGTTAAAAAACGCACAAAAAACAATAAAAAACGGCAAAAAACAGATTATTGCAGAAATGAGCAAAGATATGGCAATAGCGGCAGAACAACTTAACTTTGAAAAGGCCGCAACACTTAGAGATACAATAAAGTTGCTCGAAAAAATGAAAGACGAACAACATGTTGTGCTTAATGCAAAAATCAACTGCGATACATTTGCATTTTTCACTCAAAAAGAAAAAACATACACATCAATGATAAAATTTGAATCTGGCAAATTAACTCAAAACCGTAATATGGTTGTTAACGGAGAACTTGATGAACAAACAGTTAGTCATGTACTGGTTCAATATTATTCATTTAAGCACCTGCCAACGGACTATGTTGTACTAAATAAAATCTTCGAAGATCTGCCCTTAGTGCTTCAATTTCTAACCGAAAAAAATCCTCAATTCAAAGGCATTGTAACCGTAGAAGATAAAAAATTATACACAGAAGATAAGGAAAAAAAGCTTAGTGCAACAAAAAATTGGCAAGCTATCTATAACCTGGCACTTCAAAATGCAAAACAAGGTGCTTTAAAAAAGAGTGTAAATGCAGTCAGCGTAACACAAAAACTTCAGAATTTGTTAAAATTAAGCCATGAACCGAAGCTTATAGAAATCTTTGACATTTCCAATTTTTCTGATTCCGTTATTGTGGGTTCCATGGTAACGTTTAGAGATGGCGAACCGGATAAAAGTAAGTATCGAAAATTTAAAATTAAAAGCTTATCATACCAAAATGATTATGGCAGTATGCGCGAAGTGCTGTTTAGAAGGTTCAAAAATAATATTGAACAAAAAAGAGGTTTTGAACAGACGCCGGACTTGATCCTCATCGATGGAGGCAAACAACATCTTAAGGTGGCAGAAGAAATTCTGCTTAAGTTTAACCTGGCAACAGATGCTGCGGCACTGGTTAAAGATGAGAATCATAAAACAAAAGCGATTGTATTTAAAGGCAAAGAGATTCATGTTGAAGATAATGAGTTGTTTAATTTTATCACCAGAATGCAAGACGAAGCGCATAGATTTGCCATCACTTATGCCAGAAACCTTCATAAACGTTACTCGTTTGAACAATAAAAAGCGTATTTTTAGCACATAAACAAACTAACAATACAGCTTCAGTTCTTGCAATTTTAACAGAATTCGAATATAATATAAAAAAATATGAAACAGGGAGAAAAGAGATGGATAATAATAAAAAGAAGATTGCAATTGATGTTTTTATCATTTCTATATTATTTGCAATTGCAGGGTCAGTCTCAATTTCTGTTATATCTACAGTAAATATTTTTAATAATAAATTCAAGAATATTTCTAAATATAAACAAATATCTGCTAAAATTTATGAGCTTGATGAAATTGTCAAAAACAAATACAATGGAACAATTGACGACAACAAACTGAATGATGAACTAAGATTAGGCTATATGAACGGCATAGCAGATAAAAATTCAAGATATATAACGAAGGATGAATACACAAAAATAAAAAAAGGGCAGCAAGGGCAAAGAGCGCTGTTTGGTGCAGAACTAATTGCAGACGGCGGCTATATTAAGGTGAAAAAGTACTATAACACAAACTTTAATGAAGTTAACGAACTAGAGCCGGGTGACCTAATTATAAATATAAACGGAGTAGATATTACAACAGAAAATGCAAAAGAGAGTATAACAAATTTGTGGCAGCTAGAAGGCAAATCGGTAGATATAACAGTAAGACGTGGCATTAACGATATAAATAAGAACCTGGTGGTGCGCTGTGTAGATATCTTACCAATTGAATCGGAGAATTTTGATAATATTGGATATATAAAAATTCAATCATTTAATAACAGAGCCGTAAATGATTTTGAAAAACAACTGGAAAAGATTTTAAAAGAAGAAGACGCCGTTATTTTTGATGTACGCGGAGTGTCATCTGGTGAAGTTGAATATGCAGCTAAAATGTTGGAATTTGTTTTGCCGCAAGGCTTAATTGTCTCATCTGCCCATAAAGATGGCACATCAGAGAATCTTTTTTATTCTTCTGGCCACAAGGAACTTAAAAAACCGGCTGTTGTTTTAGCGGATAGCGAAGCAGCAGGTGCAGCAGAACTCTTTGTTGCGGCTCTAAAAAACTATAATAAAGCTTTGTTTGTGGGGACGCAAACAGCAGGCAGAGGAACAATACAAGAAACTTTTGAACTGAAAGATGGATCAGCTGTTGAATTGACGACTGCTGAATTTTTACCTCCAAATGGAATAAGCTTTCACGAAAAGGGAATTATTCCTGATGTTTCGGTAGAGACAGGACTAATGCAAAATTTTGAAGAGCAATCCACTTTTAGCCAAAATGATTTACAATTGTTAAAAGGCATAGAGGTATTAAAAAACATTTTAGAGAATAATGCAACAAAGTAGAAAAAAATAACCCCTGGCATAGCCAGAGGTTATTTTATAAATTTTAAGGTTAGTTAGAATTCAATTGATTTAAAGATTCCATAACTTCGGTCGATACTGGAGGCACTAATTTTTCAACTGATTCTTTTTCAACTACACTATTTTCTTCTGTTGCAGACGATGGTGGTTCATTCTCCAAACTAGAATCTGCAGCAGTTTGTTGAGAATCCTCTTGGAACTCAGTGGGGTTTGGCGATTCAACCTTTTGTTCTACCGTAGACATATCACTTGGCAGAGCGAGTTTTTCAGAAGGGATTTCTTTAGTTTCATCTGTAATATCGCCGCGTAAATCATCCAACTCGTTTAAAACAGACTTTGTATTAGATTCAGACTCTGAAACGGATTTTTCTAAAGATTTTTCTTCAGTATCAGTTAACATTTCGGAGTCAGTTTCGGTTTTTTGCTCGGGACTTTCTAAATCTTTAATCTGTAAACATTCAATATTTTGTGGTGATATATCTGGTTCTTCTATTTGATCGTTTATTTCAAACAACATAGAGATATCAACGTCATCTTTCGAAGAAAATTGCCCGTGATACGCTCCAACTATATAAAAAGAGGCAACAGTTTTGCCAGAAAGATTAGCAAAAACCGGGTATTGCTTGGGGAACTCAGCAAGATTACAAAACCATTTAACACCATTTGAGTATTCATTAAACCAGGCAATTTGCGAATCAGAGCGAGCAATGCCAAGAGCCAGGTTATTACCGCTGTGGCATAAATCCTCTCTGTTAACAATATTGTATTTTTCACTGTTATTTATGAATTTATTAATATATATTTGAATAGCTTGCATGGAATTGTTTTTTATCTTTATTGGTGTGGATTTAAAGGCTATTATTTTTTCGGAGGCAGAGGAGATATCCGAAAATTCGTTAAATAAACAAAAATCTGAACCAACACCGGCAATTTCAATATCATTTTCTTCAATCGGCAATTTACCTAAAGAAGAGCAAAGATTAATAGAGAATGCTTTGTTGCTGGCTGCAACCGGGTGAATAGGGCAATTAATCAAAGAAACCAATTCAAAACAAGCAACTAAAGCTAAAAGTATATTTAAAACTCGCCGCTTTGCCATTAATAAAACCCCTTTCACAATAAGCTACATACAATATTATATCACAAAAATAGAAAAAACTCAACAAAATAAATAAAATAATTAAAATAGATTCAAAAAGTATAGTTATAACTATTGACAGAATGTGCAATTACCTGTTACTTTATTTAATAAAGAAATACTTTTCTGTTTGCAGTGTGGTATAATAAAAAAATATATAGTTTGCAAGGAATGATATTATTTGGATGAAGATTTAATATATTGGCTTTGGTTGAGTGAACTGACTGCGTTTAAAAAGCGAACACTTATTAAAGCGGTCAAAAAATTTGGCACAGCTAAAAGAGTGTTTCAAAAACTACACACGTTACACTTAAACGGTAAACTTGAAAAAATAATTAGAGGCAGTATTAATTTTAATTTAAAAAGAGCAGAAAACATTTTTAATGAATGCCAAAAATATAATTACTTAATAATAAAATATACTGATAAATTATATCCAACAAACTTAAAATACATATATTCACCGCCAATTGTTCTGTTTGCAAAAGGCAAAATAGAGATTGTAAACAGGCTCAAAAATACAGGCACAGTCTGTGTTGTAGGCTCCAGAAGAACCACAAATTATGGTGAACAAATAACAAAAAGTTTAATAAAAGACTTGGTTAAGGCAGGCACTATAATTGTCAGTGGTTTTGCAGTAGGCATAGATGCTGTTGCACACGGAACTGCACTAAAAACGGGAGGAGCAACTGTTGCAGTGCTCGGCTGCGGATTAAACATTAATTATCCACTTAAAAATAACGCGCTAAAAGAAGAAATGCTGGCGGGAAATGGTTTGTTTTTATCAGAGTATCCGCCTAACCAAAAAGCAACACGCTTCACATTCCCGGTCAGGAATAGAATATTAGCAGGTATTAGCGATGCGGTTTTGGTCACAGAAGCCGGAGCTAAAAGCGGATCTTTAATCACGGCTGGCTTTGCTTTAGAACAAGGTAAAGATGTGTTTGTAGTACCGCATAACATAGATATTCAAGAAGCCAACGGCTCTAATAAACTTTTAAAAGATGGTGCACTTATAGCGCTAGAGGCGAATGATATCTTACTTGAATTACAAAAAAAATATGCTACAATAGAGTTGGTAACTTACAATCCGCAAGAAACATTATGTGAGCAACAAAATAATCAAGATATTAAAAAACCACAAACAGAAGAACTTGTGGATTTAAATTTACTAAGTAAGAATGCTAAGAAATTTTATAATAGCCTAGAAGCGGAGGGAAAGGAACTTGAATATTTGGTTCAAAAATCCGGGCTGGCGCTGAGTGATGCTTTGGTGGCAGTGACCGAACTTGAACTTTTGGGAGCAATAAGAACATTCCCTGGCCCTAAATATAGCGTATAATATTATTATGGAGAGACTAGAATATGAAGAATTTAATTATCGTTGAATCACCGGCGAAAGCCAAAACAATTCAAAAGTATTTAAAAGATAAATATAAGGTTGTGGCATCGTTTGGGCATGTTAGAGATTTGCCAAAGAGTAGGTTAAATGTGGATATTAAAAACGATTTCAAACCAACCTATGCAACAATCAAAGCCAGACGAGAACTGCTGAAAAGCTTAAAAGAAGAGGTGAAAAAAGGCAAAAAAGTACTGCTTGCAACAGACCCAGACCGTGAGGGAGAGGCTATTTCTTGGCACTTGGCACAGGTTTTAAAACTAGATCTTAAAGATAAAAACCGAGTGACATTTAATGAAATCACACAAAATGGAGTTAAAGCAGGCATAAATAACCCGCGTGAGATTGATATGAATTTGGTCGATGCACAACAGGCCAGAAGAATTTTAGATAGAATAGTAGGCTATAAAATCAGTCCACTGTTGTGGAAGAAGGTCAGACGAGGGCTTTCTGCCGGAAGAGTGCAGTCGGTAGCGGTTAAGATAATCGTTGACCGCGAAAAACAGATTAGAGAGTTTGTGCCAAAAGAGTATTGGACGATTGAATCAATTTTGAGCAAACAAAAGGGCAAAAAACAATTTAATGCTCAACTCAGCTTAATTAACGGCAAACCGGCAGATATTTCCACAAAAGCTGCGGCAGAAAAAATTGTTGAAGAACTTAAACATTCCGATTTCATCGTAGAGAACATAAAGAATAACACAAAAAAAAGAACAGCTCCAGTGCCATATATAACATCCACAATGCAGCAGGATGCTTATAATAAAATATCTTTTTCGTCTAAGAAGACTATGAAGGTAGCGCAGGAACTGTACGAAGGGGTTAGCACAAAACTTTACGACACCCAAGGCCTTATCACCTATATGAGAACAGACTCCTTGAGAATTTCAGAAGAAGCTAAAACAGCAGCTAGAGAATATATAAAAAAAACATATGGTGAGCAATATGTAGGATACGAGAAAAAACTCAAAAAAAGCGCAAATGTTCAAGATGCACATGAAGCAATCAGACCCACAAACCTGAACATTTTACTGGAATCTGTGGAGCAGGACTTAACAAAAGACCAGTATAAACTTTATAAATTAATTTGGGAAAGATTTGTTGCAAGCCGTATGGCAGATGCAGTTTACGATATTACATCGGCAGAAATTAAAGCGGGGATTTATACTTTTTCTGCATCTGGTAGCAAGGTAAACTTTTTGGGTTACACAGCGGTTTATAAGAACAATAAAGAACAAGATGAACAAAAAGAATTACCGGAACTGGAAGTGGGCGAAAAACTTTGTGCAAAAAAAATAGAGCCACTGCAACATTTTACTCAGCCGCCTGCCAGATTCACAGAGGCATCTTTAATCAAAGCACTGGAAGAAAAAGGCATCGGTAGACCTAGTACATATGCACCTACAATTTCAACAATTATGGCGCGAGAATATGTGATCAAAGAGGGCAAAAGCCTAAAACCAACAGACCTAGGAGAGATTATAAATGGAATCCTTGAGGAATACTTTAAAAATATTGTAGATGAAAATTTCACAGCAACTATGGAAACGGGGCTAGATTCAATCAGCTTAGGGAAATTAGATATGGTTGCGTTGCTTAAGGAATTTTATGGCGATTTTGAAAAAACACTAAAGAACGCAGAAGAGAATATGGATCCGCAAAAAATAGAAGTACCAAGCGAGCAAACGAACGAGATTTGTGAGGTTTGCGGAGCCCATATGAAGGTGAAGTTCGGCAAATTTGGCAAATTTTTAGCATGTGAAAGATATCCCGAATGCACGAATACAAAAAAATTCGTTAAGCCGAGTGCGGGCATATGCAACAAATGCGGCGGTCAAATTTTAATAAAAAAATCTAAAACAGGCCGCACATATTACGGCTGTGAAAACAATCCAACCTGCGATTTCATGACATGGGATATTCCAATTGCAGATGCTTGCCCAAAATGCGGAGCAACGCTGTTTAGAACAAAAGGAAAGAACCATAAAATAATCTGCCGAGCAGAAAATTGCGGTTATATAAAAGAGGGAAACAATGGATAAAGTAACAGTAATTGGCGCAGGCCTCGCAGGCTGCGAAGCAGCATTAGCACTGGCTAAACACAATATTCAGGTAGACTTAATAGATATCAAGCCAAAAAACTTCACACCGGCACATAAAAATCCCAATTTTGCCGAATTAGTTTGCTCCAATTCACTCAAGTCCCAAAGGCTAGAAACCGCATCTGGTCTGCTGAAAGAAGAGATGAGAATATTAGACTCAGTAGTCATAGAGGCAGCGGAGGCAACAAAAGTACCGGCAGGCGATGCACTAGCTGTAGAACGAAATAGCTTTTCTGAATATATTAGTAATAAAATTCGCCATAACAAAAGTATTAATATTATCACCAAAGAGATAACAGAGATTCCACAAGACACGGGCTTTTACGTAATAGCAACCGGTCCCCTCACAAGCAATAGTTTAGCAAAAAATATAGAGGTATTTTTTGGCAGCGAAAACTTGAGCTTTTTTGATGCAGCGGCACCAATCGTTGATGGCGAAAGCCTAGACTATAACAAAGTTTTCTGGGCGTCTCGCTACGGCAGAGGTGGAGCAGATTACCTTAACAGTTGCTTAACCAAAGCGGAGTATGAACGATTCTATAGCGAATTAATTAACGCAGAAACTGTAAAGTTAAAAGACTTCGAACAGACAGAATTTAAAGTATTTTCAGGCTGCATGCCGATAGAGACCATAGCTAAAGGTGGCTATGATTCTTTGCGTTTTGGGCCGCTTAAACCGGTGGGCATTTTAGATCATAATAACAAAGAGAAACCATTTGCCGTGGTACAACTGCGCAAAGAAAATAACAGAGGCACACTTTTTAACTTAGTAGGCTTTCAAACTAACCTTAAATGGAACGAACAAAAAAGAGTGTTTAGGCTCATTCCGGGGCTGGAGGAAGCAGAGTTCATACGCTATGGAGTTATGCACCGCAACACATTTATAAATAGCCCCAGACTGCTGGACAATTGCTTTAGGAGCCGCGAACATAAAAATTTGTTTTTTGCCGGGCAACTCACGGGAGTGGAAGGCTATTTAGAATCGGCAGCAAGCGGACTTTTTGTGGGTTTAAACCTGGCAAGAATGCTATGTGGCAAAAAACTCCAACCATTAGAGCCTTGCAGTATGATAGGAGCACTTGCCAATTATATAAGCTGTGAAGCAAACGCGAACAACTTTCAGCCAATGAACAGCAACATGGGCATTTTGTCACCACTTACAGAGAGGGTAAAAAATAAACAAGAAAGATATAAACAACTTGCTAACTTGGCAATAGACGCAGTAAAAAGGTGGAGAAATAATGAAATATAAATATAAGAAAAAACAAAACTTTAAAATATGGTTAATTATTGCAGTGCTCACACTGCTACTCACTTCAATAAAGATAATAAATAAACCCAACAACACAGTAAAACAACAAACAAAAAGTATAAACAAACAAAAAACTGTAGCGTTAAACAAACCTGAACATACAATTAAACCGCAAAATAAAGTTACAATACAACAAAAAGATATATCTGTCGCGCAGTTTTATGACCCTCTTAATTGGTCCACACATAGCACACAAATAAAAGAGGCATTAAAAACCAGCGAGGCAATCGAGATTAAAAGCATGCGAGAGGCTTTAAAGTCAGATAATCGCAATGCAGATTTTTCGGGAGCGGTGTATAAGGTCAAACTCTCAAATGGTTTAGAAGCGGTTTTTAAAACAACAGATAGCGGCAATATGGCAAAAGACCGTATGGAAGAAGCAGCTTATGACCTTTCAGCGGCAACAGGCATAGCTTTTGTACCTCCCACAGTCCATAGAGAGTTAACAGCCGACTTTAATAAAACAGGCCACACACAAACAAAAACGGGATTTTTGAGCCTTTTTGTAGAAACCCAAACAGATTTAATTTCGCTGAGTAAAACAAGATTTGATGAATTGCTGGAACGTTCAGGTAAAGAACGGGTAGCTAATTTTAAGATATTTAATTTTGTTTTTGGAAATTGGGACGTAGGACCACATAACATGCTAATTTCCGAATATAAAAGAGGAAACAATATAGACTACTTTCCAATTTCAATAGATAATGAAGGGATAGCAAATATCCAAAAAGTTAGATATGGCGCAATCCCGTTTGTAAAATTCTTCGGAACAAACTCTTCGAACCCAAAAACCGAATTCCCGTTTGACGAGGCAAAACTAAGCGATACTGCGGCTAAACAAGAGGTTTCAAAAGAACTAAACTTTTATCCTCCGGGTCGAACACATAACTATATTGTTTGGAGCGGGTGCTATTGGGCGCAATTTTTCGATTCTTATTGGGATTCCCCTAGCGACATAACGGATTTGCTTTACGCAGACTATTTACCACCCAAAACAAAAATAGCCTTAAAAAACCTTTCTAAGGAGCAGCTTTTTAAGATATTTGACAAAACTGAACAGACGGCATCTGAACATTTAAAAGAGATAGTAATAGGGATTTTAGAACGAAGAGATATGCTGCTGGCAAAGTTCTGATGTATCAGTTTTTTCTTGACGGCATAAAAATCTGGTGGTATATTAGTATAGAAAGCAAGTGCTTTTTGTAATTTTTTAAGGGGAGGAAGTAATATGGAATACAATTTTAAAAAGATTGAGAAAAAATGGCAAGATTTTTGGTACACATCCAATTTATTCGCCGCACAGAACGATACCAAACTGCCTAAATATTACCCACTGGTAGAGTTCCCATACCCTTCTGGAGCAGGCTTGCATGTGGGGCATCCCAGGTCATATATCGCATTAGATATTGTAGCACGCAAACGAAGAATGCAGGGCTTTAATGTGCTTTATTGCATGGGCTGGGACGCATTTGGCTTGCCCACCGAAAACTATGCCATAAAGAATAAAATACACCCCAAACTGGTCAATAAACGTAATGTAGCACACTTTAAAGAACAAATAAAAAGCTTGGGGCTTTCGTTTGATTGGAGCCGCGAGATAGATACCACAGATGAAAACTATTACCGCTGGACACAATGGATATTTTTACAACTGTTTAAACATGGCCTTGCCTATAAAAGCGAAGCTACAGTTAACTGGTGCACAAAATGCAAAGTAGTTTTAGCAAACGAAGAGGTGGTTAATGGCTGTTGCGAACGTTGTTCAGGTCAGGTTGTCAAAAAAAATAAAAGCCAATGGATGCTGAAGATTACCGAATATGCCCAAAGATTATTGGATGATTTAGAACTAGTCGATTACCCGCAAAAAGTAAAACTCTCACAGATCAATTGGATTGGCCGTTCCGAGGGCGCAGAGATTAAATTTAAAACCACAATAGGTGACGAACTAGAAGTATATACCACACGGCCGGATACAATCTTTGGCGCAACCTATATGGTTGTTGCACCGGAACACAAATTAATACAAAAATGGCTACCACATTGCAAAAATGCAGAACAGATAAAAGAATATATTAATGAGTCAGCAAAAAAATCAGACCTAGAACGAACAGACCTGGTCAAAGAAAAAACCGGAGTAAAACTCGAAGGGATAATGGGCGTCAACCCGGTTAATAATAAAGAGATCCCAATTTTCATAGCGGACTATGTGCTCGTTTCGTATGGCACAGGCGTAATCATGGCGGTTCCGGCACACGATGAGCGTGACTGGGAATTTGCTAAAAAATACAATCTGCCAATCATCCCGGTAATTTCAGGTGGCCAAACTGACCAAGAGCCATACACTTCAACAGATGCAGGGCAATTAATCAATTCGGGCTTTTTAAATGGCCTAAGTGTTGCAGATGCTAAAGAGGCAATAATCAATTGGCTAAAAGAGAAAGACATTGGCAATAAAAAAGTCAACTTCAAGCTAAGAGACTGGATATTTTCGCGGCAAAGATATTGGGGCGAACCGATCCCGATAGTACACTGCAAAGATTGCGGCTGCGTACCTTTAAACGAAGCCGATCTGCCGCTAAAATTACCGGAGATAGAATCTTATGAACAGACCGATACAGGAGAATCGCCACTTTCTAAAATAGAGGAGTGGGTAAACTGCAAATGCCCAAAATGTGGCAAGCCAGCACAAAGAGAAACAGACACAATGCCGCAGTGGGCCGGCTCTTCATGGTACTTTTTGCGCTATTGCGACCCACATAACCAAAACGAACTCGCGTCACAAGAACTGCTAAAATATTGGCTGTCGGTAGACTGGTATAACGGCGGAATGGAACATACAACATTGCACCTGCTTTACTCAAGATTTTGGCATAAGTTTTTGTACGATATTGGGGTTGTGCCGACGGTTGAACCATATGCAAAACGCACAAGCCACGGTCTAATTTTGGGTGAGCATAACGAGAAGATGAGTAAATCTAAGGGCAATGTGGTCAACCCAGATGATATAATAGCTCAATATGGTGCAGACACAATGCGGCTTTACGAGATGTTCCTAGGGGACTTCGAAACTGCAGCACCTTGGAGTACCGATTCAATAAAAGGTTGTAAACGGTTTTTAGACAGAGTGTTCAACTTGCAAGAAATGATTACAGGGCAAGCGGATCAATTTTCAAAAGAGCTGGAGGTTAAATTTAATAAAGCAATAAAAAAAGTTTCGCAAGATATTGAAACACTTAAATTCAACACAGCAATCGCAACACTCATGAGCTTGCTTGGCGATATTTATAAAAACAAAGGCTTAAATACATTTGAGCTAAAAATATTTTTGCAACTGCTTTGTGTATTTGCACCACATATTTCAGAAGAGATTTGGAGCATTCAAAAATTTGAGGGCTTGGCATGTAAACAAACGTGGCCACAGTTTGATGAAGATTTGTGCAAAGAGGAAACCGTTGAAATTGCAGTGCAAATAAACGGCAAAATCAAAGCAAGAATCGAGATTGCAGCAGACTTGGCACAAGAGGAGGCGCTGGTAGAGGCAAAAAAAATAAATATTGTGGAACAAATATTGAACACGGCAAAGATTAAAAAAGAGATTTATGTTAAAGGCAGACTTATAAATTTTGTACTAGAAAAATTATAATAATGTTGAACACACTTAAAAATCGAACAAAAATCATTAAATAGGCTTGCAGAAATATAAAAAATGTGCTATTATAAAAAAATAACGGAAATTTTATGTTTTTATGTATTTTTTAAGAAAAGAGGAATATAATATGCGAAAAAAAAGCCATTTTAATTCGCAGGCATTTTTCACGTTACTTCTTTTTTGTTTTACACTTGCGAACGTTTTTAATATAATAAAACTTGTGCCAGAAGGAATTCAAAAAAAAGCAGAACTTGCAAATTTAATCCAAAAGCGCGAAAAAAAACAAGAAACAGTCCAAAAACTTTCCAAACAGTTATCGCAAAACAATGATGAATACATAGAGCAAAAAGCAAGAGAACTCAACTATGTTTACCCGGAGGAGCACATTTTCATAGATACATCAGGGGACTCATAAGAATAAGAGACAGTTTATTGGCGAATATTAAGGAGGATTTTTGTTTTGAACGAGCCCAGGCAAGAAATACTAGAGGGAGAGGTCACAAAAATTGCCCCTTATGGAGCATTTATAAAATTAGCAGATGGCAGATTCGGAATGGTGCACATTTCCGAGATTGCTTACGAATATGTTAGCACAGTAGAAGACGTTTTAAAAATAGGCGATAAAGTCAAAGTAATTTTACTAGAAAGCCAAAAAGATAAGCTTAACTTTTCTATTAAACGTGCACAAAAACCACAAAGAACAGAGAGCAACAAACCATTAAATAAAGAGCAAACTAACAATGCAGATGGCTTTAAGAGCATAAAACAGAATAAACAATCACAGTTCAAAGAGCAAAATGGGCAGTCTGCAGCGGCAAAATTTGAAGACATGCTCAATAAATTCAAACAAACAAGTGATGAAAAGCTGTCATCATTAAAAAAGGTGGTCAACACAAGACGTGGAACTAATAGAAAGAATTCTTCTGGCAGGAAGTAAATATTATTATTATCAAAAATATTGGCAAACCCCGCCGCTAGGTGGGGTATAATGAAATGCGGTTATTCGTATAAAATAGAAGTAATTTTATTTTAATTTATTTTTGATAATGATTATAAAAGGAGTAATAATTATGAACAACGAACAATTATTAGCCCTCCGGCACTCGGCATCGCATATTATGGCACAGGCAATAAAAACATTATTTCCAGATGTTAAATTTGCAATTGGCCCAGCAATAAGCACAGGTTTTTACTACGACCTCGATATGGAGCATAAACTTTCTGCAGATGATTTTGCTGCAATAGAAAAAGAGATGCGTAAAATCATAGCTAAAGATTATAAATTTGTAAAGAGTGTAATTTCCAGACAAGAGGCACTAGACTTAATGAAAGACCAGCCGTATAAAATAGAACTAATAGAGAACTTACCGAAGGATGAAAATATTTATATTTACACGCAAGGTGATTTCACAGATTTATGCGCAGGTCCGCACGTTCAGAGC
The DNA here is from genome assembly GCA_017400345.1 of Oscillospiraceae bacterium. Taxonomy (GTDB): domain Bacteria; phylum Bacillota; class Clostridia; order Oscillospirales; family Ruminococcaceae; genus RGIG1955. Next base: position 32,095 of record JAFPTG010000003.1, read on the forward strand.
ACAGGCTGCGTTAAAGCGTTCAAATTAATGTCTGTAGCGGGCGCATATTGGCGCGGAGACGAAAAGAATAAGATGCTGCAGCGCATTTACGGAACCGCATTTGAATCGCAAGAAGAACTAGATGCTTACATTCTTCAGCTGGAAGAGGCAAAGAAACGCGACCATAGAAAATTAGGAGTAGAGCTGGAACTTTATACTTTAATGGATGAAGGCCCGGGATTTCCATTCTTTTTACCAAACGGAGTAATACTCAGAAACGAGCTAGAAAGTTTTTGGCGTAAAGAACATATAAAAAACGGCTATTGCGAAATTAAAACGCCAATTATGCTAAACGAAGAGTTGTGGCACCGCTCTGGCCATTGGGACCACTATAAAGATAATATGTACTTTTCACAGATTGATGAAAAAACATATGCATTAAAACCAATGAACTGCCCAGGCTCCATCTTGGTGTATAAAATGCGCCCTCGCTCGTACCGCGAACTGCCTTTGCGCCTTTCAGAGATGGGCATAGTGCACAGACACGAAAATTCGGGTAACCTGCACGGCTTGATGAGGGTAAGATGCTTTACACAGGATGATGCACACATCTATGTAGCTCAAGACCAAATAAGAGATGAACTAACAAGGGTAATAAAATTAATAGATAATATTTATCAGATTTTCGGCTTTAAATATAACATAGAACTTTCAACCCGCCCCAAAGATTCAATGGGCACAGATGAACAATGGGCTGCAGCTACAAATGGCCTTAAAGAAGCATTAACATTAAATAATCTAGAATATGAAATCAACGAAGGCGACGGTGCATTTTACGGCCCAAAAATAGATTTTCACCTTCACGATTCAATTGGCAGAGTTTGGCAGTGCGGCACAATCCAGCTAGACTTTTTAATGCCGGAACGGTTCGAACTGGAATATGTTAAACCAGATGGCACTAAAGGCGTACCGGTAATGATTCACCGTGTGGTTTTCGGCAGTGTAGAACGCTTTATCGGCATTTTAACCGAACATTTTGCAGCCAACTTCCCAACATGGCTGGCTCCAACACAGGTTGCGGTCTTGCCAATTTCAGAAAAGCACGTTGCTTACGCAGAACAGATTAAAGACAAATTAGCATTAGCGGGAATACGTGCAAAGGTAGATACAAGTAACGAAAAATTCGGCAAAAAACTCCGTAATTCAATCCAAAATAAAATACCATATAGCATAATAGTAGGAGATAGCGAGTTAAATGAGCAAAAAATCACAGTACGCGCTCGCAAAACAGAAAAACAGCAGAGCATGTCACTCGAAGAATTTATTGCAAAACTCGAGGAAGAGATAAAATCAAAAACAATTGAACCACAGGTAATTGTTTAACTTTAAATAAAGCAGAATAAAATTAAAAAAGCTGGCAAATATTAATTAAATTTTGCCGGCTCTTTTTATGCAACAAATTTATCTCAGCCCTTTTAAATTCGATCAACATTAACAAATATACAATTTCAGAACCCCATTAATTGTGCATAAGTTACATAAAAATTAAATAAAAAATATTTATTATTTTTTAAAACAAAAATTATTGACAAATCAATTAACATATGATAATATATGTTTGTAAGTATTAAGTTAAAATATTTACAAAATAATTAATAAGGAAGTATGGAAAATGAATTTAAAAAAGGGTATTTCGGTAATGTTAGCTTCAACAGCAATGTGCACGGCAATTAGTGGAGCCGCAAATGCATGCCCGGGTTTGGAATTTGCTTTTGGGGATGAGCTTAAAGCACATGAGTTGATGAACAGAGCATCTGATGGTGCCCAACTTTATTCCCCTAACTTCGCACCTCAGATTAACATTCCTACCATGCAGGTTGGGGAAATGCGCCGATTTGCTTTTTCTGTTAACAATACTCAAACCAACGCTAGTTTCGGATGTTTGGGCAATTTGGGAGCCCTTGTAAACGATACTGCTGCAGACTATGGAATAACGGTTCAGATCATCGGAGGTATGGATAATACTAACAACCAACCCATCCCACCTATGAATAATGTCCTATTTATGAATAATAATGTTCCACCTGTGAATAATGGTGCTAATATTCCAGGTTTAATTGATATTAACGTTGTGCAATTCGGTAACGTGCCAGTGGTTGAATTTCACGCCCGAGGTCAATGCAATGTACAAGGGGAAATCGTAATACAATCAAATACAAGTGCTTTAAGATTACATATACCATTTAATTGCCAGGTTATGTAACAATAAAATTCAATTGTAACAAAGAGCCAGCCAGCAGTCATGCAAGGCTGACTCCTTAATTAAATACAATAATTTATTAATCTTGCACTAAAGTTGTCAACAAAAGTAGAGTTCATCAAAAACATCTCAAAATAGCCCCAAAATCACTCAAAAGTCGCACTTTTTTACCCAAAAATGACCAAAAACACACAATTTTTTCACTACTTTAAAACCATAAACCCGCATAGGCAAAATGCACAAAACGCTAAATTAAAGGCTATACAAAGCTAAAAATCATAAACAATCAAAAAAATAAAAAACCAACTTTTTGAACATAAATATTTTCCACTTCGCGGTGACAAAACTGCCATTTTAATTTTCAAAAAAGTACAAAAAAACTTAAATTTGCGGCTCTGTTAAGACAAAAATTTTATTTTGTTCCACGTGGAACAAATGTTGAAAACTTTTCAAATGGTCATAGAGCTTTTTTTCAACAAAACTACTTAATAAAAAACTCCTGCTCACGGCAGGAGTTTGTACTTTTTTAGACCAAAAACTAGATATACAGTTTATATAGGAATAAAGCAGCCGCAACCGATGCATTTAACGATTCTACAGCAGATTCCATAGGGATTTTAACATGATATTTAATCAAATTAACTATGTTCTCAGGCAAGCCATTGCCCTCATTGCCAATAAATATCATAGCCCGAGATGCAAATTTAATATTCAAGAAATTCGAACTATTTTCAGAAAGAACAGCGGCATAAGTTGAAATATCGGCTTTGTGGCAGCTGTCAATAAAGCTGGGTATATCATCAATTTGCGTGATTTTAACTCTAAAACAAGAGCCCATAGAGGCTTTTATAACTTTGAAGCTATAAGCATCGACTGAGTTTTTCGAAATGAATATATTGTTAACTCCAAAAGCTTCTGCGGTTCTGATTATCGTGCCAAGATTCCCGGGGTCTTGCAGATCAATAAGTGCAATACCTTTGCTTGGCAAACTGTTTAAATTTAAGGTTTGCATAGACATTTGGCAAACGCAGTATATCCCAGCGGGGGTGGTGTTTTGCGATAATTTTTTTTCTAAACTTTCGTCAATTAAAAAAACATTGGTTGTCATAGAGATGCTCTTAATAAATTCAGCATGCTTTGCTGCAAATACTGCCGTGGCAAAACAGTATAAGATGTTTAATTTGCTTTTTATAGCTTCTTGCACAAGGCGCAGACCTTCTATTACGAACTGCATGCGCTCGTAGCGTTGTTTTTTGTGCTGATTTAGTTCACAAACCAGCTTTATCAGGCTATTATTTTTACTTGTTATCTTTTTTAGATCGTTCATTTTTTTGTATCCATTCACTTTTTTGAGTTAATTATGGCATATATTTTTACATGTGTCAACAAACAAATTTCCATATATAGTTGCATAAAATAACATTGATGTGCTATAATTAAAATGATATATTGTTTATTTTAAAAAATAAAAAGGAGGAATTTATTTATGGAAAATTTAGAATCTAAAGGAGTTTTAGGCAGTTTCAAGTTATCAGAAAACGTCATTTCAACAATTGTAGCAACGGCGACCACAGAGGTGCCGGGAGTAGCTTGCATGGCAAGTTTTGAACCGAATTTCAAGAATATTTCTGCCATTAAGAATATTTTAAACAGAGATATAGCTCAGAAATCAACTAATATAAAATTTAGCGAAGGAGCACTTAGTGTAGATTTGTGCGTAAAAGTCTTTTTTGGCACCAATTTAAAAGAAGTAGCACATAAGATTCAAGAAAACGTTAAAGAGGCCATTCAGAACATGACGGGCCTTGTGGTTGCCAATGTAAATGTTACAATTGCAGGCTTGTTTATAGAAAACGATGATGAATGTGCTTGCGACAAAGATTGCGATTGCGGTTGTAAAAGCGCTGATCAAGAAGCAACAGAATTAAAGCAAGAAGAGGGAAAAGAATAGAATAATGACTCGTAAAGAAGCAAGAGAGCAAGCATTTTTAGTGCTTTTTCAGTGTAATTTTTTTGCAGATCGAACACTGGAAGAGATTTTAGAGAATAATTTAAAAAACGGCTCTATCACAGAGAATAAATTTACAAATCAACTTTGCTCGGTTGTGTTTAAAAATATGGCCGATATTAATTCTTTAATTCAAAAATATTCATTAAACTGGGAGCAAGACAGAATAACTAAGGTATCACTCACAGCGTTGCGAATTGCAATTGCAGAAATAAAATACATAGAAGCCATTCCAAAAAAAGTTTCGCTCAATGAGGCAATAGAACTAACTAAAAAGTTTGCCAACCAAGAAGACGCTCAGTTTGTTAATGGAGTGCTAAGCGGTGTGGTTAATGAATTTCCAAAAGATTAATTTTTATTGCTAGGAGATTATTTTAATGTGCGGATTTGTAGGCTTTACAGGTGGACTTTATGATATTGCAGATAAAAAGTCTGTAATAAATAAAATGCTGCAAAAAATCATTCATAGAGGGCCAGACAGCGACGGAGTTTATTGCGATAACGAAGTGGCACTAGGATTTCGCAGGCTTTCTATTATAGATTTAAGCAGCAATGGAAACCAGCCAATATTTAATGAAGATAAATCAATTTGTGTATTGCTTAATGGGGAAATTTATAACTACGCAGAACTTAAAACTGAGCTGGAAAAGTTAGGTCATAAATTTACAAGCAAAACAGATACCGAAGTTCTAGTGCATGGTTATGAACAATATGGCGAAGACCTTTTGGGCAAACTGCGCGGTATGTTCAGTTTTGTTATTTGGGAAAAAAACAAAAAAAAGCTGTTTTTAGCGCGTGATATTTTTGGAATAAAGCCGCTTTATTACGGCAAATTAAAAGATGGTGGATTTATTTTTGGCTCAGAGATAAAAGCGTTTTTAGAACACCCATTGTTTGAAAAAAAATTAAATACAAAGGCACTAAAGCCATTTTTAACATTTCAATATAATCCACTGCCAGAAACTTTTTTTGAAGGTGTGTTTAAACTGCTGCCGGGCCACTATGCGGTTTTAAGTCAAGGGAACATGACTGTTTCTAGGTATTATAATTATGTACTGATGGAAAAGGAGCAAAAAGAACGTGAAGCCGTTAAACAGTTAGATAAAGTAGTTACTGATTCTGTGCAGTACCATAAAATTGCAGATACACCCTGCGGAGCTTTTCTTTCCGGCGGAGTAGATAGCAGTTATATTGCTTGCAAAATGAAACCGGAGCAGACGTTTTCAGTTGGGTTTAGCAATATTAATTTTGATGAAACCAGGCATGCCCGTGAATTTTCTAGCATTATAGGCTCTAAAATCTACACAAAATATATAGAGCCAGCTGAATGTTTTGAAAACTTTGGCAATATCCAATATCACCTAGATGAACCCAGCGCTAATCCGTCTGTTGTGCCACTTTATTTTTTGGCAAAGCTGGCATCAGAACATGTAAAGGTTGTGGTTTCGGGCGAAGGCGCCGATGAATTGTTTGGCGGGTATGAAGCATATGTGGTTTCTAAAAAGATTAAGCTTTACCGTGCCTTGCTGCCTAAGTTTTTGCGCAACCTTCTTGCCAAGTTTGCAGAGGTCGCTTTAAAAGGCAACATAAGGATGTCGCTTATTAGAGGGGCAAAAACTGAAGATGAAGATTATATTGGCCATGCATATATATTCACTGAACGCGAATCTGGTGCAGTTTTAAATCCCAAATATGATTATAATTTTTCAGTATGTGATATCACAAACAAATATTATGCAGAGGTAGAGGGTAAAGATAGTCTTACACGAAAAATTTATTTAGATTTAAACTTGTGGTTACCGGGAGATATATTACTTAAAGCAGACAAAATGAGTATGGCACATTCGCTTGAATTAAGAGTACCGTTTTTAGATAAGCAGGTATTTGAGTTTGCCAGTACAGTTCCTAGTAGTTTAAAACTCAAAAATAAACAGACCAAATATATTTTAAGAAAAGCTGCAAGAGCAAGTATTCCAGAAGAATGGGCAAAGCGGCCTAAAAAAGGGTTCCCGGTACCGATTGCAGTTTGGCTTAAAGATAAAAAATATTATGATAAAGTTAAAGAAGTTTTTGTTAGCAGAGAAGCATCTGAATTTTTTGAAAGCACAAAAATTATGAAATTATTAAACGACCATTATGAAGGTAAAGCAAATAATGCAAGAAAGATATGGACTTTGTATACTTTTTTAACGTGGTATAATGAATTTTTTGCAAAGAGGTGACTTGAAAAATTGGTTGACTTTTTACCGGTGTTATTGGGAACCGATTTAAATGTTTATGGTATGGCAAGAGCTTTTTATGAAGAATATGACATAAAAAGTTTAGCTATTGGCGAATTACAGTTAATGCCTACTAAAAACTCTGCAATTGTGAATACGAGAATTATTGAAAATTTTAGCCAGGCAGATGTTTTTTTAGCTGGTCTTAAAAAAATTGCGGCTGAATTTAAATCTAAATTTTCCAAGTTATTGTTAATTGCCTGCGGAGATACATATGTTAAACTTGTGATTAATAATAAAAAAAGCCTGCAGCAAGATTTTGTTGTGCCTTATATTGATGCGGAGATATTTGAAAGATTAGCAGAAAAAGAAGCTTTTTATTCCACGTGTAAAGAATATGGGTTAGATTTCCCTAAAACTTTTATTATTAGTAAACAGAATAAAGATTCAATAGATTTACCTTTTTTGTTCCCGGTGGCATTAAAGCCAAGCAACAGCATGAAGTGGTTAAATTGCAGTTTTAGCGGTAAAAAGAAGGCTTTTATAGTAAAAGACCGTAAAGAGTTCGATGCGATTATAAATAAAGTGTATAATTCTTCTTACACAAATAATATGATAGTGCAAGAATTTATACCTGGCGATGATACAAATATGCGAGTGCTTAACTGCTATGTGGGTAAAGATAACAAGGTTAAGCTTATGTGTTTAGGGCAACCACTGCTAGAGGATAAAGCACCTGGTACCGTTGGTAATTATTTAGCGATTGTGAATAGCTATAACGAAGAGATCTGCTTAAAAATAAAAGATTTTTTAGAAAAGCTTAATTATACAGGTTTTGCAAATTTTGATATGAAATATGATGCCCGAGATGGTAAATTTAAACTGTTCGAAATAAATTTACGCCAAGGCAGAAGCAGTTATTTTGTTACAGGCAGTGGGTATAATCTGGCAAAATATGTTGTAGAAGATTGGATTTTGGATCATGATTTAGATTTTTGTATTGCTGATTATGAACATTTGTGGTTAGGGTTTCCTAAACATTTGTTGTTTAAATGCCTGAGTGAAGAGCATATAGAATATGTTAAAAGTCTTATTAAACAAAAAAAGGTATGCACAACTTTATTTTATAAAAAAGATCGCAATATAAAGAAGTTTTTGAACGACATAAGATTTTTTGCAACTTACTATAGAACGTTTAAGAAATATTTTAGAACCAACGGGAGAAAATATAAATGAAGGACTTTTTAGGTGTAGTTGGAGGAATAGGGCCTTTGGCTACCACGTATTTTATGAAGAAAATAATAAATTTTACCAGCGCTGTTAACGACCAAGATCATATTAATATGATGGTACTTAACCATGCAGAAATACCGGATAGAACAGCATATATTTTAAATAGAACAAATAGCAATCCTTATCCGTATCTTTTAGAGGACTGTTTAATGTTGCAAGAGGTCGGGGCAAAGCTGATTGCAATCCCTTGCAATACGTCACATTATTTTTTGCCACAGTTGAAACAAGAAGTTAAAGTTCCAATTGTAGATATGCAAAAAGAAACCGCAAAAGCTTTAAAAAAACTTGGGCTGCAAAAAGTGGGTGTTATGGCCACGAGCGGTACAGTTGCAACAGGACTTTTTCAAAATGCTTTAAGGGCAGAGGGAATAGATTGTTTTTTGCCGCCAAATTCAGTTCAGAGCAAAATTATGGATATCATATACAGTAATATTAAAGCAGGTATTATGCCAAACCGAGCTGAGTTTGATGAGGTTAGTGCTTGTTTTTGGAAGAATGACTGTGAGGCGATAATTTTAGGTTGTACCGAGCTTTCTATGCTAAAAGAGATTTTTGAACTAAAGGATAACTTTGTGGATGCTCTTGATATTGCAGCGAGTTTTGTGGTTTCTTTTTTTAACAAGCCAAAATGTAACGAGAAAAACACACTGAATTTTTTAATTTAAACTCAAAAGCGGGAAGGTAAAAGTTATTATGCAAGACGCAAAAACGGAAATACTAAAATTAAGAGATGAAATAAAGAGGCATAATTATCTTTATTATGTGCTCGATGCACCGGAAATCAGTGACTTTGAATATGATAGGTTAATGCAGCGTTTAAGAGATTTAGAAGCAGAAAATCCCGATATGTTCGATAAAACATCTCCTACACTTGTTGTTGGCGGAGTGGCGCTTAATAAGTTTGAACATGTTACTCATAAGCGCCAGATGAACAGTTTAAGAGACGTTTTTGATATAAACAGTGTATTTGAATTCTGTAGTAAAATACAAGAGGAATTTGGTTACGACACTGATTTTGTTGTTGAACCGAAAATTGATGGGCTTTCTGTTGCGCTAACTTATAAAAGTGGAATGCTAGTTAAGGCTGCCACAAGAGGGGATGGCTTTGTTGGCGAAGATGTTACAGAAAACATTAAGACCATTAAATCTATTCCTTTAAAAATTTCTTGCACTGCAAAAGAGCTTATTGTGCGCGGAGAGGTTTACATGCCTAATTTAGTGTTTGCAAATTTAGTTGACGAGCAAAAAAGATTGGGCGAAGCTATGTTTAAAAACGCTCGCAATGCAGCGGCTGGCTCTTTGCGGCAAAAAGACCCAAAGATTGCAAAAGCCAGAAAGCTTGAGATTTTTGTGTTCAATTTGCAATATGCCGATGGAATTAATTTTGAAAGCCATTTTGAATCTATAGAATGGCTGAAAAGTATGGGATTTGCTACAATTGCTGTTTCTGAACGCTTAAGGGATTTGCAGCAGATTGAAGCAAATATAGAGAGAATAAGGCAAGAATCTAGCCAGTATGGATTTGGCATAGATGGTGCGGTGGTAAAGGTTGATAATCTTAAATTGCGTGACCGTTTAGGGAAGACATCAAAATACCCTAGATGGGCGATTGCTTTTAAATATCAACCAGAAGAAGCACAAACTAAAATAAAAAATATTGAAGTTAATGTGGGGCGCACAGGTGTTATCACTCCTGTGGCGGTTTTTGATCCGGTTTTAATTTCAGGCTCTATGGTTAGCAGAGCAGTTTTACATAATCAAGATCTTATAAAGAGCAAAAAAATAAATATCGGGAGTAATATTATTGTTAGAAAAGCTGGTGATATTATTCCAGAAGTAGTAGGAGTTGTTGGGGAGTCTGAAGGATATTTTATGTTGCCAGAATATTGCCCGTCTTGCGGCAGCAAGTTATTTGAAGATGGCTGTGAGAAGCGGTGTTTTAATTCAAATTGTCCTGCGCAACTTTCTAGGGCAATTGAACATTTTGCATCGCGCGATGCTATGAATATTGAAAGCTTAGGCCCGGCAGTTATTGAAAGACTGATTGATGCAAAATTGCTTTTCAGTGTTGCGGATATTTATTATATAACTGAACAAGATCTTTTAATGCTGGAACGTTTTGGGAAAAAGTCGGCAGCTAATATTATAAATTCAATTAATAGGTCTAAGGAATCAGGGCTGGCAAGACTTTTATATGCTTTAGGAATTAGAAATATTGGGAAAAGAGCCGCTTTGGATTTGGCTAAGAGATTTGAAAATATAGAAAAGTTATTTAATGCTAAACCGTTCGAAGTGACAGCTATTGATGGCTTTGGAGAAGTTATGGCAGAATCTGTGGTAGAATATTTTGCTTTAGAGCAGACCAGGCAATGTGTTGAAAGACTAAAGCAGGCAGGGGTGTTAACTGTTCAGAGAGATATGGGTAAAACAAAAAAGCTGGATGGCTTGACATTTGTAATAACAGGTCATTTTGAAAACTTTAGTAGGCGGGAATTGCAAGAAAAACTGGTTGAATTAGGGGCAAATGTTTCTGGCAGTGTATCTAAAAAAGCAAATTGGTTGTTGGTTGGAGCTGAGCCGGGAAGCAAGTTAAAAAAGGCGCAGGATTTGGGAGTTAATATTGTTTTAGAAGAAAAAATTATGGGTTTATTATCTGAATTAGGAGTGAAAGAAAATGAGTTTTAACCTTGAACATGTTGGTAAATTAGCTAAGTTGGTTTTAACAGAAGAAGAGATTAAGAAGTTTGATGGTCAAATTAAAGAGATACTTGAATTAATTGAAATATTGCCCGATGTACCGAAAGATAGCGAAAACCGAGTAAACGTTAACCAAAGATGTGAATTAAGAGAAGATATTGAAACGGATTCTATTAGCATTGATGAGGTGCTTAGCAATGCGCCGCAAAAAAAAGCAGGATGCTTTGTTGCACCAGGTTTAAGATAGGAGGTGCATAGTGTTAACAAAAAGATTAAATACTATTGTTCTTAGCGCGGTCACATTGGCGTCTGGAGTGTTTTGTAGTTGCACAGGTAGTGAAAAAGAAGAGGTTTTTGCAATCATGGTTACAGATGTTGGAGGAATCAACGACCAAGCATTTAACCAGGCGGCTTATGAAGATGGTCTTATGAGGATGGAGAAGGAATTGAAAGTAAATGTAAAATATATCGATTCTACTCAAAATGCGGACTATTTGTCTAATATAAATAAAGCAGCAGATCAAGAGCCTAAAATTGTTTGGGGTGTTGGCAATAAACTTGTAGATGCCATGGAAGAATCTGCAAAGAATTATAAAGATCAGCAATATGGTTTAATAGATTACACATATCCTACAGTAAATCCAAATATAATAAGTATATCTTTTAAAGATAACGAATCAGCTTTTCTGCTTGGCTATCTTGCAGCATCACTGAGCAAAACCGGCAAACTGGGTTTTGTTGGCGGCATAGAAAGTGACACTATAGATAAGTTTGAGTTTGGTTTTAAAGCCGGTGCGGCTTGTTGGGCTCAAGAGAACAACAAAGATATTAAGGTTTCTGCTCAGTATGCAAATAGTTTCACAGATCAAACAAAGGGAAAAGATATAGCCAACAAAATGTATGCAGATGGCTGTGATATAATTTATTCTGCTGCTGGTGCTGTTTGGTTAGGAGTTTTAGAATCCAGTAAGGAGCATGATTTATATTTCATGGGAGCGGATCGCGATCAAACTTCTGTGGATCCTCAACACATATTAGCATGTAGCTTAAAAAATATAGGCAACGTTATGTTTGATACTTCAAAGAGTATCTATGAGCAAAAAGAGCAAAAAATAATAGGAGAGAACCGTAACTTGGGCCTTAACGATAACGCAGTAGGAATAGCATTTGGTCCAAATGAACTTATTACAGATGAGGTTAAGGGTAAAATAGAAGAATTAAAAAATAAAATAATGAGCAGTGAATTCACAATCCCTTACGATAGGGCAAGTTATAACGAATTTGTTGCACAACTGAGCAAATAAAAAAACATTTAAATTAAAATTATCAATAAAAATAACCGTGTCCCTCAATAGAAAGTTTGAGGGAGGCGGTTATTTTAATATGTTGATGATTTAACATTTAACGTTAAGAAAGCAAAAAATGAGCATAGCTGCCGTTTTGGGTAGCAGAGACAATAAGTTTATCTTTAATACGATCTTTTAATTCACTCACATGCGAGATAATTCCAATCATGCGCCCGGTGTTTTTTAACTGCATAAGTACTCCAATGGCACAGTCCAAAGCTTCTTCATCTAATGTACCAAACCCCTCATCAATGAACATAGTATCTATATGAGTACCGCCCGAGAAATTAGCAATTACTTCAGAAAGAGCGAGAGCAAGGACCAAAGCGGCTTTAAAACTTTCACCACCAGAGAGTGTGCTCACATCGCGCGGTTTACCGGTAAAACTGTCCATAATTTCTAAATCCAGCCCAGAAGAATGGCGCTTATTTTTCTCTAGTTTACGCTGTAATTTATACCTTGCCATAGTCATCTCTCTAAGTTTCAAGTTAGCAATTTCAATAATCAAATCAAAATAAGAAGAGAGCACAAACCTTTCAAAAGAGAGCTTGGCAGAGTTTTGGCCGGATGCCAACCTGTATAGTTCATTTGTTTTGTAACATAGATTGTTATTTTTTTCTATCTGCTGCCATACAGTTTTTACTTTATTTTTGGTACGCAAGCAAATCTCTATGGTTGCGGAAAGATCTATACATTCTTTTTGGCATGTCGCAAGTGCGTCAGAACTTTCTTTGCACTTTGCTTTGAGCATGTTTAGATCTTTTGAAAAAGTGTTAGCTCCAATATCTTCTTTAAGAACCGAAAGCTTGGTTAATACTTCGCGTTTTTTACTTTCATATTCGGCAATTTCAGCTTCAATGGCAGTACAGTTTAAAACAAGGGCGGTTTTGTATTCTTCAAGGCTCGCAAAGCCAACAGATTGATAAGCAGCTTTAAATTTTACAGATTCACTTTCAATTTGAGCTAGCAGCTCAGTAATATTTTGATTATGCAGCTTTATTAAACTTTCACTTTTCAAAAAAGCAGCTTGTTTTTCTTCTAATAAACCAGCCAACTCTTTAAGAGCGGCTTCGTGTGCGTTAATCTCTGCTTTTAATTTACTTATTTGGTTAACTATCTCTTCTGCCGAACTAACCTGTGGGTAAAGACTTTTATTGCGTTCCTCTTTCGCTTTCAAATCAGCGGTTAAAGCTTCCACCTGCAGTTCTAGTCGGGTATCGGTTTTTACTTGTTCTTCGTGTTTTGCACGCACAATTTCAAGATTAAACTCTTTATTTTTAAGTAAATTTTCGGCCGGGAAGAGAACATTCACCTGCTGCTTTATCTCTTGCTCTTTAAGTTCGAGCCCGTGGCAATTTAGAGTTAACTTTTGGTGAGTTAAATTTATTTGTTCTTCATTTGCGAATATATCACTAAATTCAAATGAAAACATACCGGCAGAATGTAGAGCATTAAATAATTCTTGCAACTTTAATTGAATTTGGTGTAAATTTTGCGCAGTTTCTTCCAAAGCGGTTTTTAAAGCTTCTAACATTTGCTGTGTTAAATGTTTAGCGGGTAACACAGCGATTTTTGGATGCTCGGTAGAACCGCAAACCGGGCAGGGAGCAGCATCATTTAAAGTTTGCGCTAAAAAACCAGCCTGTTGCTCTAAAAATAATTTATAATCGGCAGAGTAATTTTCTTTTTGCATTTGATGTTTTTGATGCAGCTTTTTAAAAGTTTGCAGGAGATTTTTAATTTGAGTAATACTACTTTCTTGCAGCTTTAAAGTGTCAATTTGTGCTTTTATTTCTAGCCACTGCTCGCTTAATATGATAAGATTTAACTTTTCTTTAGATTTGGCTTTTTGAATTTTAATCTCGGCAAGTTCGACTTTTAAGTCATCACATATTTTAAAATCATCCACTAAGGCTTCTAAACGCGGTATGGTTTGTTCATATAGTTTAATTTGCTCACTTTTTTGCACCTGCACTGCAAGCTCAGATTTAAGTGCATCAAGCTCTAAAGAAAGGGCAGAATTTTGCTGGGTTTCTTTCAAAAGTACAGTTTTCAGTTGTTCTAACTGCGTTTGTTTGTCGCTTAGTAACCTTTCTTGAGGCTGCAGATCCTTTGCTGCACGATATTTTATCACGTCACTTTTAGCTTTTTCTATTACGTCTTCCGATTGCTTTAAAAGTTCAAGTTGAGAAAGCAGCGCAGCTCTTTCTTGAATTTTAGAATTTAATCGTTCAGTACTTTCTAATTCCAAGGTAAGCTCTTTGCATGAGGATTCTAAATTGGTTCTAACACTTTCTAACTCCAACAATTTACCTTGTTGAACTTTAATTGAAGCTCCTAACAACTCTAAGGATTTTTGAATGCTGGGCTCAGATTTGCGCAGCTCAGCTTCTAATTCAGCATCTGCTAAACTACCCAAAACACTTTGCAGCAAGGCAAAAATAGTGTTTTTAGCCGAAGTAGTATAATCGGTCAATTCTTTAGATTTTAACTTTAAAATGTTAGTAAATTCGTCAATCTGTTCGGTGCTAAATATTCGCCTAAAAATAATCTGTTTTTCATCACTTTTAGCTTCTAATAAACGTTTAAATTCACCCTGAGGCAGCATAACAATCTGTTTAAACTGCCGCTCGTTAACACCTAAAAGTTCTTCTATTTTTGCGTTCACAGCTTTTAAATTATCTATTACCTCGCCGGAATCTAAGGTCAGTATAGCTTTGGAACTTATAACACGGCTGGTATTTTTGTTGGTAGTTTTAACATACGGTGCAAAACGCTTTATTTTAAATATTTTGTCTTTTAAAGCAAATTCAAATTCCACAAAACAAGGAGTTTTTTCATCGGCGAAATCACTTTTAAAATCATCCGGAGTGCGTGAAAGCCCGCTTGCTTTGCCAAAAAGTGCAAAAGATATTGCGTCAAACAGTGTGGTTTTGCCAGAGCCGGTTGGCCCGGTGATTAAAAATATATTGTTTTTTATGTTTTTAAAATCAAGCGTAACCTCTTTAGCAAAAGGACCAAAGGCAGAAAGAGTTAAAGAAAGCGGTATCATATTATTTTGCACTCCAACTTTTTAATTTATATACATTTAAGCTGATAATTGTTTAAATAAATTTATTTATTAAGATCTTTAATAACGTCATTTACAATTGTTAAATACTCGTCATCAAGCTTGTTGTTTGTAAGCTCTTTAAAGAACATTTTAAACATTCCACTAATATCCTGCTTAAGCTCTTTGTTTATAACAGCATCAAAATTTATATCTTCATTCGCAGCCACAGAGAGCCCCAAAACGTTATCAAAAACCTGCCGAAGCCTAAACATACCGTCAACCACATTATTATCTTTTAATTTAGCAAATATATAATCTGCGGGGTTGTGCACATATTTTTGCGGATTTTGCGTTATATCGTCAATAAAACCAGAGATAACACAAAGATCGTGAAGAGTTGCTAATTGCTGCGTTTTAACCTTTAAATTGCCTTTTTCTTTAAGCTCAATTATAGTTACGCTTTTATTTTGTGCAGCTTCGGCAATTGAATATTTAAGTAAAGAACCGGCATATCTTATATGGTCTTTTGCAACTTTTTGCGCGCAATGAAGATGCCCGAGCGCAATGTAGTCAAAAAATTCAGCTGGGCCAATATCTATAATATCCATGCCGCCAATGGGCAGTTCGGAATCAATAACATCTAACTCAGAAAAAGCATTTTTTACTTGTTGAAAGTAAGAAAAAAAACCGTGCGCAATTAAAATATTACGTTCGTTGGTCTTAATGTTTGGTTTATTATGGTTAATAATAGCAGTAAAGGCTTCACTTAGATTTTTAAATTTTAAATCAAAAACATGCATGGCCTTTTCTAACGAAAAATATGGTAAAAAGAAGAAATTAACAGATCCAAAATCATCCGCAAAAGTTAACTTTGGCAGTGTGCTTTCAAATTCGCCTATAATATGCAGCCCTTGGCTTTGGTATAACCTGTTACCAAAAGCAAGCCGTGCAGCACTGTCGTGATTGCCGGCAATTGCGAGTACTTTTACATTTGTTTCGGTGGTAACTTCATAAAGAAAGTTATCTAGCAACCGAATAGCTTCTATGGAAGGAACGCTTTTATCGTATATATCTCCGGCGATAATTAATATATCTATATTTTCTTCTTTTAACAACTTCTTGAGATTGTGCAGAATAAAAGCTTGATCGTTTATTAACGAATAACCTGCAAGCGTTTTGCCAAGATGCCAGTCGGCAGTATGTAAGATTTTCATAATTTTTACCTTTTCAATAAATTTATTTATCTTTCGGTACTTCTCGGATTTCTAATGTTTTATCTTTGCAAAGAATACCATCTAAATGATCATTTTCATGACAAACACATTTTGCCCAGAATCCGGTTGCTTTAAAAGTGAACTTGTTGCCGTTTTCATCAAAAGCCTTTATAGTAACGTTTAATGGCCGTTCCGTTTTGTAGATATAACCAGGGAGAGAAAAACAACCTTCCCAGCTAATCTGATTCCCAGAAGTTTCTGCAATATTCGGATTTATAAATACTAACGGTTGACCTGGCTTTCTGTGCAATTCTTTATTGTCATAAATTAGCTCTCCTTCTGCTTCTTGTGAAATTACAAAGAAACGATCAGTGTAACCAACTTGAGTAGAAGCCAGACCTGCACCGTTCTTTAACGAAAGGAAGGTATCTTTTATATTTTGTATTTTAATGTGAGTACTCTCATCAAAATTCTCAACAGGAGAACATTTTGTTCTTAGAACTGGATCACCCTCTACGCACACTTTTAAAATTTCAGCATGTGCAACGAGTGCAAAATTAAATAATATAGCAATGCTGAAAAACAAAGGGAATTGTTTTTTTATAAATCTCATGATTTTTTCTCCTTTACATATAATTATAAAAATACAGCCACAACCTTAACTTAATTATAACTTACTCGAACTTATATTGTCAAATATTAACTTAGGTCAATTTTTTTGTGTAAAGCCTGTTGACAATTGGGCAAACATTTGGTATTATGTTAGCATAAAGAAGATTGCCGATGTGGCGGAATGGCAGACGCAGATGACTCAAAATCATCCGGGAAACCATGGGGGTTCAAGTCCCTTCATCGGCACCAAGTTTAACTTTATTGCCAGGCTTGTTGTGGCGTAATTAAAGGGTTGCGGTAGCAGCCCTTTAATATATTAGAAGGGGGGGGGTAGTGGCAGAAGTAGTAAAAAGAGTTAAGGAAAAGATTTATTCCGCTTTAAATTTAGAGATGTTTTCTAATAACTTTTTAAAGTTTTCGAGTATTCATTTTGGCAACTTAGTAGGTACGAGTTTAATTAATACATTTATTAATACATTGTTCTATAGACTTGGCGGTGGCATAAAAGATGTTTTACTTTTTAATTTAATAGTATTTGCCATAACACCGTTTGCCAAAATTAGTGCGGTGTGCTTTTTAAAGAAGAAAAATTTTACTCAAAATTTTATAGTTAGTTTTTTAGCATATATTGTGGTTTATATTTTATTCTTTGCGCTTTTACTTTTTAGGAGTCTAATTTTAACTATAATGGTAGCTATAGTTTTTGCACTTGGTAATGGTTTTTATAAAATTGCATATTCGCTTTCACTTACTCAATATATTGGGCATAATAGACGAGGCATGGCAATGAATTTAATCGGCATCTATTCAGGCTTTGTAACTGTGGTTATACCAATCTTTTTTGGTCAGGTAATATCTTTATTTAAGGGTTTTATTGGTTATGGCATTCTAATTGGATTTTCTGGTGGTGTGCTTTTGAAGACTTTATTTTCCGCCAAAGAGTTAAAAAAAATTGCAGAACCAACTACATATCCGCAATTTAAGAAGGCAATTTCAATAACTTTTAACGGCAAAGCTTGGTTATTGAGTTCGCTTGGTGAACTTTGCCAGGGAGTTCGTGAGGGGCTAATTGGTTTTTTGCCAGCAATAATATTATTTGAAATTGTGCAGAAAGAAAGCATAGTTTCGGTGAGTATATTATTAACAGGACTTTTAACTATGGTGGCAAACAAGATTTATGGCGCTATTTTAGAGCGTTTTAAACTTAGTAAAAAGTCATTTATGCAGATGGCTTTGCATATTTTAATGCTGAGTGCTATGCTGTTATTTTTTAAATTGAATATTGTTACAATAATAATTTGGACGTTATTAAATGCATTTTTTCAGGTTTATGTAACTAATCCAACACTTAGTATATTTTATGCATTAACAAACAGAGACAAAGAAAATAATGCATTAAAGCCGGAGCTTTTTGTGGTAAAGAGCTTTTTTTCTGCATTGGGCAGATGTTGGGGAATACTATTATTATTTAGTATACTTTCTTGTAATAAACGCTATCCTATTATACTTTTAGCTGTTACGGGTATGCAGTATTTAACTTTATATTTTTGCAGCAGAGCAGAAGCAGCTATGAAGAGAGAAGGGAGGTAAAAATAATATGAATATGATATGGAGACAGGAAGGGTGGCCCAATTGGGATAGCTTACCAGTGTTTACAATGAAAAATTTTATTAAGGGCGGGCGTTTGAGTAAGCCGTTTTTTCAAGCGCGTATATGCTATTCAAAACAAATTGGACTGTGCTTTAAGCTTTTTGCATATGAAAATATTGCATACTACAAACAGTTGCCAGGTTACTTAGGCAATCATATAGAACTTGTTTGGAGCCTTAAACCACAAGTTGGAGTTGTGCATAAAATAGTAGCTAATATAGACGGAATAGAAAATACAGAGGGAGAAACTTTAATAAAAACTGAAAAAATATTAGGGGAGGATCTGCAGGGCAAGTTTTGGGGTATTCAAATTATTATGCCAAATGAATTGATTGAAACTGAGATTAATAAAAAGTTTAAAGCAGATGATGTTTTTATGTTTAATGTATTTAAATATTGGAGAACAAACTTAGAGTATAATCATTGGGGGCAGATGTTTGGCGATGTTTTGCAAAGCAGTAAAAAACCATTTTCAAACGATTCTTTATGTAAATTAATTTCACTTTAAGCAAGGCAAAAAATTACATACCATTGTTTTTTAAACAACGGTATGTAAAATATGATTTTTGTGATAGGTCGAATTTGGTGTTATAAATTCTTTAAATGTGCTACGCATCAAAATCGTCTTCCCAACCGCCACCGCCGGCTTCGTCCGTTTTCGCTAGCTTTTGAGAAGATACTTTTTTACCGTCACGGCGTGAAAAATCCATGGAAGAATCGGACTGTAAACTATCTAAACTACCTTGAGTAGCTACCATAAAACCAACTTGCGCTTCGGTAAAATTGGTGCCAGATATGCTTAATTCACGTAAATCTAAAAGAGAAATTGTTACCACTGCAGTAGAGGTCAATTGATCTTGTCCTTCTAAATTTAGTTTTTGTAAATCTAAGCTAAATTGCAGGCCATTAAGGCTGGTAATTGGTCCAGCAGATTCAACACTTAAATCTAGTTCGGTTATGGTACAGATTTCACTAACAGTAATATCATCATCCGGCTGTTTGAGAGGTTCGCTTAATTCTTGCTTTTTTTTGTTTATTACACTAACAATTGCTGCTTTTAATTGAGGATCTTCTATATCTACAATTTGAGCTTGAATTTTTTCACGGTTATTTTGAATTAATGTTTTAAGCTGCACAATATGATCAATTTGCTTATCAACCTGTGCCAGTTGGGTATCTATTGCTTCGGATTTTTCCGAGGGAGAGACAGAAGATGAAGTTGAAGATTCTATAAAATCTCCCTTAGAATCAAATATGCTACTTAGTTCGCTTACTATTTGATCGATTTGAGCGCTTAAGTTTTTAGCATCGGTAGGTTCCAGTTCCTTTTGTTCTTTTTCTTTTTCTTCAGCTTCTCTGGCGGCCTCTTCAATAGCAATAATTTGCTGAAGCTGAGTGGAACATTTATCTTTTAAACCAGAGATAGTTTCTTGCCATTGTTTATACTCTGGACTTAAGGCGGAAAAATCTGTTGTTGTGGTTCCGCCAGAAGAATCGGGATCTAATGCGTGTAATGCTTGTTCAACTTCTATAAAGCTTTGTAATATACGTTTAAAATTACTTTCAAACATTGCTGTTATTTTATCGCATGAGTTGAGTTTTTCTTCAAGCTGAGAAACAACATCTTTATCTGTAGCGGAATCAAGGCTAGTTGAAATCGGCTGTAATTTTTGCAAAGCAGCCTTTATTTTAATATTTAATTTTTTAAACGATACTAACAGATTCTTTTTAGTGCTTAATAATTCCAATTTTTGTTGTTCAATATTTTGTTGCTCTGTATTTTGTTGTTCGGTAGTTTTAGTTGGAGAGTCTAGACAAACTTGAGATACAGAAAGACGTGAGGAACTTCTTAGAGAGATTGGGAAACCAGTTTTTAAGGAGGCTGAAACAGAGGGGAAGTTACATTGTGACATTGACGAACGGTGTTTGGCATCGACCCTGGGGCGCGCAGAAACACTTGACGGCGAATCAGAAGATGTGGTTGTTTCTTTGTCTGCTTTGTCTGATTGATTTGAAGAGCCGCCAGGAGCTAACTTTGGTGGCATAGCCAGAACATTAAACTCTAAAGATTGAGTGAGAAATACAACACTACCAACTAAAGTACATATTTTTTTATTCATATTTTTCTCTCCTATATTAAAGTCATTAACTTGATTAAAAATCTAAGTCATCAAGAGCATTGTCTATATCGTCAACTAAGCCATCTGCGAGGTCATCTGCGGTAAGCGTTGAATAAGTTGAAGTGGCGGTTTCAAACCGATCAACTAAGCTTTGCATTTGATCTGAATAATGTTCTAGAGACTCTTCTGGTAAATTCCCGATTGGTGCTTGCAAGGTAGAAAGTTGATCTGTAATGCTGGTTTTTAATGTTTCGAATGTTTGGTTCTTCGATCCATCCAGAGTAGAACCAAGTTGTGCAGTCGAAATTTCTTGTTCAATTTCTTGAACAACAGTTTCAAGTTTTTCTATATTACTATTAATTTGTTCTATAGTTTGTTCAGCTTGAGAAATCTTAGCTTGCTTTTCTTGCTCGGCTTTAATGCGAGCCTCTTCTTCAAGTTTGGCTTGTTTTTCTTGTGCGGCTTTTGTTAATTGTGTGCGAATAACTTCTAATTGTTGCTTTAAATTACGAACTTGTTCTTCGTTTAAGACGTTTTCGCCTTGGGTGTTCAACAGAGCATTTATATCTTCGTATTGTTTTTGGGCTGCTTCAAGATTTTCAATTGTTATATTTATTTCAGCGATTTTACTGCCGATGTCGTTGTAGAATTCTTCTGCCATAGCTTTTTTGCGGTCGGTTTGTTCTTGCTCTTTAATAATATTAGACAAACGCTTAAGTTCATCCTGTACACTTGCTAAGCTTGTGTAAGGACTTCCTGTAGATGAGCTTACTTGCTCAAACACGTTAGGACGCGAAGCTAATAAGATAAAACTCCTATAAATTACTGAATAAGCCTCTTTTAATGCAGTATTTGCAGCATCAAATTGACCTTCTGTAATTTTTGCTTGAGCTACGCTAATGTTACGTAAAATATGGCGAGCTGCACTTTTAGCGAGATCTTCTACAGCAGATGCTGTTTCGGTATTTGGGGCAGTTCTACGATCGGGGTTATTTGTGAGTAAAGGTGTATTTTCTTCTTTTTTACTGTTGGCAGGTTTACTAAAGCAACAACCAGCACCCACCTTATAGAAATTTGCACCAGTTGTGATAATTGACATTACCAACATTTTTGCAACAAAATGATTAATGTTTTTGTTCAACATATAATAATTTACACTTCCTTGTTTAATAATATATTTTTAAATTGTGCAACATTGGCTAATATATGATAACATAACTGTAGTGCAAAATCAAGTGTTATAAATGACGAAATAATAGAGAAAATCTAAAAAACAATTGTAGAAGACCACAAAAACATAAATGCATTTGAATAATTAGAGCAATTAATATATAATATATTTTGTAATAACAATTTAAGAGGTAGATCTTTATGATAAAGATTTTTGATGGAATTTGTTGTTTGAAAAATGTGGGCAAAAAGCGAGAACAGCAGTATAATAAATTAGGAATATACAGCATAAATGATCTGCTTTGGCATATACCCAGAGGCTATATAGATTTTACTTCTAGTGTTTTAATAAGCGAACTTAAACCTGACGAGTTGTTTGCAGTTAAAGCTATGGTACTAAGCAAAAGTGCAACAAGGCTGAGAGCGAATTTAAACATGTATACAATACGCGCGGCAGATGGTAGGCAGGAAATAGATATAAAGCTGTTCAATTTATTTTATACATTTAATCAGATAAAAATTGGCGGAGAATATGTGTTTTTTGGCAGAGTTACAAAAGTAGGCCGATTTGCAGAGATGAATCTTATAGATTATGAGAGCACTTTACATGAACTTAGAATGCGGCCGATTTATAGACTTACCGCAGGACTTAGCTCGAAGATTGTAGCTTTAAATGTTGCAGAGGCTTTAACACTTTTGCAGCAAGTGTCAGATTATATGCCACTTAAATTTTGCAGGGAATTGAATTTAGCTACGTTTGAGTATGCTATGAAGAATATGCACTTTCCTAAAAATAAAGAAGCGTTAAAAGTGGCAGGGCAAAGGCTTGCAATGGATGAACTTATTATGTTTAATATTGGGCTTTTAAAACAGCGTGTGGTTAATGAGCAAACTAATAAAGTTATAATTAAAAATGCTAACTTAAATGAATTTTTGCAAACGGTCGACTTTGAACCTACAAACGCTCAGCTAAAGGTAATTGATAAGATATTTGGCGATATGAAACAGGGCAAGGCGATGAACAGATTAGTTCAAGGGGATGTGGGGTGCGGCAAAACCTTTGTGGCAGCGGCGGCTATTTTTGCTGTTTGCAAGAGTGGGTTTCAGGCAGCGGTTATGGTGCCAACAGAACTTTTAGCGTTGCAGCATTATAATTATCTTGATAATATTTTAAAAAAGTTAGGAATAAAAGTTGAATGTATTTGTAGTGCAAAGAAGGCAAAAGAGAAACGAGATATTGCTCTAAGGCTACAATTGGGCGAAATTGATTGTTTGGTGGGCACGCATGCATTGCTTTCTGATTATGTTGAATTCTTTAATTTAGGACTAGTTATAACAGATGAGCAACATAAATTTGGGGTAAAACAGCGTGAAAAACTAAATAATAAAGGGCAGAACCCTCATACATTGGTTATGTCTGCAACGCCTATTCCCAGAACGTTGGCTATGATTATGTATGACAATTTAGATATTTCGGTGATTGATGATATGCCAAAAACACGTATACCTATAAAAACATACCTTGTGGATAGTAGTTATCGTGCTAGAGTATATTCGTTTATAAAAAAAGAGCTGGCTTGTGGGCATCAATGTTATATTATTTGCCCATTAATTGAACAAGATGAACTGGAAGAGGAAACATCAAAAGAGAACAAAGCTGCAATTAAATATGCAGAAGAGCTAAAAAGAGGAGCGTTTAAAGATTATGAAGTAGCTTGCATACATGGCAAACAAACCTCGGAGCAAAAGGATAGAATAATGGAAGAGTTTAAGCAAAACAAACTTCAGGTTTTGGTTTCTACCACTGTAATTGAGGTGGGAATAGATATCGCTAATGCTACTGTGATGCTGATTGAGAACGCAGACTGCTTTGGATTAGCGCAATTACACCAATTGAGAGGACGAATTGGCAGAGGGGCACTACAATCTTATTGTGTTTTACTTTCTGACGTTAAGACGCAAAAAGTAAAAGAAAGACTTGCATTTATGTGCCGTCATAATAATGGTTTTGAAATTGCCGAGTATGATTTAAAAAGCAGAGGACCGGGTGAATTTTTAGGTACTAAGCAGCATGGAGCTTTTAATTTTAAAACAGCGCGATTTATGCAAGATATTAACGGGCTACTAACTGCTAAAAACATAGCAAAAGAAATTTTAAAGGCCGATGGCTTGCTAAAGCAAGAAAGAAATAGTTATATTAAAACTTATTTAGAGCAGAAATTAGTTAACAATTAAGAAGCTAAGGAAGTGTGAAACAATGAAAGAGAGTGTGCAAAAAGTATTTATAAAAATTCAGATTGCCCAGAAACCGGTAGACATTTTAGGAGAAGTGCCTGAAGAACCAGAACGTAGTGAGCTTTTAACTTATGGCAAATTCTATAAAGAAGCTGATAGCTATATTTTAGAGTATGATGAACTAGATGACTATAAAAACTATTACTGCACAACAAGGCTTGAACTAAAAGAAGGAAATAAATACAAAGTAACGGTAATAAAAGAGGGAAAGATAAGTACAATATTACCTATAGAGGTTGGTAAAAGTGCAAACTGTTTATATAATACACCGTATGGAAGTTTAGATATTGGTATTTGGGGCGAATTTGTGCTAGCCTCTATTTGTGAAGATGGTGGTACTATTGAATTTAAATATCAACTGGATATAAATTCAATGGCAACAGCAAAAATCATATAAAAATAACAATATCAAAAGGAGAGAAAGAAAAATGCTGAGTTTTATATCTAGTTTAAAAGAGCAAATAGAGCAGATTTTAATATTGCAGCTAACAAGAGCTATAGAGGCAAAAGAATTGCCAGAAGCTGAGTTTGATGGCTTTTTGGTTGAGTATACACCAAACAAACCGTTTGGAGATTTTGCGTCGAATGTTGCGTTATTCTGCGCAAAGAGGTTTAAACTACCGCCACAAGAACTTGCGGAGTTGATTTTAAAAGATATTGATTTATCGCAGACAGAATTTAGTGCTGTTAATTTTAAAAATGGCTTTTTGAATTTTAAATTATCCGCAGCGTTTTATAGTAAAGCTTTGGAGCAAATTTTAGAGGCAAAAGCAGATTATGGCACTGTTAATGTTGGCAATGGGCAAAAGATTGTAGTTGAGTTTGTTTCTGCTAACCCCACAGGGCCAATGCACTTGGGCAATGCCAGAGGAGGTGCTTTGGGTGATTGTTTAAGTAACATTATGCAAAAAGCAGGCTTTAAAGTTACAAAAGAATTTTATATTAATGATGCTGGGAATCAAATTGAGGTATTTAAAAAATCTTTGGATGCTCGTTTTGTGCAAGAGGTTAAAGGGCAAGATGCGGTTAGCTTCCCTGAAGATGGTTACCATGGAGAAGATGTGATTGCACTTGTGCGTGAATTTATTAAAGAAAACGGCACCAAGCTCATAGATTTGCCAACAGCCGAACGCGAACAAGTTCTGGTGGATTATGCTTTGCCCAAGAATATTGCAGCAATAAAAGAAACGCTTGATCTTTATAGAGTTAATTACGATGTGTGGTTTAGTGAAACATATTTGCATAAAAACGGTTGTGTGCAGGAAGTAATAGAAAAGCTAACAAAAAAAGGTTTAACCTATAAAAAAGATGGTGCAGTTTGGTATAGGTTTAGCGGCGCTAAATATGGCGACAAAGATGAAGTGTTGGTTAGAGCTAATGGCAATTACACCTATTTTGCAGCGGATATAGCTTATGGGTATAATAAATTTGTAACCAGAGGCTTTGACGAAGCTATTAACATTTTAGGTGCAGATCACCATGGGCATATTGAAAGATTACAGCATGCATTTTTTGATTTAGGAATTGATCCAAATAAATTTAAAGTAGTTATTATGCAGGTTGTTAGGCTTATTAGAGATGGCGAAGTTGTTAAGATGAGCAAGAGGACAGGGAAATCTGTTACGCTTGCTGAGCTTTTAGATGAAGTGCCTATAGATGCGGCGAGGTTCTTTTTTGGATTTAGAGAGGCAGGGTCGCACCTTGATTTTGATTTGAACCTAGCTGTTGAACAGTCGGCAAAAAACCCAATTTATTATATTCAATACGCACATGCCAGAATATGCAGTTTAATAAAAAACACACAGAACAAACCGCAAATAGAATCTAAACTAGAATGCGAGTCGGAACAGGACTTAATAAAGAGTTTAATGGTTTTTCCAGAGATAATAAAAAGCGCGGCTTTTAATTTAGATTCATCGTTAGTTAATAAATATCTATTAGAACTTGCAACTAAATTTCATAAATTTTATAACGAATGCCGAGTTTTAACCGAATCTGGTGAGGTTTTTAAGGCACGATTCAAACTTTGCAAAGCTGTAAAACAAACCTTGCAAAATGGTCTTGAGCTGCTTAAAATTTCAGCACCAGAGGTTATGTAGGAACAGAAAGCGAGTTGAAGAAATTGGTGGATGGTGTATTTTTGCATTTTTTGCAAAAAGAGATGGCATATTTGCTTGTGAAGGCTAAGGTCACGAAAATTATTCAACCGATTAAAGAGGAATTGATACTAATTTTAAAACAGAATCAGTGTGAATATAAACTGCTTATAAATGTTTCTTCCGCCTGCCCGAGTATGTATATATCGGCAGAATATGAATGGAATACCGCGGTCCCTAATATGTTTTGCATGCTGTTACGCAAACACATTTTAGGCGGACGAATTACAGGAATAACTCAGCAAGGGCTGGATAGAATAATATATATTAAATTCTTAGCACAGAACCAAGTTGGAGAAAACCGTAGATTTTGCTTAGTTGTTGAACTTATGGGTCGTTACTCTAATCTTGTTTTGTTAGATGAAAATGAAGTTATTTTAGGTGCAGTTAAGTTTTTAAAAGAGGGACAGAGGCAAATTTTACCAAACTGCAAATACCCTAAACTAGAGCAGAATGAAAAAATAAATCTACTTGAATTTGAGCCACAAAATATAACCGAAGAAGCCGAATTGGAAACATTACTCCAGGGAATAAGCAAAAAAACCAGAATGCAGTTAAGAAAAGTTGCACGTACAAATGAAGAGGCAATAAATGTTTTAATAAGGCTGTTAAGTTCAGAGAAGATACCAAAACCTATTATAATTAAAGCAGAAAATGATGAGGAGATTCCGTTTTTTGAGTTTAGCGGAGTGAGGGATATAAAACGGCAATTTAGTAGTTATTCTGAACTTTTGGAGTACTTTTTGGCTAAACAAGCTAAAGATAATTTGATAAAACAACGCACTAAGGATTTAAATATAATTATAAATACGCATAAAGCACGAGTGCAAAACCGTTTAAGTGTGCAAAGAGCTGAACTTGAAAAGTGTGCAGAAAAAGATTATAAAAAGCAATGTGCAGATCTTTTGGGAGCGAACTTGCATTTAGTTAAAAAGGGAGATAAAGCCTTAACCGTAACAAATTTTTTTGAAGAAGGGCAGCCACAGTTTAAGATTTCTTTGGATAAAAATTTAACGGGCGCTCAAAATATGGAGAAGTATTATAAAGAATACAGAAAGTTAAAAACCGCTGAGGCTAAGTTGAAAAAATTAATTGAATTAGGCGAGAAGGAGCTTGAATATTTTAACAATTTAAGTTTTAATATTGAGCAGGTAAGTTCGAACGATGATATAGAAGGAATAAAGCAGGAGCTTGTTGAGCAGAAATATATTAAAGCAGGGAAGCGAAAAGCACAGCCAACGCAAGCAAAAGTGCATGTGGCAGAGCTTGGTGTTGGTTTTAAAGTGTTTGTAGGTCACAACAATCTGCAGAACGAATTTTTAACTTTAAAGTTTGCCAAGAAAAATGATTTGTGGTTTCATGCTCAAAAGGTACCGGGTTCACATGTTATATTAAAATCAGAGCCGGGACATGAACCAGATAATAAAATTATTGAACCCGCAGCTAAAATTGCAGCACAAAATAGCAAAGCAAAAGGAAGTTTAACAGTTGCAGTTGATTATACTAAAATTAGCAATGTAAAAAAAATGCCGGGTGGCAAGCCGGGCATGGTGAATTATGTTAATTTTAAAACTATTTTTGTTCGCCCAAACTAAATTCTAGCAGTTTTGGTTTATTTATTGTATTAAACATAAAAAATGCAAAATTAATATTTTTTTAATAATTCTGTTACCATTTTAGTACAAATGTGCTATAATAAAAAAGGAGAGAAAAACTATGACGAAAAAAACACTAATTACATCTGGGAAAGGAGGAGTAGGGAAATCTACCATAACTGTATTACTAGGCTTTTTCTTAACTATTTTGGGCAAAAAAGTGATAATTTTAGATTTAGATTTTGGGATTTCTTCTGTTGAAGAATTTTTAAAAGAGTTAGAACCAGTTTTTAATTTAGGTGATATTTTAACGGGGGCTTGCAGTGTAGAAGCGGCAGTAAATTCAAGCCGCTATAAAAAATTAGATTTTATTGCGGCAGCTAAAAATTATACGATGAATATACAAAGTAGTCAGCTGCAGCAAATAATAAAGAGCTTAGAGGGTTATGACTTTATTTTATTAGATTCGCCGGCAGGCCTTAATTTAGATGAATGCATAAATGACGAGATAATTGATGATGCTTTAATTGTTGCAAACCCCGAAAAGTTGTGTTTAACAGGCGCTAGGAACGTATCTAGGCTATTAGAAGAGAGGGGAATACTAGAAAGGCGTTTAATAATAAATAAGTTTAACTCGAAGACGTGGAAGAAAAGCAACTTAGAAAGTCTTGATATGGTAATAGACTTTGTTACTGCAAGACTTATTGCGATTATTCCATTTATGGAGAAGTTAGAGGTTGTTAGCCATGATTTTGAAGGACTGGTATCTTATAAAAAATTTTATAAGGCGCTTTTGAATTTAGCAAATAGATATTTAGGGACGGATGTGAAGTTGTTATTTAAATAGAATAAATGTTAATAGGGGGATGTAGATGAACATTATATTAATTGCACACGAAAAGAAAAAGGAATTATTGCTTAGATTTTGTGAAGCATACAACAGTGTGTTAAGAAAACACAGTTTATTCTCTACCGAAGACCTTAGATTGAAGATTGCTAATGTGGTTAATTGTTCGGTATCTGCCTTTTTAGCAGGAAACAGAGGGGGTTATCAGCAAGTTGAATCTAGAATTGCATGCAACGAGGTTGATCTTCTGGTATTTTTTAAAGACCCTTTTACAAAGAATGAATTAGAAAAACGCGAAACAGAAATAGAACGTTTATGTGATGTTTACACAGTGCCAATAGCTACAAACATAGCGGCAGCGGAATTAATGGTTTTGGGTTTAGAAAGAGGAGATTTAGATTGGCGTATAATTATGAATAATTGGAGCTTGGCAAAATTAGATAAACTAAAACCGGCAATGGCTTAGCGACTTCGAGGTTTTGCGATTAGTTAATATGGTTTAAATAGTTAGCAGCAGTGAATTATAAGGATATAATGTGAAGATGTAAAATAATAAATATAGCCTGGGCAAAGCCCAGGCTATATTTATTATTTTATTGCAAGATAAAATGGGAAGTATTTGTAAAAAAATTTATGTTTTTTGTTTTTTAGAATTTTTAACATGCTCATAGAGTTCACTTAGACTTTGATTAGATTTTATAGTAGAGAGCATTTCCATACCCTCTAACAGAAGTTCATCGCGATTTTTAGTCAGTTCTTTAATTTGTTCACGCAGGTTATTAATAAGCAGAACGTGATCGTCATAGCGTTTACGTAGATGTTCATTTTCTTTAGTAAGTTTATCAAAATCGTTTTTAAATGTCATGCCGAATCGAGCGATATTGCGCATTTGACTAAAATTTTCATCTGTTAAAATTACAGATTCACCGCGAAATGGGATTTTACTGCGCCGAAAAGGAATGTCATCAATTGATTTCACTTTAATATCTATATCTTTATATTCATTTAATTTATTTTCTAATTTTTGAACCTCTTTTGTGAGAATACTGCGTTTTAAATCTTCGGCCATTTTAAGGGGCTTTAAAACCTCGTCAGATTTTGTTATATTGAAGCCGTTTTCTCTTATGCTGGCCAAAGCTCTGGCGTGCAGCAAAGTTAAGCCTTTTCGGTCAAAAATTGTTTTAGCGCAAAGTCGCCCATCTTTAGTTAAAGGCACAAAACAAAAATGCATATGAGGAATACGTTCGTCCATATGTACAACCGCGTCAATTACTTTTTCTGCACCAAAGTAAGATATTAAAAAATTGTAGTTACATCTAAAAAATTTTTGTATTTGGGTAGCATCTTGAGCTTCAAAAAAACTTTTATTGGATGTGACGCGCAAAGAACACATTACCGTTGCATCTTTACGAACAGCACGTTGACCTTTATAAAATTTTTTTATTATTTTGTTATATTCATACTCATATTCTAAAGTAGGGTCTATGGGGATGATTTCTTCTGTGCTTAAACGGTAATTTAAATTTGAACGGCTGGGATCAACAATAAGATCGTCTGAGAGATTTTCGCGTTGATTGTGTGCTTGAATTGGTAGTAGATCGCAAAATTTATTTTTATTATTTAAACAAATGAGCGAAGCCAAAAGATCCCTCCTTAAGCTAAGCTTAGTTTTCAGAACATTCGGAGTCTATAAGCTTAACAACGTCTCCAATTGTTTTAGCCTGGCTGATTTTTTCATCGTCAATTTCTATATTAAACGTTTGTTCTAAAGCCATAATTAAATCCACTAACCCTAAAGAATCCATATTTAAATTCTCTATTTGTGTGCCAAGTTCTATTGTTTGCTCAGAAATTCCAAACTGTTGATTCAGCACGGAACATAATTTTTGGAAAGTATTCACTTAATATCAACCTCCGCAAAATGTTAAGGGACATAAAACTAATGTTAAATATTTAATGTTATAAATAATGGTATAAAATTTCGCAAAAAAATGCCTCAATATATAATCGAAGCACAAAACAGATGGTGATCCGTGGGGGAATTGAACCCCCGATACCGCCGTGAAAGGGCGGTGTCTTAACCTCTTGACCAACGGACCAAATGGTAGCGGTAGTTGGATTTGAACCAACGACACTCCGGGTATGAACCGAATGCTCTAGCCAACTGAGCTATACCGCCACACCTAGAAGTGGCTATTCAATAATTAACCAACAATACTACTTTCAAAGTCTAACATAGATTTTTAAGTATGTCAACACTCAAAGAGATAATTTTTTAAATTAAATTTATTTTTTAGCAATAAAGTATTAATTCTTAAGTTCAAGAAGGCATTTAATAAAGCTGTTGCAGGAGCTTTTTGCCAGTAGCTATTCTGTTGCACGCAGAGCAATGGGGGAGAAATTAAGGAAATAGAAAAAATAGGGTAAGCAACTTTTTAGGTGGTTTCTGTAACAAAAAAGGTGGTTGACATAATCGTCGAAAAATATCTATTACAAATTAGGTGGTTGTCTATTGACATACCGCCTTTTTTGTGATACAATAGAGATAGTGAGAACTGTAACTTTTTATGTGGTTCTCTTTGAACGATATACAATGAAAGGATAATAATTATGAGTGGACTGAAGACTGAATATGAAGTTGAGAAAATCTTCATTGAACAGCTTGATAATGAACAGGGCTATTCATATATTGATATGGCAAACTACGATGATGTGCTTGCCAATTTCCGTGTGCAGTTTTGTAAGGTAAACGCAAAGGCTCTTATTGAAGCAAAGGGTGTTGCGGAGTTGTCCGATAGCGAGTTCGACAAGATTTTGCTTCGTCTGGACAATCATACGATTTATGAGTCTGCAAAGATTCTCCGTGAGAAATGGGTTCTTGAACTGGACAACGGCAAGACGATTTATGCAGAGTTCCTGACTTCCGATATGGACAGGAACATTTATCAGGTGACACATCAGGTCACAATGGATAAGGCTCACAAGGACGATGTGGAGTACAAAAACCGCTATGATGTGACCGTGCTTATCAATGGTCTTCCTTTGGTACAAATCGAGCTGAAGCGTTCAGGTGTAGAGCTGAATGAGGCTATCAATCAAATCAACCGTTACCGTACCTATTCTTTCAAGGGCTTATTCCGCTACATTCAGGTGTTCGTTGTATCAAACAGTGTGCAGACAAAATACTTTGCAAATGCCAATGAGCGCAGAGCTGATGGCACGGAACAGCTTATCCTGAAATCCCTTGCTTTTTACTGGACGGACAGAAACAATGTGCGTATCAATCGCCTCGGAGAGTTTACGCAGGACTTCTTTGATAAATTCTCTCTGACCGAATTGCTTACACGCTTTATGGTTATCAAGGAGACTGAGCCTGTTATTATGGTTATGCGCCCCTATCAGATTTACGCTGTCAAAGAGTCTATGGAGCGTATTCTCGGCAGTAATCTGAACGGCTTTGTATTCCATACCACAGGTTCGGGCAAGACCCTCACAAGCTATAAACTTGCAAGTCTGCTCCGTGACAATCCGCTGATTGAAAAGGTGTTCTTCCTTATCGACCGTAAGGATTTGGACGATCAGACTGTTGACGAGTACAACAGTTTTGAACAGGGCTGCGTGGACAACACAGACAGCACAGCAACACTTGTGAACGACCTGACCGATTTGGATAAAACACTTATCATCACGACCATTCAGAAAATGGCGAACGCTGTCAAAAACAAGAAATATGAAGATATAATGGCTCTGCTTGCTGATAAGAAGTGCGTGTTCATCATTGATGAATGCCACCGTTCACAGTTCGGAAAAATGCACGGCGACATCAAAAGACATTTTCATAACGGTAATTACATCGGCTTCACGGGAACGCCTATCTTCAAAGAGAATAAGGGTGGAAACAGCAGAACAACGGCAGATATGTTTTTCTCTGGAACGCTCGACCCTTGTATTCACCGCTATATGATTAAGGAAGCTATCGCTGACGGAAATGTTCTCCGCTTTTCGGTAGAGTATATGCGTTCAATCAGTGCGGACAGCATTCCGATTCAGGGTTTTGACCCCGAAAGAATAGATGACCCCGATTACTGCAAGAGCAAGAACATTGACCTTGACGAGCTGTACCACAATCCGCAGCGTATCTCTATGATTGCCGACCATATCCTTTCTACGCTTGATTCTCACATCAAACCGACTGGAAAAGATGTTTACACGGCTCTGTTCGCTGTCGATAAGATACAGACCCTTATGGACTACTATCACGCTTTCAAGGAGAAGAATGACAAGGGATATAGAATCTGTGCTATCTTCACATTCCAACCGAATGAAGACCTCTCCGAAGGACAGGACGAACATTCTGCAAGGTATTTGCAGGAATGTATGGACGATTATAACGCTATGTTCGGCACGAGTTTTGACCTCACGACATTCGATGCGTACCGCAAGGATATTGCGAAGCGATTGAAGCAGAAGGATATTCCGCAAGTCGATTTGCTTATCGTAGTCGATATGTTCCTCACGGGCTTTGACAGCAAGCCTACGAATACGCTGTTCCTTGACAAGAACCTTATCTATCATTCTCTGGTGCAGGCGTACAGTCGTACAAACCGTATCGACAAGCCTACAAAGCAGTTCGGACAGATAGTGACCTACCGTAACATCAAGAAGGCACAGGACGCTGCTTTGAAACTGTTCAGCGGCAGCGGAAATCCGAATGATTATCTGCTTGAAAGCTACGAATACTATGTGACCGAATATCGAAAGCAGGCAGAAGCTATCCGTAAGATCTGCCCGACCGCCGCAGATTGCGGAAACCTTATCGAAGAAGACAAGCAGAAGGAATTTATCATCATTTTCAGAATGCTTGCAAAGGCTCTGGCTACGATGAAGACCTTCAGCAAGTTCGATTGGGCTGACCTCGACCTCTTTATGGACGAAGAAGAATACACGGAATATAAGTCGTGGTATCTGACCTTCTATGACGAGCAGAAAGCAAAGGCAAAGGCAGGCGTAAAGACTATCCTTGCAGACATTGACTTCAATATTGAGCTTGTCCGTACCGACAAAATCAATGTGGTCTATGTGCTGAATCTGCTGAAAGAGATAAACCGTAAGAACAAGGAAGAAATGCAGAAAAGCATTGATCTTATCCTGCGTGAGATAGACCGTTCCGACAACGAAAAAATGCGCTACAAGTCGGGCATTATGAAAGCATTTATCAATTCCCGATTTTTTGACCTTGACCCTGAAGAAGATATTGTCAAGGACTATGAGCAGTACGAAAAGGAAGTTATGGAGAATGATATCACTGAATTTGCAGAGGCAAACGGTATCACTCCTGACCTTGTGCTTTCTATCCTGAATGAATACTTTGTTGACGAACGCAGTATCACAAAGAACAAGATTCGTGAGCGTCTTGCAGATATGCAGCTTCCGCTTTTGAAGCAGACAAAGCTGATAAATGCGATTTTAGCGTTCATCAAGGATATGTACGATAAATTCACCGCTGAAGGAGTGTAACCAATGTCTGACATTAGCACAAAATCACAGGAGCTTGCAAAACAGCTCTGGGCTATCGCAAATGATTTGCGTGGCAATATGGATTCTTCCAAATTCAAGAATTACATTCTCGGCACTATCTTCTATCGCTACCTATCGGAGCGCACAGAGAAGTATATGGACGAGATTCTGAAAAATGACGGCGTGACCTACCGTGAAGCGCTCGAAAACGAGGAACTGGAAGAAGCAGTCAAGGAAATGTCGCTCGACCACTTGGGCTATATCATTGAGCCTGACAATCTGTTCAATTCCCTTGTTGCGAAAATCAAGGGCGGTAAGTTCAGCATTGAGGACTATGAAAAGGCTATCGCTTCACTGGTCGGCTCTACTGTCGGACAGGAGAGTGAAGTTGCTTTTGACAAGCTGTTCGATGATATGAACTTGCAGGATAAGGACTTGGGTAAGGAAGTTTCACAGAGAACGAAACTTATCAGCAAGGTAATCAATAAGGTGTATGACATCGACTTCAATTTTGAAGACGCTGAGTTTGATGTTCTCGGTACGGCGTATATGATTCTGATTGGTCTGTTCGCCTCTGACGCAGGCAAGAAGGGCGGAGAGTTCTTCACGCCTACAAAGATGTCGGAACTTGT
Source organism: Oscillospiraceae bacterium (assembly GCA_017400345.1). Classification (GTDB taxonomy): domain Bacteria; phylum Bacillota; class Clostridia; order Oscillospirales; family Ruminococcaceae; genus RGIG1955. The sequence continues at coordinate 66,757 of JAFPTG010000003.1, forward strand.
GGCAAGGCTTGCTACGCTCGGACTGGACACTGTAAAGAGTGCCTGCGACCCCTGTGCAGGCAGCGGCTCTCTCCTGCTGGAAGTAAAGCGTCACTGCTCCAATAGGACGGTCAATCACTATTTCGGGCAGGAAATGAACGGCACGACCTATAATCTTATGCGCCAGAATATGCTTATGCACGGTGTTCCGTACAAGGAGTTCACCGTATTCAATGATGATACAATCGAACACGACAATTTCGGTGAGACAAAGTTTCAGGTTCAGGTGGCAAATCCACCGTACTCTGCAAAGTGGTCTGCGGATTCCAAATTTGAGAGCGACCCTCGCTTTTCCAACTGTGGTGCGCTTGCTCCGAAGTCCTATGCTGACCTGATGTTCCTTGAACACATCGCCTATCATCTTGATAAGGACGGCAGAGCAGCAGTCCTGCTCCCTCACGGTGTTCTGTTCAGAGGGAACAAGGAAGAAGCTATCAGGCGTTACCTGATTGAGAATCAGAACGTCATTGACGCTATCATCGGTCTGCCTGCAAACTGCTTCCACGGCACATCTATCCCTGTGTGCTGTATCGTCCTGAAGAAGAACAGGAACGGCAACAGCGGAAACATCTGGTTCTGTGATGCAAGCAAGTATTACACCGCAGGCAAGAATATGAACGAGCTTTCAAACGAAGATATTGACCGCATCGTGAACGCCTATGAGCAGAGGACAGAAATTGAAAAGTTCTCCCATATCGCAACGCTTGACGAAATCAGGGAGAACGGCTTTAACTGCAATATTCCTCGCTATGTCGATACCTTTGAGGAAGAAGCACCTATCGACATTCAGGCAGTCCGTGCGGAGCTTGCAGACATCACAGCAAAGAAACAGGCGGCTATCGACAAGGTGAACGCAGGACTGAAACTGCTCGGATTGTGAGGTGCGTTATGTTAGTGCCGAAATTGAGATTTAAGCGTGAGGACGGGACGGATTATCCTGAATGGGAAAAGGACAAATGGTCTGCTCTTGGTGATTTTGTTGCCTCTGGAACACTGTCAAAGGCAGACCTTGCTGAAACTGGAACGCCTTGTATTCTGTACGGAGAATTATATACAAAATACGGAGAAATAGCACATACGATTTACAGTAAGACAAGTGCTACATCACATACTTTTTCGCAGTATGATGATGTGATTTTACCTAAATCGGGCGAAACTCCTGAAGATATATCAACCGCAACTTGCGTACCGTATGACAATATTTCTCTTGGCGGTGATTTGATTGTCTTTCGTCATAACGAAAAAGTCATCGGAGCATATTTGAGCTATCTTATATCTAACAGGGCGAAAAATGCTATTGCAAGTATCGCACAGGGAAAGTCTGTTGTTCATATCAACGAAAAATCTCTTGCTAATATTGAATTATCTTATCCTGACACAGAAGAACAGCAAAAAATCGCAGACTTTCTCTCCGCTTATGACGAAGCTATCCGCTACGCAAAGCAGGAACTTGACAAGTGGAAAGAAGTGAAAAAGGGTCTGCTTCAGCAGATGTTTGTATAATGAAAGAGGGTATATTTATGGCACATTATGATGTTTTCCTTTCACACGCAAACGCTGATAAAATCGACTTCGTTGAAGAACTGAAAAAGTCTTTTGACAAGCTCGGCATCAGCGTATTCTACGATAAGGACACCTTGAAATGGGGCGACAACTGGAAGAAAAAAATCATAGAAGGTTTGGAAAACTGTGATTTTGGTGTGATTGTTATTTCCAATTCTTTTTTCGGCAGAGAATGGACAGAAAAGGAACTTAAAACACTTCTGTCTCGTCAAAACAAAAGCGGTCAGAAGATAATTCTTCCGATACTGTATAATACCACTCTCAAAGAGCTTACAGCACATTACAAAAAGCTGACTGACATTCAGTTCCTTGATGCTTCGCAGTATGATATTAAAGATATTACTATCCAATTAGCGAGTGTATTGCTTTCCGAAAAGACTCGTACAGAAAAGCAGGCAGGCAATGATAGTTTATTTGATGATTTCTTTCAAAGAATGAACACGTTGAGTTTTTATGAATGGTTCTCTCGGCTCATTGAAAATGGCAATCAATTCATTGAAGATTATGACGAAAACTTTATCGGTTGGCATCTTGGTTCTGATATTATTCAGCAGAAAGAAGATAAACAGACTGGTGAAACTGTTTATAGAATAAATCCAATCTACTATGAAGATGCCAAAGCCTATTTTAAGAAAAAGATAAGACCACAGATGTAATGAAAAATCCCCTTGCCATTGATTGACAAGGGGATTCCTTATGCTATTTCTTGAATGTGAATTTACCTTTCTTTGCGGTGATGTGACGATACAGTATCTTCGCTCGGAGAACAGGGAATGTGTACCCTCTGCCTGCTCTGTCAACCTCACGGATAACATTATTCAGGCTCTCGGTCTGAGCGTTTGTATAGCGGTTGTCGAAGTAATTGAATATCTCCGTGTGCCAGTTCCCAACCGTGCTGATGAAGCCGTCATAGGCGTGACAGTCCTCGTCTGCATTCGCCTGCACCCAATCAGCATACAGCTTTTCCGCATCTTCTCTCGATTCAGCGAACTGGTAGATATTTCGGAATGCCTCTTTGAGATAATACGGCGTTTTGAACTGCGGATATGCTTCAAGAAGCATATCAAGCTGTTTTGACTGTCGGGGCGTGAGATTTTCACCGCCTGTCAGGAACAGAAATCGCATATTCTTCAAGGACGCTCGTTTCTCTTTTTCCATATCCTTTCGGAGTGTTCTGCGTATTTCCTCTAACGCTCTGTTCAGCTCTTTGATGATATGGAACTTGTCAATTACTATCGGAACATCACCCAACACATCAAGTACAGCGTCTTTGTACGGCTGCCACATATCCATAGTCACGCATTGTATTTTGTGATTATCAGGCAGTGATTCCAGAAACATTTTGACCGTGACTTTGTTTCTGTTCTCGGTCATCTCAATGACCTTCTGACCCAACACATCAACGAACACGCCACAGTATTGACTATGCAGATGTACTTCATCTATGCCTAATACTTGCGGAGAATACGGTATGAACGATTCCGAAAGCTCGTCTATATAATCCTCGAATATCCGCTTGACGGAAGGCTGCGAAATGCCGTATTCGCCTGCAATATCCTTGAATGTCTTGTCAAAGCATTCAAGCCGTATCTTTGCAATCAGTCTCTTAGTGAGCCTGCCTGATTTGTCAACGCAGTCCAGTTCCTCACCGAAGGTGTTACCACACTCTTTGCATTGATAGCGGTGTCCGTGAATGATGATACCGACACGATGTTCATATTCGTTCAGGTCACGCACCATTCTATCATGCTTCTTATGTTTGACGATATGTGCAGAGCCACATTCAGGACACTCCGAAGGAGAAGTCTTGACCGTTGCCTGATAGGTGCAGTCATTGTTTTCATCTGTCATCTTCTCGGTTATTTCAAGTTCGGGCAAGCCAATATCGTACATAAGCAACCACCTTTTCTGTTACTAAAACCACACAAATTGGTATAGTTCTATTATAACATACTTTGAATGATTTGTCCACCCTTTTTGAAAGAAAAACCACCTAAAATTTTATTGTAAAAATACAGGTGATTGACAATTTTATGTCAACCACCTAAAAAGTTATATACCCAATTACATATATATGCTAGCAGATAGTGTATAAAACGATCCTACTATAGTCTTAGATTTGTATTACAAGTACTGTGATAATAAAACTGTTTTTTTCAAAAAGACGGTAAATTCCACCATTTCAATTAAAAGTCTTATTACCTGCGTAATGATAAAGGAGACCTTCTGCCCAAAATGACATAAAGAAATTTTTGCGCCATATAAAAAATTCTTAGTAGACTATTTTGCAAATGAAATAAAAGTACGATAAAGGTAACAAGCAGAAATTAGAATAAAGGCAATTGACATCTAACTTGCTGGATTATGAATATCTAAATACGTCTATTCTATATAATAACCAGCCAAGTGATTGATGATATTATTTGAAAAATAATATTGTAATTTTATTATTTATATTATATTCTTTCCAACAATAGCATATTAATTACATATTCTAATATATTTAAGCACCACTTATAGTGTACAGCTGAATAAAATTGCCGTTTTTGAATAGCTATATATTCCCCATCTTTTGTTTATATTGTTTAAGCAAACTTAAAAAATGTTTGATATCCTGCTTCCTACCTACACTCACTCTAATATATTCCTTTAAACCAAATTTATCACATGGCATAACATGGACTTTATGCTCGGTTAAAAATTCATAAAGATCCAAATAATTTTTGCCAATTTTAATCAAAATAAAATTAGTTTCTGAATTTACATACTCTATACTGAGCTTTTTTAAGCCACACATCAAAATTTTTTTCATTTTCAAATTTTTATTATAAGTTCGTATTGCATATCTGCGGTCTAACAAGCTGTTAAAAGCTGCCACATATGCAAACCTATTAACATTAAAAACAACATTTTGCTGAAACCTTTTTAATTGCTGTATTACCTCTTTGTTGCTTAAAAGGTAGCCGCATCTTAAACCAGCCAACCCGTAAAATTTTGAAAATGTACGCAAAATTAGTATTTTATTATAATAATTAATAAACTTAATTGCAGTTGTAGTTCTATCCCGAGAAGCATATTCCATATAGGCTTCATCAAATATTAGATATATATTATGCTTTTTCCCAAAATCAATTAGTGTTTTTATACTATTTTCGGATATTACTGTTCCAGTTGGATTGTTAGGATTACATACATATATCGCAGATATATAAAAATTACGTTCTATTAATTTTTTCGCTTCTAGTATCAACATTTTTGTATCTATTGTAAAGTTATTAGACATTGGTATCTCAAAACATAAACCTCTTATATTTGCAATACTAAATTTAAAGCCAACAAAAGTGTTCGTAGATGTGATTCCAACACTTTCCGTTTTGAAAAGTGCTAACGCAGATAGCATAATTAATTCCGCACTACCGTTGCCTAAAAAAATCTGATCTGCACTTAAATTATACTTAGTTGCTATCAAGTCCTTAAGCTTTTGATATGAATTTTCTGGATATAAATTTACATGTTTTAATTCTTTATATATTGCATATAAAGCCTTTGAACTAGGCCCCCATAAATTTTCACTTAATGATAACCTAATACACTTATTACTTGAATTTTCTTCTGTAAAAAATCTTTTAAAATCTTTTTTAAAAAAGTACTTAAACACAAATCATTTTCCTTTCTTTTAGGTTATATTGCCTCAACAGTTTATACATTCATACAAGCACTAGATATTTTGTTCATTATATAATAGCTATCTCAAATTCGCCTTGCTAAAAATTAATTCTATTTACTATCTATATAAATTACATAAGTAAATGATATATAAAAATTTTTGTAACAATATAACTGTAAAGTTTTGACTGTTTAATTTTTGGATAAATTTTTTAGTGATTGATATTGCACAAATCAAAGATGTGAAAATAAATTCGGCTAATATTTTTTATTTTATAAGTTAAGAAGCTATAATTAATAAATAAAATAGTAAATAAACACCCAGGATCATGCTAGTAAAAAAGACTACTCTTAAGTATGGGCATCTTCTTTTTAAAATTTTTATATAACTATAAGTTTTAAAAAGAAGATTGCCCCTATTATCCAGCCCACTCGATTCTTTTATTATATAATTCATTTACATTTAAATCTTTAATTTGGCATTTCCGAAAAATTATTTGATACAGTATAATTATGCTCAAGAAAATTGCATTTGAAAATACATAGCGGTAATTAAATGCAAATCCATTAACTATATATTGAATAAGCGATTGTTCCAAACTCCCATAAAGATGGAAAAAATAACATGCTATATCTATAAATAAACTATAAATTAATATTGAAATAACACTGAATAATATATTGCTAGATTGAAAAAAGTGGCTTATTACATAAATAAAGCAAGTTACTAGTATAAATGTCATTATACTAACTAACAAAAAGTTTAGATGAAAATTGAAAATAGATATAACAACCTCATATAAAACCCATATAATTTTAAAAATATTTGATTTTTTTTTGTTCGCGTTATACTGACTTAACATCAAAAAAATTGCACTTAACAAAATGTATCCACTTCCTTTTTATTTAATCTCAAGGTGAAATAGAAATCTAAAATTACAAATAGCAAAAAATAATCTACTAATAAATCTTCCATTAACTTTTTTGTTCACTTGCAATAAAGGTTAGAAAAATTATCTAATAAACAGTAGTTATAATAAAATTAATATCAACCCCTTCTTCTAACTTTTTATATATTTCTGTTTAGTCATTCCTAAAATGATTTTCTTTCGCAAACGAAGAATTCCATGCACAAATATAAGCATCACTCCGCATTTGCCATGCTGAGTGCGGAGAAAAGGAAAAACCAATAATATTAGCACTATCTGGCATACATGAACTTTAAACTGATTATCGAAAAAACGTCTGTAAAAATTAAAAAGCGAGTTTTCTATTTGTTCCGATGTATATTTATCTTTAAAAGTTAAATTAGCTATTCCATGCATTTTGCTAACTGAAAAGTTATCTTTAAAAGTATGATATAGAAAAAAATCAATTAGTTGGTAAGTACCTATAATACTTCGTACGTTGAACTTCATTAAAACTTAGTCTGACTAATTTTGGGCTTGGTGGCATATTTATTACACTCTAGTATATTGCTCATCTCTAATTCTTAGATGATTTAGCAAATTCACAAACTAAGTGTTTCACTAACATTTTATTGAAGAATTAACATTATATATAGACATATGATCACCATAAATTGACCATCCTAAAGTAATTTCAGATAAATTACTTGTTTCTAACTAAAATATTATGATAAATTTATTTTAGGAATTACTCACAATATTGAGCCTTGATAAACCATCACAGCGCAATTAAAAATATTTGAATTACAACAAATCGGCACACCTATAACTGATATTATTTTCAGTGATTTTGTTTTTTCCAAAATATCTAAAAATTCAGCTTCGGCAGCTTGCAACAATTGTCTTTTTTTTAAATCTTCACATGTAGAGCTAGTTAGACATAATTCTAGAAAAGCTATTAATGAAACTCTCTTCTGTTCCGCTAGTTTTGTTATTTTCAGTATTTGAGTAGCATTGAACTTACAATCTGCCACTCTTATTTTAGGTACCGCAATTGTAATTTTTAAATAACCATCTTAACATTTAATTCCTCTCTTCTTTTCAAAAAAGAAATTTAAAATATCTGTTTGCCCAACATTTTTAAATTCGTAAAACATTCCTTGTTCAGAACAAACTGATAAAATATGATTTTTGTAATTTTCAAAACATCTAATATAGTACTGCGTTAACAAATTATTTTTCTTTACTATAAATCGGTTTTTCCCATTTTCTCTTAAAGAAAAGTATCTGAGTCCATCTTTTAAACAAACTCCCCTCAATTTTATATAGCTTTCTTTTGCCGTCCATACTTTATAAAAATCTGTTCTAGATTTTATATATGATTGTTCTTCTTCAGTAAAATACCTATCCGATATAATTTGAAAATTAATTTTAGATTTAACTTCTATATCTATTCCTACAGCGAAAAGACTTGTGGCTACTGTAACGTAACTTCCCGAGTGAGCTATACTTAAGTTCAAATTCTGATAATTTTTTATATAGGGCTTTCCAGCATCATTGTATAGCATATTTATGCTGTTAACTTTTAACCCAAAGTTTTTATTTAAGGACATCAATACCAACAACTCTGCATACAAGCTTCGGTTATAATCTATATCAAATCTAAACTTAGATATTTTATTTATCTTATTAAGTGATAGAAATCTGCTTAATTTATATTGGTCGCGAGTTTCAGCTTTGTTCAAGGAAAATAGAGAAATAAATATTTTATTCTTTAAATCCTTCACATATATTCTCCTCCACTTAAATTCATATTTACTCCACTAAAGCAATTAGCGTTTTCCGAAAAAAGAAAATGAATCGCTGAAACAACTTCTTCTAAATAAATGACCCTTCTAAGAGGTAGAGAATCTTCAGCTGATTTTATCAATGTTTCATCTAAGTTACTTAAAAATTTTGTTTTCAATAAATTGGGTGCTATTGCATTAATATTTATTCCTCTAGTTTCATACTCCGCAGCTAAACTTCTTACAAGTCCTAGTAAAGCATATTTTATCGTGACATAGCTTGACATAAATTTTGGTAGTGTTCCTAATGTTACAGCAGAAGTTAATACGATCACCTTCCCGAAATTTTTTCTTGCCATAAGTGGTAAAAATACTCTACAAACCCCCATCAAAGAGAACAACTGGATATTTAAATCTTTTATCATCTCATCATAATCAAATTGAGCTATTCTAGCATATTTAAGTTTTTTAGCTGGTAAATGTAAAATATAATCTGGGCAATTGTAATTAGCTTCTATATAATTAATTAATTTTAATATATCACCATTCACTTCTAAATTAGCTTTAAAGGGGTCTATACTAATATTGTTACATGATTTTATTATTTTACTTAGATTACTATTCATGTTGTTATAGTGCGCTATTATTCTAAATTTTTCCGTTTTTGTTTGAAGTTTTTCTAAATAATGCATATATGCCATCCCTACATCTGATGATGAGCCTAAAATTAAAACTACTTTTGACATTTCATTCTCCTTTCATTTCGTTAATCCTACAGTTATTATAGCATGGGATACAACCATATCATTTTGGTTTTTAATTGTTGCATTAATACTAACGCGCTTAAAAAGAGATAGTACTTTATTTACCCTGCCATACACCGTTAGAGTATCTCCAACATATACTGGTTTATCGAAAATGATTGAAATTTCATGTAATAAACTATTTTCTCCTGGCAAATAAACCTCTGCACATTCCGTTGGATTATCATCTATAAAAACAAAAGTGTCTAAACCCAAATTTAATTTTTGTGATATTTTTTTGATATTGTCCGATTTCCTATTCCAATTTATGTAAAACTCAGATATGTGCCTTTTAGTTAA
>JAFPTG010000018.1 GCA_017400345.1 Oscillospiraceae bacterium
ATTTCTTTGGATAAAAATTTAACGGGCGCTCAAAATATGGAGAAGTATTATAAAGAATACAGAAAGTTAAAAACCGCTGAGGCTAAGTTGAAAAAATTAATTGAATTAGGCGAGAAGGATTTTAGTGATAAGGTTCTATATGCAAAAAAAAGATGTAAGGAGATTATGTTTGAATGTACGGTATGTGCTTTAGACCCTAAGGGAACACTTGAAGGAATTAATAAGCTTTTAGGAAGTGAAGTTGCAGAAGCTTACTATCGTATTTTAGAAACAGCCCAAATTGAAGTAATATCTATTGGTGATGAACAATGTAATTTTATTGTGCAAGAAGTATTAGCAAAGGAATTTAGTAAAATTACCAGCAAAGAGAGAATTCAAAAAAAGTTAGACGTATATGATTTTAGAAAAGAAGAAAAATATGTTAAAGATGAGATGGAGGTAGAACAAGCTAAACTTGCGATTGGATTTATAAAACCTGTTGATTTTATTGAAGATCATATTGCTCAGACGTGTATCTTGAATAATATATATGGTGGCTCAGCGATTTCAAAATTGTTCTGCAATGTGCGGGAAAAATTAAAGCTTTGTTATTATTGCAGTGCAGAGTATGATAATTTTACCGGAGGTTTGGTGGTTAATTCTGGTGTAGACAAACGGAATTTAGAACAAGCTAGTGATGCAATTTTAAGGGAATTTAAAAGTATGCAAAACGGAGAGTTTTCTGAAGAAGATGTTAGTAAAGCCAAATTAGATTACCAAAACAGACTAAAAATATTAACGGATTCACTAGACTACCTCACTATGTGGTATGAAACTAGAATTTTTGAAAACAATCCAATATCTCCAGAGGATTTTTGCAATATTATAAATAGGGTAAATAAACAAAGCATAGTTGAACAAGCAAGAAAATTTACAGTGACTACAAAATATGTACTTAAAGGTGTTGATTAGTTTGGAAAAGAAAGTTATTACAGTTGAAAGATTAAATGACAAATATTGTGAAGTGCAACATAAAACCGGTCTTAAAATTGTTGTATTTAGAACACAAGGCTATTCAACATCTTATGCAATTTTAGATGTTAATTACGGCTCGGCAAATAACAGATTTATAGATAAAAAAAACGGCAAACTTTTAGACACGCCCCTTGGGATTGCGCACTTTTTAGAGCATAAGATGTTTGAAAATGAAGATAAGACAGATACATTTGAGTTGTTTGCCAAAACTGGGGCAAGTGCAAATGCTTTCACAGATTTTGAAAAAACAGCTTATCTTTTTTCTGGAGCAGGTTATTTAGAAGACAATTTGAAAATATTATTAAACTTTGTAACGCATCCATACTTTACAAAAGAAACTGTGCAAAAAGAGCAAGGTATTATTGCACAAGAGATAAAAATGTATGAAGATAGTCCATCATGGCAAGTGTTTTTTAATGCTATTTCAGCGATGTATCAAAAGCACCCAATTGCTAACGACATTGCAGGAACAGTAGATTCAATTGCCACAATTACACCAGAACTGCTTTACACATGTTATGATAATTTTTATTCGTTAAATAATATGATATTGACTGTTGTAGGAGATGTTAATGAGGAAAAGGTAATTAATTTAGTAGATAAATTACTTTCTGATTGTAAAGTAGAAAACCAGATCGCAAATGCTAAAACTTATTATGAAATTGAACCTACTGCAGTAAAAACACATAGAATATCTAAAACGCTACCGATTTCAATTACATTAGCAGAGATAGGTTTTAAAGAAAACGCATATACTTTACAGGAAAATTTTTTGCGGCAATTTATATATGAAATTGTTTTGGATATGATTTTTGGCAGCACTTCAAAGTTTTATGAAGAAGTTTATAAAGAAGGACTAGTAACAGAATCGATCGACACAGATGTTATGTGGGGTGTTGGGTATCTTGCTTTGCTTATTTCTATGGAAACTAATGAACCGGATGAATTATATAAAATGATAATAGAAGAGATTAAACAGCAACGTGAGCATGGGCTGAATAGAGAAGATTTTGAGCTTTGCAAAAAGAGTTTGTTGTTTCGGCTTATAAAAACAACAGAAAATCTGGATGATTTTGCTTTGCTATTATTTGATATAACAAGAGTAGGATATGATTTAGATTTTGTTTTTAAATTTATCGAAAATATTAGTTTTAAAGATGCCGAACAACTAATGCATGAGGGCTTTAAACAAGAAAGATCTGTACTTTCTGTTGTGCAGGCTAATAGATAGTGAGTAGGAGTTTGCTATGAAAATTGGGGTTTTAACTAGCGGCGGAGATGCGCCTGGAATGAATGCGGTTATTTGTGCGATTGTGAAAAAAGCAACTGAATATGAAATTGATGTATATGGTTTTTTGAAAGGATACAATGGTTTAATTAGTGGAAATTTTAAAAAGTTAAATATGGATTCAGTTGCAGGAATAGTGAATTTAGGTGGAACGGTATTGCAAACAGCAAGGTGCGAGGAGTTTTTAACAGATTTAGGACCGCGTAAAGCTAAACAGACATACGACATGATGGCATTAGATGGTTTAATAGTTATTGGTGGAGATGGTACTTTTAGAGGAGCGGTTAAACTTACAGAATTAGGTATTCCGTGTATAGGCATACCCGGAACTATAGATAATGATATTGCCTCTACAGGTTACACAATAGGCTTTGATACGGCAATAAATACAGCTACAAAAATGATAGATTTTTTAATGGATTCTGTAAAGTCTCATGGCAGATGTATGGTGGTTGAAGTTATGGGCCGTGAATCGGGTAAAATTGCATTGAATACAGCTCTAGCTACTGGGGCTGATTTTGTGCTTTTACCAGGCGGAAATGAAGAGCAAGAAAAACAACTGATTAACAAGATTAAATACAAAAAAGTGCAAGGGAAAGAACATTTTTTAATAATTGTAGCGGAGGGATGCCAAAATAAGAATACTATTGCTGAGAAAATTGCAGCAGAAACAAAAATTTCAGTTAGGAGCTCGGTATTGGGTTATGTGCAAAGAGGAGGAGCACCTAGTGCAAAAGATAGAATTATAGCAAGTAAGATGGGAATAAGAGCGGTTACTATTTTAAAAAACAAAGGAAAAAACCGTATGATTGGTGAGTTGAGTGGCAAGATAGTAGATTTGGATTTAAAAGAAGCGATGAACAACAAAAATTCAAACAACGCTGACGACAAAGAGGTTGAACGATTTATAAATTCACTTTAAAATGAAATGAAAGGTAGGATAATATGCAGAAGAATATGAAAAAAATAATTATGACTTTTATATTGCCATTTTTATTGTTTGGAATGTTAATGGAAATGTGTTGTACTAAAGGAATGGCAATACAAACTGTAGGAGATAATATAAATGCAAAATGGGGGTTTTTATTACTACGCAAAAAGGAAAAAAGTACAACCGATAAAAAGAAAAAAAACACATCAAGCAAGAAGGCAGAGGATATTAGTGATTCAGCAACTCAAGGCACCCAAGCTTCAGATTTTTTTGAACTTTCTGCGGAAGATGTTGTGAAGAGTATCGGAGCATTATTTACAGCAGACCAGAAGAAAACAGGAATTCTTGCATCAGTTTCTATGGCTCAATTCATTCTTGAATCTGGATATGGGAAGAGCGAATTAGCACAAAATGCAAATAATTTGTTTGGCATGAAATGTTCGCTTTCGGGAAACGATTGGGCTGGCTCAACTTGGGATGGCACAAGTAAATATACAAAAGAAACTAGAGAACAGTGCGCAGATGGTAGTCATGAAATAATTACTGCAGATTTTCGTAAATACTTATGTATAGAGGATTCCATTGCAGACCATAGTGCGTATCTGCTTGGTGCGAAAAATGGAAATGAGTTGCGTTATTATGGTTTAAAAGATTGCACAGATTATAAGAAAGCAATACGGATTATTAAAGACGGGGGCTATGCCACGGATTTTTCTTATGTGCAGGAACTTTGTTCAATTATTGAACGCTATAATCTTACACAATTTGATGTTAAAAAAGATTCAACAAAAACAAAGGCCGTAAAGTCTAACAAAATTATAAAAAGAAAAAATGTAAGCAAAAAAACAAAAACATCAAAAAAGCAAAAAAATAATGAAAAATTAGCATTTTAGTATGAGATGCGACGAGGGCAGTTGTCAGATATTATAGCTTTAGATGCAGATTTTCAGATTGTCAGTTCTGAAAAATTTCAAAAAAATTCAAAAATGGGGGGGTAGTTGCTTTTTTGAAAAAGATGTGATATTATATAGTATATGTGTGTAATAACGCGTAAACATAATAAATGTCTATAACACTTTTGGGAAGAAGGGAAAAATTTGAATTTACTAAGCGACCAAGTTTTAGCATTAAATGAATGTTGTTTAAATAAATTTTACACAGAAGGGCAAGTTGCAACAGAAAATTTGGTTAATAGCAGCACTCCCAAATATAAAAAGAAGGTGGCATCTTGCTCCGCAGATTTTTTAAAAGAGTTTAAAGATGTTAGAGAACTACTCAGTGGAAAATATAAGCAGGATATAGAATTCAAGATGGAAGTTAAACAGGAAGACGGTCTTAAAATGCAACGAGATGAAAACAACGTAGATCGTGATGAGGAATCAATTAATTTAACAAGAGCAAATTTTGGTTACAAATGTGCAGCAACTTGTATAAATAGTAGGTTTACTATGCTTGGCACAGTAATCAATTCAAAATGATTTTTGTGGAGGTGTTTGAATGGGGTTTTTGTCCGGGTTAAATACAGCAGCTTCTGGAATTATAGCCAGCAAAGCGGCTTTAGATATCAATACACAAAATCTAGTGAATCAACAAGTTAGTGGTTATAAAGGCAAAATTTCAATTTTAAAGTCAGAAGACGCTTTAAACTTTGAAGATGAATTTAATTCTGTTAATGTAAGGAATTCTACTAAAGAAAAGCTTCATTCTAAAAGATTGTCTTTTTCTGAGAACATGTCTGAAGAACAGAATGGAGTATGCATAGACAGAGTAATAGAAGATGAAACACCTGTAGATTTAGTTTATGACCCAACGAATCCGTTGGCAGACGAAGAGGGCTATGTTGAAGGCTCAAATGTGAATACTACAAAAGAAACGATTAATATGATGGAATATAAAAAACTATTTGAGGTTTCAGCGGCAGCTTTTAATACGCAAAAATCTATTCTTAACACCGGACTTAAAATCGGCGAAAAATAGTTTTTGAGCAGTTCTGATTAATGAGTTTAGAAAGGAATGTTAGTTTTGGATTTAGAGAGAACAAGTATAGGCAAAGCCGATTTTTTTAAAGATGGAATCAATGCTTTAGATGACAAAATGAAGTTTGCTTCGGGGTTATCGCAAGTTGGTCAGAATTTTTCGCAAACCTTAGAAGAAGTGAAAGATCTTGAATTTGATGAAAATAATTCTGCTCAATTTGAACTTGAGGATGTTGACACTCAAGGAAATTCAGAGGGCAGTAATTTAATGCTTAATGAAATGCGGGCAGCAATTAAAAGCTGTAGAGATCAAGAAGAACTGTGCGCACAAGATTCTCTTGATATGTTAAACGGCAAAGAAGTGAATGTACATAATATGATGATAAACTTAAAAAAAGCGGAACTGCAAACCCAATTTGTGGTGAACGTAACAAATAAATTAGTGAATGGAATAAATGAAATATTAAGAATAAATGCATAGTTAATTTAATATTTTGCCTTTAATTGGGAGTTTATTAGTATGAAATTTAATTTTAAAGAATTGTTACAAAAAGCTAAAGATTTTTGGAGCGGATTAGAAAAAAAGAAGAAGATTTTATACCTTTCTGTGGCGGGCGGAGCTGTGGCGGTTACTGTTATACTAACAGCAATGTTAGCCAAGTCTAATTCAAAAGTTAGCTTATATAAAGGGCTAGGTGTTAACGAAGCAAACCGTGTTGCAGCCAGATTAAGAACAGTAGGTGTTAAAGCTGAAGTGGATGATAGTGGTGCTGTAACAGTGCCTAAGAATGAAGTGGCTAAAGCAGAGATGCAACTTTCTTTAGAGGGTTATACAAGAGCACCATATAGTTACGATATCTTTAAAGAAGGTAATTCTTTGCTTTCATCGGATAGTGAGAAGAAAGCATATCTGCTTTTTGAAATTCAGAATAGAATTGAAAGTGCTATAAAAACAATAGAAGGCATCGATGATGCTATGGTAACAATTGCGTTGCCAGAAAACGATTCATTTGTTTTAAGTGAAGATAAAGAAAAGCCGAGTGCATCGGTAAAATTAGTTATAGGAGGGTTGGTTCCAACTATAACTCCAAAACAAGTGGCAGGAATAAAAGTTCAAGTTGCAAGAAGTGTGCCAGGGCTTGAAGTCGATAGAGTTGCAGTGCTGGATAATTATGGTAATCTGTTAGAAACAGATGATGAAAAGAGCACCGAAAAAGATATCGATTTTATGAAAATGAAAGATAAAGTAGACAGCAACATTAGAGAAAAAGTTCTTTCGCTTTTGGTGCCAATGTTTGGAAAAGATAATGTTAAAGTTGCAGCAAATAGTGTTTTAAACTACGATGGCAAAAAAACTAAAGAAACAAGCTATACGCCAGTAGTTGGAGACAATGGAATAATTCAGCATAGAGAAGAAATATTAATTTCTAAAGAGTCAGGCAAAACACAAAATGCAGATGTGGGTTTAACAGAAGGAAATGCGGAGATTTCAACTTACCCAGAACAAGCAAATCAAAATGAAAGTGCATCAACTTCCAAACGTGATATTTCTGAAGACTATTTAGTTAACAAGAAAGAAGAACAAACGGTAAAGAATACTCCAACGGTTGATATAATTTCAGTAGCGGTGGCAATAAACCAAGAAGAAATGGCAGAACAGCAAAAAGGAGAGTTAAGAAGACTTGTTGCATCAGCTGCAGGAATTTCTGAAGATAGGGTGGAGCTTTGTAGTATGAAGTTTACGAGTGTTACAGGGTTAGATAGCAATATGACAGTTGGCGAGTTCTTTAAAACGCCTTTAGGTGTGATTGTTTTAGTATTGTCTTTAGTTGTGGTTTTGTTGTTGCTGGTTTTGCTGATATTTGTGCTGAGGGCACGCAGTAAAGCAAAGAAGAGTAGTTCTATGCAGCAAGAAAATGTACCGGAGATGACGTTGGAGGAATTTATGAATTCAACAACACCGAATAATGAAGCCCCGGCAAATGAAAACATTTTACAAAACATGAATGAACAAATGGAGTTAAATACAACAAATAACGAAAATGAAAATTCTAATGCTGAGATGTCAGCGCAGCAAGAATCAGGTGAAGAGCAAGAAAATAGCGTGTTAGAAAGCGTTTTAAAGTTTGTAGATGAAAATTCTGAAATAGCATCACAATTTATTAAATCTTGGATTAGAAGTGAGGAGGATGTAACAAAAGATGATTAAATTATCTGGGCAGAAAAAAGCTGCTATAATAATAGTTATGTTAGGCAAAGAAAACGCTTCTAAAATCTTAAAACATTTAAATGAAGATGATGTTAAGAGCTTAAGTTTTGAAGTTGCAAGATTAGGCGATGTTAGCGATGAAGATATGACGAACACGTTGCAAGAATTTTATTCAATTTGCCTCTCTAAAAAAATGTTTGCAGAGGGAGGAATAGATAGCGCACGTGAGATTTTAGAAAGTGCGTTTGGTCCTAAAGTTGCAGAAAGCTATTTAAAGCAAATAGATGAAATGATGAATTCCAGCACAGTGCATAATGTAATAAAGAGTTTTGATGAGCAATCATTGTTAAAAATTATAAAAGGTGAACATCCTCAAACGATCGCTTTTATATTATCTAACGCAAAACCCGAACAAGTTTCGGCAGTGATTTCAAAATTACCTAAAGAAACAGGTATTGATGTGATTGCGAGAATTGCTAAAATAGGCAATGTTTCAAAAGTAGTATTAAAAGAAATGGAAAAGCTGGTTTCAAAGAAATTAAAAGACACTATTTCTGATGGCAGTGATAATGAAATAGATGGTCTTAAATACGTTACGGATGTTATGAACAATGTAACTTTAAATGTAGAAAAAACTATTCTCGAAGGTATTTCTGAAAAAGATCCGGAACTTAGCGACGAGATTATGAAGAAAATGTTTGTCTTTGAAGATATTATTATACTTGACCCACAATCTTTACAGAAAGTATTGCGCTTGGTAGATAAGAAGGACTTAGCTTTGGCTGTTAAAGGTGCAAACCCAGAAATTGTGCAATATATTTATTCAAACCTATCTTCTCGTGTAGTAGAAAGTGTAAAAGAAGAGATCTCTTATATGAGAAATGTAAGAATATCTGATGTTGAAACGGCACAGCAGAATATTGTTCAGCTCATAAGGAGTATGATGAAATCTGGTGAAATAATTGTAGATAAATCCGGAAAGGATGGTTTGCTTGGCTAAGATTATAAAGTCGGCGTCGATCAAGATGACAGAATCATTGCTGCCACAAAAAGCAAAAGTAGCAGATGTTATATTTAATAATGATTTTGAGGCTATAACTGAAAATATTGAATTTAGCGGAGATGTGTATGCATCGAACCGAATAGAAGACGTTGCATTTAAAGTTGACCAATTAAAAGATAAAATAAAAGAGTCAAGCACAGCTGGTGCATCAAAAACAGCAGAGATCGCTTCTAAATTGCTCGAAAGTGCCGAGTCGATTTTAGCAGATGCTCGTGTTGCTTATAGAAAAGCAATAAAAAATGGCCAAGAAGAAGCAAAAGTTATTGTGGCAAAAAATAGAGGCAATTTAATAAAAATAGAAAGAAAGTTAAGAAAACGTTTAAAAGATGGTTATAACCGAGGATTATGTAACGGCTATGAAGAAGGATTTGCTCTGGGTAAAGCAATTGGGCAAAAAGAGACAAAAGAACAGTTACTTGAAGCATGCAATAAATTAGAGGAAATTGCTAGTTATATAAATACTAAACAAGCAGAAATTTTAAAAGAGTATGAAGAAGATATGATAGATTTAGCGTTTAGTATTGCTCAGAAGGTGACCGCAACTGCTTTAAAAAAAGATGAAAACACTTATATTAAAATAATTAAAGCGGCAATTAGTAATTTAAAGGAACCAAAGTGGATTGAAATTATAATAGCAGATTCAGGGATCGCAAAAAAAATCATGGCCAATGAAAATATGCTTAAAGACGCCATAAACTCTTGCGAAAGCTTTAAAGTAAAAGTTTCGGATAGTTTTGAAGAGAGTAAAATTTTAATTGAAACTCCCACAGAATTTATAGAAGCGACGCCAGAAGAGCAAATTAAAAATATTAGAAAAAAATTCAAGGAATTGCGAAACGAATAAACATAATTTATAATAAACACCAACTGAATGCCAGTTAGTGGAGGGCAACTTGAATGTTAGACTTTATAAAATATAATGACGTTTTAAAAAGTAAAGATTTTTTTAGCTATAAAGGGAAGGTAAACCAAGTTGTTGGCTTAACTATCGAATCAACTGGCCCCAAAACACGAATTGGCGATATTTGCAAAATATATGCTAACAAAGCTAATCATAAAGTATACCATGCCGAGGTTGTTGGCTTTAAGGGCGATAAAGTTTTGCTTATGCCTTATGAAGATATTAACGGTGTAGGGCTGGGCTACCTTGTAGAAAACACGAAAAGAAAGCTAGAAATACCTGTTGGAGAAAATCTTATCGGCAGAATAGTAAACCCTTTAGGAGAACCTATAGATGATAAAGGCGCAATTAAAGCAGAGGCCAATTATTGTGTTGCAGCAGAAAGCAAGAACCCTCTAGAGCGCCCCAGAATAAAGGAAATTTTGCACTTTGGAATTAGAGCTATCGATGGCCTTTTAACTATAGGCAAAGGTCAGAGAATGGGTATATTTGCAGGAAGCGGTGTTGGCAAAAGTACACTTATGGGAATGATTGCTCGCAATGTTACAGCCGATGTTAATGTTATTGCTCTTGTGGGGGAAAGAGGAAGAGAAGTTAGAGAGTTTGTAGAAAAGGATCTTGGAGAAGAAGGTATGCGTAGATCCATTTTGGTGGTAGCAACTTCAGATCAACCTGCTATGATGCGGGTTAAATGTGCTATGACCGCTTCTGCTATTGCGGAATACTTTAAAGACAAAGGTAAAGATGTTCTGCTTATGATGGATTCTTTAACAAGGTTTGCAATGGCACAGAGAGAAGTGGGGTTGGCGGCAGGAGAACCGCCAGTAGCAAGAGGGTACACACCATCAATTTATGCGGCTTTGCCAAAGCTGTTAGAGCGGGCTGGCAATTTTAAAAAAGGTTCCATAACAGCGCTTTACACAGTTTTGGTAGAAGGTGATGACACTAACGAACCGATATCAGATACCGTTAGAGGTATTGTAGATGGCCATATTATTTTATCTAGAACTATGGCGGCTAGAAACCATTACCCAGCTATAGACATTTTGCTAAGCATTAGCAGGTTAATGAGTGACATTGTAGATCACGAAGAGAAAGAATTGGCAAGTAAAATTAGAGAATTGCTTGCTATATATTATGCAAACTATGACTTAATCATGATAGGAGCTTATAAACCAGGGACTAACAATAAATTAGATGTAGCTGTTAATAAAATAGAGAGAATAAATGAATTTCTGCAGCAAAAAGTTTCAGAATCTTCCACACGCGATGAGGTTATTGAAATGATGAAGCGAATTATAAGTTAAAAGGTATGATAAAATTTGAAAAAGTTCAATTTTCCATTGCAAAAAGTGCTGGATTACCGTAAACAACTGTTAGAAGTAGAGCGCAATAAATTAAAGCTAATTAATGCTAAAATTTTAGATATTGAGCAAAAACGCATGGAACTTAATATAGAATATGAAATTAAAAATAGCCAATTTGAAGAAGATGCTAAAAACGGTTTGCCGGCAATGGAATATCAAACGCGTCAAGGCTATTTGGCTAGTTTGTTAGAAAAAGATAGTGAACTGTTATATTTGCTGAAAACAATAAAGAAACAACAAGAAGAACAAACTAAAGTGGTTATAAAATTCAATCAGAACGTTTTAATTTTAGAGCGTTTAAAAGATAAAAAAATAGAAGAATATGATAAAGACATACTAAAAGATGCCGAAAAGATAATAGACGAGTTTGTTAATAGCAAAGAATTCAACAAATAAATTTATACACACTGAAAGGAGGTGAGAAAGATATGGGAATGACAAATATTGTTTTGCAAGAAATTAGTGCTCCAAGATATATACCGGTAGATGGTATTAATAACAAATCAATCGACAAGCCTGCGACTAAAATGGATTTTAATGCAGTAATGGAAATGTTAGAGAATCCTGCAGCGGTTGAACAGCCTGTGAAAACGAAGATTGATTGTGGTGACTCATCATGTG
Source organism: Oscillospiraceae bacterium (assembly GCA_017400345.1). Taxonomy (GTDB): domain Bacteria; phylum Bacillota; class Clostridia; order Oscillospirales; family Ruminococcaceae; genus RGIG1955. The sequence continues at coordinate 11,371 of JAFPTG010000018.1, forward strand.
GCAGCAACCCTAAAATAGTAGCTGAATCTAGTATCAAAGAGGATGTAGATGATGCAGAGATGTTTTTAAGGGATGAACCCAAAGTAATTGAGGAGCAAGATGAAAACTCAGAATTGCTTACAGAGACTGTGGAGAACTTAGAAGCAGAGTCAAACGGGAAACGAGCAAAAGAGAGCGCATTACCATTTATAGGTCCAGTTGCAGCTGGCCAACATATTCAAAGCTCGGAAGGTTTTGAACCTAAAAAAGAAGTACAAGCTGCAAATGAGCCGGTGCTTGTGATGGCTAAAGTGCCAGAGAACAAACAATGGGAAACACCGATGAAAGAGTCACTATTGCGAACTGTGTTTTTTACAGATGCGAAGAACAAGTGTGAAGCTGATAATTATTGTGAGCAGTTTGAAGATTTAGTATTGCCAAACCGTGAAATTACGGAATTTGTTCAAGATTCCAATTTACAATTACACTTAAAGGCAGAGCCGGTTAATTTTAAACAAGATTTTGCTTCGCAAGCAGAAAAACTTGTTCATGATGTTTGGCAAGAAGTTGACTTGGCTCAGCAATCAAAAGAAGTTGATATGCAAAATCTTCAGGCAGAACAGCCACAAGCTTTAAGTGCAGAAGTAAAAAAGCTAAATAGTCACCCTTTGGAGCAGAAAGGTTTGGATTTTAAACCAGAGATTGAAGCAGGACTAGATCAGACCGTTATGCCAGCTGTTTATGATGAACAGGTAACAGAAGAGGATGGAAACAGCTTAGATTTGGCAGATTCAAACAAAGATTTTGAGCCTTATGCAACTTTACAAAATATACAGGAGCTAAACAAAGCAAACGATGGCTATTATGATGTAAAGACTGCAAGAGTGGTTACAAAACAGATTGCTTTTAATATAGAAAAAGCAATTGCAGAAATAGAGAATAGTCAGCCTGTAAAAATCCAGATGAGTTTAACACCAAAAGAATTGGGCACGCTTGTTATAAATTTTGTGGTTGAAGAAGGCAAAATAGCGATGCTAACAATTTCTGCTTCAAATCAGCACACAAAAGAACTAATAAGCAGAAACATGGTAATGCTTCAACAAGAGCTAAATAAAAGCGGTTTTGAAGTAAAAACAGTTGAGGTTTTCGGCATGGAAGCAAATAATAGTGGCAGTTCAACGGAAAGTGGTCAGCACGAAAACCAAGAACGTCAGCAGGAAGCTTATGAGTACTTGTTGCAAAAAGACTTTAAGCATGAATTTGCTGTAAACTTTGGCAAGAGAGGTGAGATTGCATGACAGTGAGCAAAACTCAAATAAATAAGTTTGTTTCAGATTCTTTAGAGAGAGCTAATATTGCAACTGACCGCAAGAAGAAAGCCAAAAGCCACAACGACGTACTTACGATGGAAGATTTTTTTAAGATGCTTCAAGCCCAGTCTAAATATATGGGAATAGACAATGAAGGTAGCGATTTCGATCTACAGGGTCAGCTAATTCAAATGCAGCAACACCAATTGGCTTTGCAGAGCTTTGAGATGGAAAACCGCAAAAGCGCATATGACTACGTTGGTAAAGATGTTGTTGTAAAAAAGCGCAATGGTACCTCAACAGAGGCAATAAGCGGTAAAGTGGATTTTGTTGAATTTCCAGAGGGTGCAAGGGAACCAAGGTTTTTTGTTAACGGCGAAGCCTACTCACTTAAAGATATTGTAGGCGAGGGAAATATTGAAGAGGTAGTTGAAAAATCTGAAAACCATGACTTTAGCGTAAATGCAGACGTAGTTCAATCAAGCCTTCAAACTTCACAAGCAGCACTAGAAGATATTAAAAAAGAAGTTGCCGCAATAAAGCAAGCAGAAAGCAAAGCAGAAGCTAATGTGGCAATGGATATTATTAGAAAACGATTGAAAAGCATAGAAAGCTGCCAAGCAAGCACAAGAGAAGAATTAAAGCGTTTGCGTGAAGTTGTTACTAAAGGGATAGAAAGAATCAGAAACTTTAGAGCAGAAGACCAAGAAGATGCAGAACAAGCGCATAAGAAAGTCAACATGGCAGAGGCACAGCCGGAAGAAACCTACAAACAAAAAGATAAGCATTTAACAAAAGAAGAGCTTAAAGAACAAGTTGCAGCAGCACAGTTAGCGCTTGCAGAGGCCAAAAAAGTTTCAACTCAATTGGGGCAGATAAAAAAAGAAGCAGGTTTACAAAAGCAACAAGCAGATCAAAAAATTGAAACTCTTCATTAAAAATAGAATGGTTGCAAAACTTTAAAGGAGGTGAGACTATGAGTGAAGAGGTTAAGCTGCTAAACCGTTTTGAACGAATAGATAGATTCAGCCCTTCTCAGGTTAATAGAACAACACAAAAAGATGCTGTGAGTGCAGAAAAAACTTTTGAAGAAGAACTGCAACTGAGCTTAAATAACCTCAAAATTTCAAAACATGCGGGGCAAAGGTTTAGTGAACGCAATATTACATTAGACCAAACATCTTTAAAACGGTTGAGTTCTGGCATAGATGCAGCTTACGAAAAAGGAGTTAAAAACGCCTTAATTATGATGGATGAAAACATGTTCATTGTGAATACAGATAGCAGAACGGTTATTACCGGAACGCAAAAAAAATATTGCAATAGTAATGTTTTCACTAACATAGACGGCGCATTGGTAATCTAAAATAGGTTGGACTTTTTAAGAGACCTAAAAAGCTCGGAACGACAGAAGAGCTTTTAAATATAAGAATAAAAATAGATTTTTAAAATTAAAAGGAGAAATAATTATGAATTTATATGGAATAGTTTCGGCATTAAGAACAACACGTAAGCAGATGGAATCTGCAGCAGAATCAGGTGCAAACGCTCACACAAATGGTTTTAGGCAACGTTTGGCGGTAGCAAAAACAGCGGGCTATGTATCAGAAGGTTCAGAGCTTAAAGCAACAAACGGTGTGGCAGCAACAAACGCACGTCAATACGTTAGAGGCACCAAAATTTCAGAGACCTACGAGAGCGACCAACAGGCCGAACTAAAAGATACCGGCAAAAGCACGCAGGTGGCAATAGATGGCGAAGGTTACTTTGCAGTGGCTTCTATTAACCCGGCAGTTAACATAGATAACATGCATACAGTTGCACCTAATGGTGCTAATGGGGTGCGCTGGACCGCACGTAATTTGGCCGCCGAATATACACGCTTGGGTGCAAAAATTGTTGACGACCACAACACTAATTTCGGAGATGCCGATTTCGCAAAAGATAATTTTGGTGTTTCTGCAAATGGTGGAGATGTAGTTGTTGCACCAGTTAATGTTATTCCACTTCATCAACAGGTGGAAGACGGTACTAATTTTGGGCAAAACGCACCGGCAGCACCTTTGAATATATCAGGTGAAGGCCTAAATGTAGACTACACAAGAGTAGGCGATATGCACTGGGATTCTATTAAAATCACAAATGCAGGAGGGGCTGTGACTCACACAGATAATCGTTTAGTAACATCTAATGGTATGTTTGCAGTGGGTTGGGTAAACATTAATGCTAACCACCCAACCAACAAAAAACCACAATGGGTTAACGGCCACGCGGATGTTGGGAACATTTTAGATAAAACGCAAATCAATAATTGGATGGCTCATAATGAAGCTGCTTTCGCTTTAGGGGCTGATCATGCACCCAACAATGTGGCACATGCAGCACAAGGCTTAGTTGCAATCCCTTGCACAGCAAACAACGCATGTGTTATTAGGGTACAAAACCTAAAAGATTACGCAGATGTTAGAATTAACGGTAACGGCGAAATTATTGGTGTTAAAAATGGTGAAACGGTAATTTTGGCAAAGCTTGCCAACGTTCGGTTCGATTCCCCAGACTCTTTGGTAAACGGTAGCAACGGCCTTTTAATTGCTTCTCAGGCAGCTGGTGAACCAAAATACGGTACAGCAGGAGAAAGCGGAGCAGGCAGATTTGAGGCTGGAATGCTGGAAGGCTCTAACGTAGATTTAAGTGAATGCTCAATTGAGTTGGCTAAATCTAAAGCGGTTCACGTTTTTGCAAACAATGCACTAAACACATCTTTGCAGGTAGAAGAAAGTGATGCAAATATAGTTAGAGGAGTATAGTTGCTATTTTTTAATTTTTGTGATATTATGTTATTGGCGGTTGCATGGCCGCCAGTAACATAAAAAATAGAAGGTATGTTTTATGATTATATTAAATAAGTTAGATGGTACCGAATTTGTTTTAAATAGCGATTTTATTGAAACAATAGAGATGAATCCAGACACAGTAATAACATTATCTGGCGGGAAAAAGATTGTAGTTAAACAATCCAAAGAAGAAATAATTGATAGAATTGTAAGTTTTAAAAAGAAATTAATTTAAGTGGGCAGTCTATTTCGCATAAAATGAATATTAATAGAAATAGTGGTGATTTTTTTTGAATTTTTCGTTTACTTTAGGTATATTAGTGAGTGTTGGTTTGGTTGTCGCCAGTATGTTATCTGGCAATGGCTCTTTTTCTATATTTGTTGATTTTAATAGCTTTTTGATTGTTTTTGGTGGTGTTGTTGGTGTTTTAATAGCATGTTATGATATTAAAGATATTCTATTTAGCCTAAAATATTTAAAAGTGCTGTTTTTAAATGAAAAAAAGTACATTCCGTCAAAATACGTTGAACAATTAAGAGAGCTTGCACAAGAAGCTAGAATGAACGGTATTCTTTCTTTAGAGAACAAAGCAAATGGAATAGACGATGCTTTTTTAAAAGATGCTTTACTCATGGTTGTTGACGCTGTAGATTCCGAAAAGATTCGTAACACGTTAGAAATGAGCGTAGAAGCTTCTACAGCAGATGATATGAAAGCACATAATTTTTATATAAAAGGTTCTACTTTGGCGCCGGCATTTGGTATGATAGGAACTTTAATAGGGCTTATTGGAATGCTTAATAACATGTCGGATTATAGTGTAATAGGGCCTAACATGGCAGTTGCATTAATCACAACATTTTACGGATCCATGTTTGCAAATATATTTTTCGTTCCAGTTGCCAACAAAATCATGATGAGCAGTGAAAATAAAACTTTTTGTAAAGAATTAATTATAGAGGGAGTGCTTGATATTCAAGCAGGCGAAACTCCTCAATACATTAGCGATAAACTTTCTATGATGCTAACTAAGAGCAAAAGACCAAAAAAGTAGTGAAATAATAATTTAATTTTTCTGATGGATGTGGTATTTTTGAGAAAAAAGAGGCGTGGAAACGCTGCAGGAGAAGGTTCAGGTTCTTGGCTTAACACTTATGTAGATATGATTACTCTGTTGCTCGCATTTTTTGTTCTGCTCACTTCAAGATCAACAATCAATACAGAGAAGTGGGAAGAACTAGCAGAAGCCGCAAAGAATAAAGATGATGAGATAGCGCAAGATATAACAAAAGAAGAAACAATAGAAGATGTAGAAGTAGTTCAGGCCACAGATTTTGATGAACTATATAGACATTTAAGAGATTATATAAGAGTTAATAACCTAACAGATTCAATCAATGTTTATAGGGGCTCAGACTATGTGTTTTTAAGATTTAAAAGTAATATATTCTTTGGGCCAGATAGCGCAGTGCTTAAGGAAGAGGCACGGCAGATTTTAGATAAACTTTGCGATGCAATTTCCGGTATAAGTGAAAAGATTGGTATGCTGCAGGTCACTGGGCATACAGCAGACGTTGTAAGTAACAGTCAATACCCAATTTCCGATAGAGCTCTTTCATCAGAGAGAGCGAACAGTGTTGTGGAATTTATTGAGGGTAAAGATATTATAGAGCCTTCTAAACTTATATCTAAAGGATATGGTAAATACTTCCCTATTGGAGACAATACAACAACGGAAGGGCAAGCACAGAATAGACGTGTTGAGATTTTCATTTCAGAAATGGATACAGAACAAGCATCAGTAACTAAATTATATAAAGAAATTGCAGAAAAAGATGCAAGCCCAAATGATCCTAACAATGAAGGAAATGACACACAAAATATCGCGGAGAGCGATGAGCTGAGCGCAGAAGAGGTAGAAAGTTTAGAAAAAGCTTAAAAGTATAAGAGATACGCAGTTTTAGAAAGGAGCCAAAACCATGCCGGGAAGTTTATCTAAAGATGAACAAGCAAAATTAGAAAAATTAGGTTATGCAGTAGACATGCTAGAAAGTGATGGTCAAAAAATACAGGCATATAATTTCAAAACACCTAAACGCTTCACAAAAGATAATATGCGCCTTTTGAATACAATTTATGATTGTTTTGCAAAAACGTTAGCTAATAAATTAACGGGGGTACTACGCACAGCAGTGCAGGTTGATGTTTTGTCTATAAATGAGAAGGTATATTCCCAATTTTCGCAAGAAAAAAGAGAGAATTTTATTTTACCAATTATAGAGACCAAACTCAAAGAAAACGATAGTTATTCCACAGATCATTTTGTCATGGCCTTTTCTAATAAAACAATTTATGCAATAATAAATAAATTATTAGGAGGAAGCGATGACGAATTAGAAAACAATAGAAAATTCACCATACTAGAACTTAATTTAATAAAGAATTTTATTATAGCCAACGTAAATCCAATACTCGAATCAGCATGGTCAAATTACATAGATTTTATCACAAACACAGAAGAGATTGCTTTAATTCCCGAAGTAAATAAATATTTTGTTTCAGATACACAAACACTTTGCATTGAATTTGAGATGATTATAGGAGATTTAGCCCAAAAATTCAGCATATGCATGCCAATTGAACTGGTTGAGAACATATTTAGAAACCTAGGCAACCGCTTTATGGGATTAGAAGATAGTGAAAAAATCAACCAAAGAAAGAGCTTGATGTTAGAACATGTTAAAGAATCCGAAGTTGAAATTGATGTAGTGCTTGGTAAAACGGAATTAGAATTTGCAGATATTTTGTCTCTTCATGCTGGCGATGTTATGATGCTAGATAGCTTTACAGATTCCTCTGTAAAAGTGATTATTAAGGGCAAAGAATGGTTTTTAGGCAAAGTGGGAGTCTACCGTGGTAGAAAATCCGTTAAATTAACAGAAACATTATAGTTATTAGGCAAGGGAGGAGCTGATTATTTGCAACCAGAAAAACGAACTGATTTAGTCATATCAGAACTAGATCCACTGTTTAAATTTATAAAAGGATGTTTTGCAACAACTTTAAACTTAGAATATAATAGCTCTGTAAAATCTGTTGAATTCGGGGATTTTACCGAGTTAATACCGCAAATCAACAACGAAGAGTTAATTGGAGCAGATCTCTTTGTTCATCTTCCTAATGTAGAGAAATTCGGCTTATTTATTTCTCAAAAAGATAATATTAGAATATTGATGAGCAACATTATAAATATGCCAATTGCTAAAGAAGACTTCGAGTTAGATGTGGTAACCAAATCATCAATTTTTGAATTGTTTGAAAAAATATTTTTAAATATTAAAATAGGAACAGAGAATACGCAAACACCAGTAGATATAAGAGCAGAAGATGTGTTTTTATTTTCTTCGTTGCAGAAACACGCAAGACGCTTCAATAAAAGCGAAATGGTAAAAATAGATGTTAATTTCACAATAACAACGCTGCTAGACAGTGAATTTTGCTTATTAATACCTTGTGAACTGTTTCCACAGTTAAAAGAAAAAAAAGTTGCTAAAATAAATGGCAAGAAAACAGTTGAAGCACCTTTACAAAAAGAAAACATAGAAAAAGAACCTGTCAATCAAATTCAACGGGTAAATAAAGTTGATCAAACTACTGCAAAAGAAGAGACAGAACCAACTCAAAATTTAAAAAACATAAATAAAATTCCTAAAGAGCCAATTACAGCACAACCAATAGAATCGGCAAAGGAGACAAACGAGGCATTTAAAGAAAAGATAATATATAAAAGGTTAGGGAGGGCATTAGATATGGAAGACAAAATTGAAAATATAAAAGAGAAAACGGTAAATAATTTAAATATACCAGAAGTTTACACAGAGAACTTAAATGCAGTTCAAACACCAGAGAAAAAAGAGGTAAGAGTAGCAGAATTTGAACAATTTGACGATGAAGAGAATGCAAAAATAAATAACATGTCAAATTTAAAACTTGTCATGTCAATACCAATAGAGGTTAGTGTGGAACTTGGTAGAACGCGCAAAAAGATTAAAGAAGTCTTAGAATATGGCAAAGGCACAATAATCCAGTTAGATAGGCAGGCAGGAGCACAGGTAGATATTATTATAAATGGCCAAAAGATTGCTAAAGGTGATGTTGTTGTGGTAGATGAAAACTTTGGAGTTAGAATAACAGAGATTGCCAAGCCAAAAGATATTTTAGATATTTTTTAACAGTAAATTATAATAAGGTGTTTATAATGGATTCAGAGACTATCTTGCCGGGCATAATTTCACTAATTGCAGTGGTAGTGGTGTTTGTGGTGCTTATATATTTAAACAAAAAATTCAAGCTAGGTAGCTCAATGAATTTTAACAATAGTAAATATATAAAAGTGTTAGACAGATGCCACATGGGTCTGAGTAACTACATCTGCATTATTCAAATTGGTGAGCGATATTTTTTAGTAGAAGTTTCTAATTCTTCAGCTCATGTTCAACAAGAATTAGAAGCAAAAGATTTGGTTGCTTTTAAAAAAGCCAACGTTAATTCTTTTAAAGATTTCTTAACAGAGAAGTTGAGTAATTTAGAATCTAAAAAAGAAAGTAAATAAAACCTAATAAAAAATAATTTAATGTACTTATATACTTTTTGGTTTTGGAGGGCGAATCTTGTTGAAAATCAAACGCTATGCTAAGTTGTCGGGATTAACAATTGCAGTGTTTCTGCTGGGTACATTCACAACCAGCGCAGAACCAGCAGTTTCCATAAATATGAATGGCAGAAATACAAGTGTGCTAGATATTTTGCTTTTCACTACCCTCATATCATTATTACCAATAATTGTTTTAATGATGACAAGTTTCACAAGAATAACAATTGTGTTTTCTTTTTTAAAAAACGCCATGGGTACAACGCAAGTTCCGCCAAGCCAAGTTATAGTGGGGCTTTCTTTAATGTTAACCGTATTTATCATGTCTCCAGTCATCAAACAAATAGACACACAAGCATACAAGCCATATAAGAATGGAGAACTTACGCAAGAGCAAGCAATTAAAGCAGCAACAATCCCACTTAAAAGCTTTATGTTAAAGCAGACTAAAAAGGAAGATATGGCATTATTTTTGAACATTTCAAAATCAAAGCGACCAGAAAAGATAGAAGATATTTGTTTAGAAGTCGTGGTACCGGCATTCATTATAAGTGAGCTCAAGCGAGCGTTTATAATGGGTTTTTGTTTGTTTGTGCCGTTTCTAATAATAGATATGGTAGTATCAAGCATTCTTATGTCTTTAGGAATGATGATGTTGCCGCCGGCAATGATTTCGTTGCCGTTTAAGATTTTAATATTTATTTTAGCAGATGGTTGGAATTTATTAGTCAAGTCGTTAGTAACAAGCTTTAGGTAATAACTCTGTGGAGGAATTAGCGTGAATTCGAGTGATGCAACATTAATTTTTAACGAAGCTGTTTTAGTGGCATTCAAACTGTCACTTCCAATTTTACTCATCAGCATGATTATGGGGCTTATCATATCAATTTTTCAGGCAGCAACTCAAATTCATGAACAAACTTTAACATTTATACCAAAAATTATAATATTAGGAGTTTTGTTAATTATACTTGGTCCCTGGATGTTAAGAGTGTCTGTTGATTTTTTTAACGAGGTAGTAAAGCTCATGCTCAATTTAACAAAATAAATAGCTTAAAGGGAGCAATTTTATGGAGGAACTTTTTATAAAATATCCGTTTTTTTTGCTTGCTTTTGCTAGAATGATAGGTTTTTTATTTTCCAATTCTATTTTTGGCAAAAAAAATATACCAGCGATTATAAAAATTGGGCTTGCCGGAGCATTTGCATTTACATCCACAATCAATATAAAAGAACCCGTAACAGAATTAAGTGCAGATATTCTAATGTTTGGTCTAGCTTTTTCTGTAGAATTCTTTTTAGGATTTGTAATTTCTTTCATTATCGAGATATTGCTTTCAGCTATAATCTTTGGCGGGGAACTGCTAGATATGCAGATGGGAATTGCTATGAATAAATTCTATGATGCCACGTCTGGTACCGATATGCCAACGATAGGTGTTCTGCTAAGAATATTATTTATGCTAGAGTTCTTTTTAACAAATTCCCATTATAATCTAATAAAAATAATCAACCATTCTTTTTATATATTGCCGGTTGGCCAGAGCAAAATTAATACCAACGCTTTATTTTTTATCATCAGTTTGATGAAAGAAGTTTTTGAAATCGGTTTAAAACTTGCAATACCGATGATTGCAGCAATTTTAATAGTAGATATAGGAATTGGAATTTTAATGCGGGCGATTCCGCAACTGAATGTTTTTATATTAAATATATACGTTAAATTTATAATAGGATTTTTGTTATTATTAAAAATAAGTCCAGATCTAATTGAATTTTCACAAAACTTAACAGAAAAAGTATTTTTTAATATAGAAAGATTTTTACAAATCGTGGTTATAAAATAATAATGTGCCGGCACAGGAGTTGATGAGCTTTGGCAGAAGAAAACAAAACAGAGAAAGCCACCCCTAAACGGCGCAGAGAGCAAAGAAAAGAAGGCCGCGTTGCACAAAGTACAGATGTTGTTATGGTGGGTTCGCTATTCATTGTCTTTTGGGGCTTAAAAATATTGGGTCCATATGGCTTCAACATTTTAAAAAGATATTATATAAAAATCATGGAGGCTCTTAATTCGCTGAGCAGAACAGGTATTGCTAATAAATCCGAACTGGCTGTCGATGCTTTGAGCGTTTTTGCTATTGTTGTGTTACCAATTTCACTCTTAGCAGCGGCAAGCGCAGTAATTTTAACAGGAGTTCAAACAAAGTTTTTATTTTCTAAAAAAGCGTTTGCATTTAAATTATCTAATATAAATATATTAAACGGCATCAAGAATTTATTTTCTTTAAAAAGCATTGTAAAACTACTGGTTACCATCTTAAAACTTTTAATCGTGGGTACATTACTATACAAAAACTATATAAACACAGCAGAGAATTTTGCAAAATTAATGCACACAGAGCTTTATAAAAGCGTGGTTTTCTTAGTTAAAGAACTAATAAGAGTAGCATTTAATTTGTGTTTAGCCCTCGTAGGCATGGCAGCGGTAGATTATTTCTATAACTGGTGGTCGTTTGAAAAAAGTATAAAAATGACAAAACAAGAGGTTAAAGATGAGTATAAACAACTAGAAGGAGACCCGCAGATTAGAAGTCAAATTAGAAGAAAGCAACGCCAAGTGGCTCAAAGCAGAATGATGCAAATGGTTCCCAAAGCGGATGTAGTTATTCGTAATCCTACTCACGTGGCGGTGGCGTTAAAATATACTGCAGGTAAAGATACCGCACCTAAAGTAATAGCTAAAGGGCTAGATAACATTGCTTTAAAAATTGTAAAGATAGCCGAGCAGAATAATGTACCGGTACTAGAAGATCGTGCTCTTGCACGTGAACTATATTCTAAGGTTAAACTTGGCCGGATGATCCCGGCAAGCACTTTTAGAGCGGTTGCAGAAGTTTTAGTATGGGTATACAAATTGCAGAAAGATAAAAAGGAAAGAAATTAATGAAGAGATTAACAGGATTTATTCCGATATTCATTGTGTTAGTAGTACTATTAATTGTAATACCTCTGCCAGTTGCATTGTTAGACACTATGTTTGTACTAAACATTGCAATTTCCATAACCATATTTTTAACAACAATGTATATAAAAGAGGCATTACAATTTTCAATTTTACCAACACTGCTGTTAATTACAACCGTGTTCAGAATTGCTTTAAATGTATCTTCCACAAGGCTCATTCTTTCGAATAACGGTCAAGCGGGTAAAGTTATCGGCACATTCGGAGACTTTGTGCTTGGTGGTAATGTGGTTGTGGGGTTTGTGGTATTTTTAATCATAGTAGCAGTTCAGTTTATTGTAATAACCAAAGGCTCAGAACGTGTAGCAGAAGTAGCAGCACGCTTCACATTAGATGCAATGCCAGGCAAACAAATGGCTATAGACGCAGACTTAAGTGCTGGAATAATAACGGACCAAGAAGCAGTACAAAGAAGGCAGAAGGTGCAGAAAGAGGCAGACTTTTATGGCGCTATGGATGGTGCATCTAAGTTTGTTAAAGGCGATGCAATACTTTCAATTTTAGTGGTATTCATAAACTTTATAGGCGGCGTTATAGTTGGCATGGTAGAAGGCGGGCATACATTTAAAGAGGTTTTAAACATCTACTCCATAGCCACAGTAGGTGATGGTTTAGCATCCCAGCTTCCATCATTAATGATATCAATTGCAACTGGTATGGTAGTAACCAGGGCAGCATCTAGCGAAAGCTTTAATAAAGATGTTTCTAAACAATTTTTATCGCAACCAAATGCACTTATCATAACTGGGGGCGTTTTAATAGGTTTTATGTTAATACCAGGCTTCCCTAAAATGGCCACATTGATGCTGGGTTCCTTGCTTGTATTCTTAGGCACAAGATTAATTAACACTCAAAAACAGATAGAAAATGAACTTGTTAAAGCTAATGAAAGAACTAGTTCCAAATCAGTTAAAGAAGCCGACTTTTATAAAAATATCGATAACGTTTACGACTTAATTTCAGTTGATCCAATGGAACTTGAATTTGGGTATAGCATAGTTTCTATGGTGAGCAATAATAAAGGCAATGCTTTTGTAGATAGAGTGGTAATGCTCAGGAAACAATTCGCATTAGATATGGGTTTTGTTTTTCCGTCTGTACGGCTAAGAGATAACACTATGCTTGCCCCTAATCAATATGTTATAAAGATAAAAGGCGAAGAGGTAGCAAGAGGAGAGGTTTTGGTAGACTATTATTTAGCACTGGATTCCGGCAATGTAAAAGGCCAGATAGATGGAATCGATACAGTAGAACCGGCTTATGGTATACCAAGTAAATGGATCTTAAAGTCAGATAAAGAGCAAGCCGAAGCTTACGGTTATACAATAATAGATCCAATTTCAGTAATTATAACCCACCTTTCAGAGGTAATAAGACACCATGCCTTTGAGCTAATCAGTAGAAAAGATCTGCTTTCTTTGGTAGAAAACGTCAAAAAAACAGGCCGCATTTCAACGGACGATATTATTCCGGACTTAATTTCTGTAATTGATTTGCATAAGATTATTTCGAATTTATTAAAAGAATTCATTCCAATTAAAGATATGGAAACCATTCTCAGTACAATTGCAGATAACATTAGCACAACAAAAGATACCGATACTTTAACAGAATATGTACGTCAGGCTTTAAAACGCACTATAACACGTACATTTGCAAGAGATGGCAGTATAATGGTAATATCTTTATCTTCAAAAATAGAGAAGTTGATACTGTCGGGTCTAAAAAAAGCGGATAATAAAACTTACCTTAATATAGACCCGGGAAAAATCACTGAAATTGTAGACGGAGTAAATGAACAGATAGAGAAACATAAAAATATGTTTACCACACCAATAATTTTAACTTCCTCGGTTGTAAGAATCCATATTAGCAGATTACTAGAACAATTTATACCTAATGTAGCGGTTCTTTCGTTTAGTGAAATAGAAAACAACGTGCAGATTTTAGCATTAGGGAATGTTACAGTTAAAGACTAAATTTTCACAGAAAGGTATGCATAATTATGTCCGCATTTACTGCAGAAAGCATATGGGAGAGTTATTCTAAAACAAAAGATATAACTATAAGAAACAAATTAGTAATGCAATATGCAGGCCTAGTTAAATCCATTGTGCTTAAAATGCGCGACGTTTGTGGTAAAGCGGAAGTAGAAGACCTAATAAATCATGGCATCATCACACTCATGGACTGCATTGATAGATTTGACTATAAAAGAGATATAAAATTTGAAACCTTCGCATCAATCAGAATAAGAGGTGCGGTTATAGATTATGTTAGAAAGCAAGACTGGGTACCAAGGAACTTAAGAAAATCAGCCAAAATGGTAGAAGAAGTTTATATGAGCATAGATATAACAGACGAGGACTCGGAACGCATAGAAGAAAAAGTTGCAGCACACTTGGGAACCACTGTAGAAAATGTTAGAAGACTAATGAATGAGATCAGTAAGTTCAATATAATATCATACGAAGAACTGGTTTATAATTCGTTAAGCGGTGAACATGTAGAACTCCCGGATTTATCCAAAATGGGTTCACCAGACGAAGAACTTTTAAAACGAGAATTCTCAGATAAATTAACGCAAGCACTTGCAAATTTAACCAACAAAGAGCGGCTAATTTTATCGCTATATTATTCTGAACTTTTGAGGTTAAAGGAGATTGCAAGAATTTTCGAGGTTACGGAATCTAGAATATGCCAACTGCATAGTAAAGCGCTAAAAAAAATCAAAGAGGAACTAAAAGAGTATTTAAAATAAAAGGAGAGAACATTTATGAGCAGAGGAATTTACACATTAGCGTCAGGTCTTTTAGCAACAGAAAACAGCATTGCCAAAGCAACAGAAAACTTGGTAAACGTCAATACAAACGGTTATAAAAGCAGCGTGGTAGAAAATAAAAAATTCGAACCATACATGTTGTTAAAAAAGCAAGGTAAAAATACAAAATCTCTTAGTGAATGTTCAGACGGTATTTATTCTTCCAATATTAGAACAGATTATTCACAAGGAACGGTATACGAAACCGGCAGCAAGTTAGATGTAGCAATTTACGGCCGTGGATTTTTCGCACTAGAATCCGAAAGTGAAAACATGCTGCTAACACGAGAAGGCAGTTTCTTAATAGATGAAGAAGGATATTTAGCAACAGCAAATGGCAAACGAGTGCTAGGAGAAGATGGCCCTATTATGCTCCAAACCGATAAATTTAATCTAGATAAATCTGGCGTTATCACTTCAGAATCAGGAGAGGAACTAGCTCGCTTAGCGGTTTATTACACTTCAGATGACGACTTGCAAAGAACAGATAACAATTGCTTTATTGCAACAAGAGCAGAGAAGCAAAATTTACCATCACAAGAAACCGAACTAATTCAAGGTTCGCTAGAAGAATCCAACGTTGAGCGTTTAGACGAAATGATAAAAACAGTAGAAAGTTCCAAATTGCATGCTATTTACAGTAAGTCTATTAAGATGTACGACGAATTAGAAGGCAAAATAAATACACAAATACTTGGCAATTAATATATTAAAAGGAGAGAATTAAATGTTTAAATCAATGAATATAGCTGGTTCTGGCATGAGAACATACGAAAAAGCGCTAGAAATTTCATCTGGCAACGCAGCAAACTTAAAAACAACGGGCTATGCAAAAAAACAGTTTGTCTTGTCAGATTTAAAACATAAAAAGCAAATTGGTAGCAATAACTCATTAGATCGCGGCTTAGGTGTAAAAATTGCAAATTGCCAAAATAGCTTTACACAAGGAGAGCTGCAAACCACCGATGTTTACACACACTATGCTATTATAGGCGATGGTTTTTTCAAAATAAAAGACGAACAAACCGGCAAAGAATTTTTCACAAGAGCAGGCAATTTCATAGTAATGAAAGATATGGAAGCAAAAGAGCCCACTTATTATTTAGGCACAGAAGATGGAATGTTTGTAATAAGTTCTCAGAACCAAAAGCTGAGATGGGACCCCGAAGACAAAAAAGCTAAATTAGATGTAGGAATTTTTAAGGTAAACCAAAACGAAAAACTGCACGAAGTTGGCAATTGTATGTATGAGTATACAGCAGAGGACAACCCACAAGTAAACACAGAAGCCACACTTGAACAATTTGCACTAGAAGATTCAAATGCAGACATATCAGAAGAAGCCCTTAAAATAATGATGGCCAAAGAAGGGCATAGCGCAAGTAATAGAGTATTTAGAGTTGCTTCAGATGCACAAGATGAAATCACAGCATTGTTAAACTAATAAGCTACGGGAAGGAACGCACTAAAATGGCAAGCGAACAACATAATAGAATAAAGGAATATGAATTTACAAATACAAAAGAAGATATAATAAAAAAGAACTATAAATTTTGGCGCCTTTGTGTTTTTCTCAGCATTTACGTAATATATTTCATTTCATATATGAGCCGCAAAAATTTTAGTGCAGTTATGCTAGATGTCCAAGAAGCAACTAATTTAAAAAACGCAGAAATCGGTTTAATTATAAGCGCATTCTATATAATGTACGGTTTAGGCAAATTCATAAACGGCACAATAGCAGATAGAGTCAGCATAAAGTTTTGGTTACCAATGAGCTTGATAATATCTTCGGGGCTTGGCGCACTCATGCCAGTTTGTGCATCTTATTGTAACACCAAACAATCCATTTTCATCACAATGATATTAATATGGGGTTTGAACGGCTGGTTTCAATCTTTTGCATTTCCTCTTTGTGCCAAAGCACTAACATTTTGGTTTTGCAAAAAAGAACGCGGTAGAGTTTGGTCGTGGTGGGGCACTTCCTACGAACTGGGCGAAGCAAGTGTTGGTTTTATCTTATTGCCGTTCATAGAAACATTTGGCTGGCAACTTGGTTTTTATTTGCCGGCAATAGTTTCAGTTTTTGTGGCTCTTGTTACCTTCTTCACATTGCAAGACAAACCGCAAACAATTGGTTTGCCAGAGGTAGAGCAATACTTCGGCAAAACTGTAGAAGAAGCACCGGAGGAAGATAATACACCCTATTTTAAACTTTTAAAAAAGTATATTTTCGGCAATAAAACAATGTGGATACTCGCTTTTGCATTTATTTTTGTAAACATGCTGCGTTGCGGCTCAACAGATTGGGTACTAAAATTTTTCAAAGAGGTCGGTGACACTCGAACACAGGCTACAATCAAAGCAGCTACGGTGCCAATTTCAGGGGTTTTGGGTATGCTCACAATTCCAATAGTGTCAGATAAACTATTTGGCGGACGTAGAGCCCCGGCGAACTTTTGCTATCTTGGTGCGGCAGGCATAGCATTGCTGTGCACAATCGGAATACTAAATCATGGTCCTAACACCTTAACTTGCGCAGAAAAAATTGGCCTGTTTGTTTGCTTGGCTGTTTTAGGTGCAGGCACATGCGGAGCGCTCACAATGATGGGTGGAATTTGTTCAGTAGAATCTGTATCAAAAAAGGTAGCGGCAGCGGCCACTGGCTTTACAGGAATGGCTGGTTATATAGGAGCAGCTTCATGCTCATATATAACAGGTTATTTAAAAGACGCACAATGGGTAAAAGATTACAACATAACATTTGTGGAGTTTTGGTTTTGGGCTTTTGCAGCTTTTATAGCAGCAGTTTTGTGTTTACCGCTTTGGAATGAGCGCAGTAAGTAAAAATAAAACTTTAAAATAGCTTGCCTGCTGCATACCCTCTAGGTTTTGTGGCAGGCAAAAGTTTTAGAATTTTTGGGCAGCACAGATAGGAATGAGAGATAGTGCAAGTTAGTTTATATACATTAGGTTGTAAAGTCAATTATTGCGAAACAGAAAAACTCAAAGCAGAGTTTGAAGAAGCTGGATTTAAGATAGTAAATTCAACCGCAAATAAAGTAGATATCTTTGTTTTAAATTCATGTGCGGTAACAGCCAAAAGCGAGGCTAAAGTACGGCAAATACTCAACCGAGCAAGGAAGAAATATAAAGGATCAATTATAGTACTCACGGGTTGCTGCGCATCGATAAAAAGACAAACCGATTTTCAACTTAATAACGTAGATATAATAGTTCCAAACAACAAAAAACAAGAACTAGTTTCTATTGTTAAACAATATATAAATACACACAATTTATTAAATACCACTCCGCCAAATTCGGTAGAACCAGGCATAAAAGCAAAAACACGCACCAGAGCTTTTCTCAAAATCCAAGATGGCTGTAATAGATACTGCTCCTATTGCATCATTCCATATGCTAGACCAACTGTGTCCTCAAAACCACTTGCAGAGATTAAACAAAATATATTGCAAATTGCCGCAAACGGCTATAAAGAGGTGGTTTTTGTCGGTATAAATTTGCTCTTATTTGGCAAAGATACAAATAATAATCTCCTGGATGTGGTAGAAATAGCTGCCCAACAGCAAGATATAAAACGAATAAGATTCGGTTCGCTGGAACCAGAGGTACTAACAAAAGAATTAATTCAAAATCTTGCACGGCAAACAAAATTTTGCCCGCATTTTCATATTTCACTGCAAAGCGGAGCGAACAAAATATTAAAAGCAATGAACAGGCACTACACCGCAGAAGAGTATAGTGATCTAGTAAAATTAATACGATCTCAGTTTAAAAACGCCGCAATCACCACAGATATAATAGTAGGTTTCCCGGGCGAAACTGAAGAAGACTTTAATGAATCTCTCAATTTTGTGCGCCTACAGAACTTTTCTAAAATACATGTTTTCCCATATTCAATAAGAAGCGGCACAAAAGCAGCTACAATGCCAAACCAGGTAGATAGCGCAACAAAATTGGCCAGAGTCAAATCAATGCTAAAACTAGCAGAAGCAGCACAAACAGAGTTTAATAATAGCTTAATAGGCACAAAACAAACCATACTTTTCGAAGGTAAAACAAAAACACAACTTTACTATGGCCACGCACTTAATTACGTAAAAGTGTGTGTGAGATCGCAAAAAGATGTAACTAATCAAATTTTAGAGGTAAAAATAACATCTGCAAATAAAGATGGCTGTTTTGGTATCCTGCTTTAAAAATGGAGTGAAGAGTATTGGGAAATACAAATGAATTAATAGAAATCGGCAAAATTGTTGGTGCTCATGGCCTTAAAGGAGATATAAAAATATACCCCTGGTGCGATACCCCGCAAGAGATTATATCTGCTAAAAGATTATTTTTAGCAAACGAAGAATTAAAATTATACAATAAAAGAGTACACAAAAATATCATTTTAGCGCAAATTCAAGGTGTTCAAACGCCAGAACAAGCTAGAATTTATATCAATAAGACTATATACATCCCCCGCAGCGATATCAAATTAAAGCCCGGTCAATTTTTAATTGTAGATCTTATTGGACTAACAGTTGTAAACAATCAAAAAGAAGAACAAATATACGGCACGGTAACGGATGTAGTAAAAACCGGCTCCAACGATGTTTATATAATAAAAAGTTCACAAGGCAAAGAGTATTTAATTCCGGCTATAAAAGAAGTAGTAAATATAATCGATATCGAAAATAAAACAATCAAAATAACACCAATGAAAGGGTTGTTCAATGATGAGAATTGATATAGTAACCCTCTTCCCTAAAATGTGTGAAGATATAATGTCAGAAAGCATTATTGGCAACGCAAGAAGAGATAATCTAATTGAAGTATATACACATAACATAAGAGATTACGCAAACGATAAACATAACCGAGTAGATGGATACCCTTACGGTGGTGGCCCAGGTATGCTGCTAAGACCAGAACCAATCTACCGCTGTATAAGCCAAATTAAAGCGAAACTTAAAGACCTTAATCCTCACGTAATTTATATGTCACCTAAAGGAGCAAAACTCAATCAACAAAAAGTATTAAAACTAAAGGAGTTAAAAAGCATAATAATATTAGCTGGTCACTACGAAGGGGTAGACCAACGCGTGCTAGATGTCATAGTAGACGAAGAGATTTCAATTGGGGACTATGTACTAACTGGCGGTGAATTGCCTGCTTTAGTTTTAGCCGATGCAATTCTGCGTTGTGTTCCCGGCGTGCTGGCAAGCGATGACTGTTTTTTAAACGAGAGCCACGTAAATGGAATGCTCGAACATGCACAATACACCAAACCAGAAAACTGGCATGGCTTTCGTGTGCCAAAAGTGTTACTTTCGGGCAATCACCAACAAATAGAAAATTGGCAAAAAACATCAGCACAAAAAATCACAGCACAGAACAGACCAGACTTGCTAAACAATAAAGAATAAAGGAAGTGAAAAAATGCAGGAACTTCAAGCAGGTATAAACCCGGGCGGGTTAAATAATATTGCCGAAGTCAAACTAGTCATCTGCTACATGTTAAATTTTTGTATCGAGCCTTTGAGTAAAACTCAGATTTTTGATATTTTAGATTTTAACAATATCGTGAATTACTTTTATTTTGCCCAAGCTTTTAACGAACTTAAAGAAGGCGGTCAGATCGAAGAAAGCAGCAACGGATTTACGCTGGCACCTTCTGGCAAAGAATCAATGCTAGCTTTGCAAGATAAAATTTCTAAAAACATCAAAGAGAGATTAGAGATATCCGCAAAGAACTATGTGAACAAAATTATTTTCGAAAAATGGCATAACATAGAGGTAAAAAAAGAAGAAAACGGTTTCACGGTCAAATGCACAATTAAAGACGATGTAAATGAACTTATGAGTATATCTTTATTTGTACCGGAAGCAAAACAAATAAATCAAATCAAACAAAATTTTTGGCATAATTCAGAAGGAATTTATAAAAATACAGTTGAGCTTTTAACAGGTGAACATTTTACTTAATTTTAAAAAAATCGATAAATAAAAATAGAAATAATTTGCATTTTGAGTTATAATATAAATATATTAAGGTAAAGAATTGTTAAAACCTAAATTGAATATTTTAAGGAAGGGTGAATTTATTTTATGGCAGAGAATAATCTAAGTGGAGCAGCGGAACAAATAATAGCAAAGTTAAAGGAACTGGTAGAAACCGAAACAATCGTCGGTAAACCAATTAACGTAAAAGAGAACACGGTTATAATACCAATTTCCAAGGTTTCATTTGGCTTCGGCTTGGGTGGAGACGATACAGACAAACAAAACAAACATTTTCACCTTGGCAGTGGTGCCGGCGGTAGCGTAACCCCAATAGGTTTTTTAATAGTAGATGAACATGGTGCAAGTGTGATAGAAATTGGCAACACAACCCAAATGGAGGGCTTGCTTAACTCACTGCCCGAGCTTTACGAAAGATTTTCAGCTATTTTTAAAAAAGATAAAAAGAATAAAAAAGAGAGTACACAAGAACAAGAATTAACTCAAGAGTGCTAGTCAATGAATGCTAACTTAATAAGAATAAACAAAGCATTTTCGGTTCTTGGCATAATGAGTAGACGAGCAACAGAAGCAGCAATAAAATCAGATCGCATCAAAGTCAATGGTAAAGCAGCCCAGGTTGGAATGCAGGTCAACTTGCAAAAAGATATTATCGAATTGGATGGTACATTAATAAAAACTAAAATGCCAGAAGAACCAATTTATATCATGCTAAATAAACCAAGGGGCTACCTGTGCACAGCAAAAGATGAACAAGGCCGTAAAATAGCAAGAAGCTTAATCACAGATGTGAAAGAGAACGAATATATAATGTCGGTCGGCTAGATAAAAATTCCGAAGGTCTTTTGCTCTTTACAAATGATGGTGAATTTGCAAATAATATAATACACCCTAAGAATAAAATAACAAAAGAATATAAAGTAACTGTAACACCAAAAGTAAACAAAGAGATTTTGGCCGGTCTTAACTCCCAACTTTTTATAGATGGTGAGAACTTAGCGCCGGCAAAAGTCACAATTGCTAAAGAGTATGAAGACCGTACAATTTTAGATTTTGTTATAACTCAGGGTAAAAACCGGCAGATTAGAAAGATGTGCCAAATATTTGCACTAGAGGTCAAAAAACTAAAACGCGTTCAAATTGGCCAGTTAAAATTAGGGGCATTAGCTGTCGGTAAATATCGACATTTAACAGAGCAAGAAGTTATGAGCTTTAAAAAAGGAGGATGGCAGTGAAGGTAATCATAGTAGGAGGCGGTAAAGTTGGTTACTACTTGGCCTCAACATTGCTAGAACATAGTCACGAACCAATTATAATAGAGATAAATAAATACCTTTGCCAAAAACTCGCAAATAGTTTAAACATACCCATAATCGCAGGTGATGGTACAACAATTTCGGTTTTAAAACTCGCTAAAATTCAAGATGCCGATGTGCTTGCAAGTGTCACAGGCAAAGATGAGGATAATTTAATTGCATGCCAACTTGCCAAAAAGTATTTTAACATTGGCCGCACCGTTGCTAGAGTTAATAACCCAAAGAACGCTAAAATTTTAAAACAACTGGGAGTAGATACCCCCGTCAGCAGCACCGATAACATAGCAAGATTAATTGAACGTGAACTTAACACAAGCGCAATAAAACAACTGCTTAGCCTAAATAGCGGCGAGGTTTCGCTCATAGAATTCGATGTCCCATCGCAATTTAAATTTAATGGCACCATACTGTCAGAATTTCAGATGCCGCAGGAATCGGTAATAGTTTCGGTATTTCATAACAGCAAACTAGAGATTCCGCGCGGTAATACACAGCTATTTGTAGGCGACCGTGTGGTAATTTTAATAAAAGATGAATTCGTCAATAATCTATATAAAACGTTTGGCTTAAATGCAGAGGCTACAGAAGCCCAATAAAGATACCATTAATAAAAAATAAAAATAGAAAGAAGGATTTAATTGCCACAAAAAATTCAGGTTTTAGACCGCAGCGTAGCAAGACTAATAGCAGCTGGGGAAGTTGTGGAACGCCCTGCATCGGTGGTAAAAGAACTTGTAGAAAACTCAATTGATGCCGGTAGCAGAGTAATAACAATAGATATAGAAAACGGCGGCATTTCCAAAATCCGAGTAACAGATGATGGTATAGGAATAGAAAAAGAAAGCATTAAAACTGCATTTTTACCGCATGCCACAAGCAAAGTGCGCTCACCGCAAGACTTAGAAAACATCGCCACGCTTGGCTTCCGTGGCGAAGCTCTGGCATCAATTGCAGCGGTTTCCAAAGTTTCAATAATCACACGCACACAACACGAACTTGTAGGCACACGCTATGAACTAGATGCACTAGACGAAACGTATTTTGATGATGAAGGCTGCAGTGTAGGTACAACAATCATAGTTAAAGACTTGTTTTTCAACGTTCCGGCTCGCATGAAATTTTTAAAAAAGGATGCAACAGAGGCAGCAATCATCGGATCACTAGTAGATAAATTAGCACTTTCCCATCCGGAAATTTCTTTTAAATTCATAAAAGACGGTTCGGTCAAACTCCACACACCGGGCAACGGCAAACTAATTTCTGCTATTTTCGAGGTGTTTGGTAAAGATACTGCAAAATCAATGCTGCCACTTCATTATCAAGACGGCAATTTTATAATAGAGGGTTATATAATTCATCCAAGCATGGCTAAATCAACCCGTAACTTTGAATATTTTTTTGTGAATAATCGTTACGTTAAACATGCCACGTTAATTTCTGCCCTAGAGGGCGGTTACAAAAATAGATTAGTTCAGGGTCGCTATCCAGTCTGCGTTTTAAACATAACAGTCCCATATAATTTTGTGGATGTCAATGTTCATCCGGCAAAAACAGACGTAAAATTTTCAGACGATAAATTAATCTATAGCTTGGTGTACGGCGGCACCAAAATAGCGCTAGAAGAAGCTCTGCAACCAGTAGTCACTAAAAATGCAGAGCCAGAACTTAGTAACTTTAATAAAACAGAGCCAAACTTAAACTCACCAACAATCGAAGACCTAAAAACTTACTTAAAGACAGATAAATATCCCAAATCACCTCAACTCAAACAAAAATTAGAAGAAACACTACAACAAAACTTGTTAGACCCACAGTTCAATTCGTTCAATAACCCAGACAATTTAAACTTTAACACAAAAAACATCACCCCTCAAAATTATAACAATATCCAAGAAAACTTTCCACAACATGAAAATACACTAAATCACCAACAAACAACTTCCGAACCAGAGCTTGAACATCAAGATGTTTTGGGTAGCTTAGAGTTTGTCGGCGAGGTTTTAAAAACATATATAATATGCCAATCTCAAGGCAAAATGGTCATAATAGATAAACATGCAGCCCACGAAAGATTATTATTCGAAAAATTAAAAAACAATTCAACCTCACAACAGATGCTCTTAGAGCCGATAATCATAAACCTTTCGCAACCAGAATATGTGTTAGCATTAGAAAATAAACAGGTGTTTTCAGAGCTGGGCTTCGAAATAGAAGATTTTGGCGAAAACACAATTGCTGTCAGAGCATTACCACTAGATCTGCAAGACGTAGACGCAGAGGAATTAATTGTAAAAATTATAAAAGACTTGATAGTTGGCAAGAGTGATATTTCATTAGAAAAGCGTGATCGAATCACCTACGCAATTGCATGTAAAGCGGCCATAAAATCAAATGATATTAACACCGAATCAGAACTCAAATACTTGGTAGAAAAACTCAACCGCAAAAAAGGGCTTGTCTGCTGCCCGCACGGTCGCCCGGTTTGCTGCGTAATAGAAGAAAAAGAACTAAGAAAATGGTTTTTAAGAACATAAAATAAAAAGATTATAATTTGGAGGAAAACATGGCTGACCTAAAACTCAGATATAATGAGTTGAAAAAAAAGCTTATAAATAACTACTTTGCTAATATGAACGCACAGCAACAAAAAGCAATTGGCACATTAACAGGGCCACTTTTGGTTTTAGCAGGTGCCGGTAGCGGCAAAACCACAGTTATTGTGCATAGAATTTTGAATATGCTAAATTATGGCATAGATCTTAACTTTCTAATGCCCACTTTTATAACAGAAGAATTATTGCAACAAGCTGAAAATGACATCAATAAAAAAACGTTAAATTCAACACAATACATTGACGTTTTCGGTCACAGAATAAAACCATGGAACATCTTAGCAATCACATTTACAAATAAAGCGTCAAAAGAATTAAAAGAGAGGATAGAAAAAGCAGCCGGGCAAGAGGCAGCTAATATTTGCGCGGGCACATTTCACTGGTTTTGCCTAACAGTTCTGCATAAATATATTAATCGGTTAGATTTTTCAAACGGCTTCACAATATACGATACTGATGACTCAAAACGACTGATTAAAAACATTTTGGCGGAACAAAATGTAAATGAGGATATGTTTAATATAAAATCAGTTTTAGCAGAGATTTCCAACGCCAAAAACAATCTAATTATAGAAGAGGATTACACAAGAGCCGCAGAAGGGAATTTTAGAAAATCCATTATTGCCAAGATATATAAAACTTACCAAAACGAACTCAAAAATAATAACGCAGTTGACTTCGATGATATCATTTTATTAACAGTCAAACTATTTCAACAATACCCAGATATCCTAGAAGAATACCAAGAGCGTTATAAATATATCATGGTAGATGAATATCAAGATACAAATTACTGCCAGTTTGTTTTAGTCCACTTGCTGGCGGCTAAATATAATAACATTTGCGTGGTAGGTGACGATGACCAAAGCATCTATAAATTTCGAGGCGCCAATATAGATAACATTTTAAATTTTGAAAAACAGTTTAACGGCGCCAAAACAATAAGATTAGAACAAAACTACCGTAGCACAAAAACAATTCTAAATGCTGCAAACGCAGTAATAGCAAATAACCAAGCCCGCAAGGGCAAAAATCTTTGGACAAATAACATAACAGGCGAAAAAATTCAGATATTTAAAGCAAGCGATGAATATAAAGAAGCCGCTTTCATAGCAGAAACAATAGAGGATATAGTAAAAACAAACAACGGTAATTATAACGATTGTGCGGTGCTGTATCGCACAAATGCACAGTCCAACGTAATAGAAACAATACTTGCAAGAAGGAATATTCCATACAGAATTTTTGGCGGCTTGCGGTTTTACGATAGAAAAGAGATAAAAGATATACTTGCATACTTAAATGTAATCATCAATAAAAACGACGAGGTCAGACTGCTTAGAATAATTAATGAACCTAAACGCGGGATTGGTGCCACAACAATAGCACAGGTTAAAAACGTTATAAAGCAAACAAATCAAACATTTTTTCGGGTTATAAGCTCAGAAGATTTTAAAGGGCAGATAAAAAATGCAGGCAATTTAAAAACATTTGTTGAACTTATAAATGAATTGGAAGCAGACCTTAAAAACGGGGAACTCACAAACATAATCGATATTATCATAGAAAAAACCGGCTATAAACAAATGCTAAGCCAAATGGGCTTCGAAGGTGAAAGCAGACTAGAAAACATAAAAGAGCTTAAATCGAATATGCTTGCTTATATGAGCCAAACAGAAGATGAACCAACACTTGTCGGCTTTTTAAACGAGATTTCTTTATACACAGATACAGATAATACCATAATGGATACCGACTTCGTCAATTTAATGACATTGCACTCAGCTAAAGGCCTGGAATTTGAGCACGTATTTATCTCCGGAATGGAAGAAGGAATTTTTCCTAATAACCAGGCATTGTTCGACCAAAATGAACTAGAAGAAGAGCGCCGCCTGGCATACGTTGGATTCACGCGTGCCAAAAAGCAGTTGTTCTTAATAAACACACAAAAAAGAACATACCTTGGTAAAACAAACTTTAGTAGAGACTCGCGCTTCATAAAAGAGATCCCAGAAGACTTTTATAACATAATAGAAACACCTGCAACGCCACAAACACCAAAAGTAAATGTTGCGCCAAAAAGCTACCTTAAGGCAAACAAAATCCAAATTGATTTTAATAAAAATAAAAGTAATATAAAATTTAAATATGGCGACCGAGTCAAACACACCAAATTCGGCGAAGGGCAGATACTAAAAGCCACAGATTCTGGTGAAGACCAACTGCTAGAGGTGGAATTCAAAGATGGTTCCACCAAAAAATTGCTGGCCAACTATGCAAACTTAAGCTTAATAAATTAAAACGGTGAACACATATGTTAATAAAGACCTGCGGAATTGTTGTAAAAACACAAAAAATCAATTCAGAAAAAAAACTAATCTGGATTTTAACAAAAGACCAAGGAATAATCAAAGCATTTTGCAAAGAGGGCGGCAGAAGAACAGGTGGTTTTGCAGCAACAGAGCTTTTGTGCTTTTCCAATTTTGTTTTATTCAAATCAAAAGATACTTTTTCGGTAAATTCGGCAGAGGCTAAAGAACCGTTTTTACACATACGCAATAACCTAGAAAATTTAGCGCTAGCATCATACTTTTGCCAGGCCATTGTAGCTACAATCCCGCAACAAATAGAGGGTACAGCAGAACCGCTCAAATTAACATATCTACTATTGCAGGCACTAAATAAAGAAACAAGCAATATTTTAAAAATCAAAGCAATATTCGAACTAAAATTAGCAACACTGCTGGGCTTTTCGCCAAACCTCAACAATTCCATAAACGGCTTGGAATTTCACATCAAAACCGGCAGCTTGTCACAAACACCAAAACCCTATAGCGTTAAACTAAATTCAAAAGTTGCCGAGGCAATAAAATTTATAATAAATACACCAATCAAAAAAAGCTTAACACTCGAACTTTCGCAAACCGATACAAAATTCCTAACAGAAACAGCAGAGGGATATCTGCTAGATAAAATTGAATATCATCTAAATACACTAGATTACTTTTGGGAAATATATCAAACAATCAAAGAGCGGGAGGATTAAATAATGGATCTAGAACTTTTGCTTAAAGAACTCAGTAATATGATTTGCATTTCCGGTCAAGAACCGAACGAAACTGCAAACTTCAAAGCAATGCTAGCAACCTACGGCATAGTCAAATCAGATAATTTGGGTAATATTATAGTTACTAAAAAAGCAACTCAAAAGCCCCAAAATAACATCATGCTAGATGCACACATAGATGAAGTCGGCATGGTAGTCACAGAAATCATCCAAGACGGCTTTTTAAAAGTAGCAGCGTCTGGCGGCTTAGACCCAAAAGTATGCTATGGCGCAGAGGTAATCGTAGTAGGCAAACAGCACTTAAAAGGCATAGTTTGCACAATACCACCACACTTAAAATCCGTGAACCAAAATAGTATTCCAAATGTTAACGGACTATTTATAGATATTGGCCTAAGCTTTAACAAAGCCAAAGAACTTGTTAAACCTGGTACTAAAGTCGTTTGGAATCCGAACTTTTTAAAACTGCAAAATAATATTTTTTCCGGCAAAGCTTTAGATAACCGTGCAAGCTGTGCAGCTTTGTGCTATGCGCTAGAACTTTTAAAAGATACGGAATTTAAAAACACAGAACTAAATGTCGTATTCAGCGCCCAAGAAGAGGTCAGTGGGCACGCAGCAAACTGCGCGGCACTTGGCATTAACCCTACACATTGCATAGTAATAGATACAACTTTTTCAGTCGGCCCTGGCATAAAAAATATATACGGTAAATTGGGCAGCGGTCCCATGGTCGGTATTTCACCATTTTTAAACCAAGATTTAAACAATATATTAATAGATATTGCAAAGAAGAATAAAATACCATATCAACTAGAAGTAATGGGCGGTGAAACCGGCACAAACGTAGATCACTTAACAGCAGTTTTGCATAGCCAAAAACCTGCCTTGCTTTCCATACCAATCAAATACATGCATTCACAGGTAGAAACTGTTGATCTTAACGATATTAAATCAACGGCAAAATTAATTGCAGAGTTTGTAAAAACAAGAGAAGTAAAATAAAAGAGGTTATCCTATGGCAAACAAAAAGCGGTCAAAAAGAATAGCTAAACTAACATTGCTCAATTTAATCGTTCTGCTGGGCGCTCACATATTGTTTTCTTCATCAAATAGACTAGAAACAATTGTAGCTCAAGAATTCACACACACAATTTCATTCCGCTCACGGGGCTTAATTTTTCGGGACGAAATAGCCACGGACTATCAAAAACAATTCGGCAATAACGTAACGGCAGAATACATTAAACAAAACGGCGAATATGTAGAACAAAACGAACCGTTGCTCAAACTCTATAATACTAGCTCAAATATAATTTCAACTAATAAATTTAATTACCTAAACGCCCAAAAAAATCTTCTTAACAATTTAACAGAGCACGCTGGTAATTTTTATGGTTCAGCGGAGGTTTTAACAACATCGTCAGCGGATTTACTAATAAAATTAGCGAAGAATATAAACAATATGAACTTAGTAGAGACTTATGAAGATGAATTAAATTTAACTACTTTACTCAATAAAAAACGTCTAGCATTAGGTAAAGATAAAAACTATAATAAAACCATACAAAACCTTGAAAAAGAGATACAAAAATACCAGATTAATACACTCAATGCAATTGCAACATACCTATCACCACACTCCGGATGCTTCTTCAACGAAATCGATGGCTATGAAGATAAATTACATATCGAGTCAATCACAAATTCAGAAGAAGCCAGCAACATTAATTTACAAAGAATTTACACACAAATGGAGCAAAACTTTTTAAACAATAAGATAATAAATACACTTGGCATAAAAATAATAAAAGATTATGATTGGTATATAATATTACCCACAGATGAAACAAACGCCAACAATATAATAAAATACAATAAAAACGTAAAGTTCAACTTTGGGTTTAAAGATGGGCAAGAAATACCGGCACAATTAATCAGAATCGCACCTACTAAAGACGACACAAAAAAAATATTAATATTCAGAAGCAACTATATGAATAGCAATTTGGCAAGAATACGCATGCCAGAGATAACTGTCTGCACAGAGAAAATAAAAGGTATCCTTTGCCCAGTTTCTGCGGTCCGATTCAGAAACGGTCAAAAAGGAGTTTTTGTAAAAGAGGGCAATTTAATCATTTTTAAAAAATTAAAACCAATCTACAAAGATAAAAAAATATTAATTTCGCAGATTGTTCCCGGTAACCAAGAATACCTAGAACGTTTAGATGAGGTCATAACTTACAGCAGTACACCTTTAAAAAATAAAGTCGCATCTTCAGCTTAAATTCATGGCTTCAACCCCCGCATTAACTGTCATACATTGGTAAAAACACCAGAGACACACATTTTTTTGTCGGTTTTATTTGCAATTATTGTTAAAAGCATAATAAATTTAAGAGTAAGAATAAATAAAATGAAAAGTAAGGGGTTAACAGAATGCTTCCAAAAGCATTAAAATCAGCTCTTGAATTACTTGCTTTTAACAATATAAATGCAATTGTGCTGGTTGATTCAAATTTCAATATAATGTGGCAGAACAATCGTTTTTCAGAATTACTTGCAAAAGAGTGTTCCATAGCTAACTTGCTAAAACAAAAGGTCACTGATTATAATATTGTAGAAAAAATTAAAAAAAAAACAAGTTTTCGGTACCAATTCACTTAATAAATACGGCAATTAAATATCGTGTAGATTTTTCCCCAATAGAATAAGAGGATCAGGTTTACTACACACTTGAATTTATTTTACAAGAAGACACAGCGGGAATTATAGAAAACGTAGATATGCGTAATATCATACAAGCGTTTTCTTTCCAGCTGCGTTCACCAATCAGCAAAATTAGTAATGCAATAGAGTCCATAGAAAACAACATAGAAAGCAAAAATATAAACAGCAAGCATTTCAAAGCGGGAATAGCATCAATAGATGATAATTGCAAACAACTTATCAGAGGCGTTTCCAACTATGTAGATATAACTAAATATAGCTTGGGTCTCTTTGAACTAGAACTTTCTTTGGTTGCGGTGCCGCAGTTTTTGAATAACTTAGCAGAAGAATGTGCAGCACAACCCAATGCAAATAATATACCAATAAAATTCCACAATAAAAATATTACATGCTACACCAACTTTGATGCGACAAAAATAACACTGGCAATTGCCAATATCATTGTAAATTCCTGCATGTATACAAAACCAGGCAATCATATAGACATCTATTTAACAATAGAGCAAAAAGCTCAAAATTTTACAATTACCATTCAAGATAGCGGCATAGGCATGGACGAAACAACTTGTGCAAATGCTACACTGCCATATTTCACTGGTAACTCTGGTGTTGGCAATTTACCGTATACTCAAGGACTGGGTTTGGCTTTGTCCAAATACATCATCGAACTTCATAAAGGCAGCCTAAAAATAACATCACAAAAAAATGTTGGCACAACGGTAAAAATAACTTTACCTATCAACCTTAGTCAAAACTCTAACCAGGTTTTACATAGCCCAATGCCTCAATATATAAAAAACAAATTTTCCATTGTTGCAACACAATTTGCATTCGAAGTCTTTTAGATTAAAACCCCGTTTACCGGGCTTTTTCATTTTTAATAAACTGTATCTTTACTAAAAAACATCAATTGTACTTTTTAGATATTTTATACTAAAACTTTCAACACAAAAACAACGTCGCAAAAATATCATAAAAGAGCTCAAAAAAACACCAAAAACATCCAAAAATCATCAAAACAGCCCTAAATCGTCCCAAATTTTCACTATTTTAAAACACCTCAACCCACATAGGCATAATGCACAATAGCCATTATTTTCAGCATAACAAAGCTGAAAAATTCATAAGCCCTAATAAGTAAAATAATCCACCCACTTAACATAATTTAAAAAATACATTGTTTTTTAAAACCACTTATAAATTATGGCTTCGCTAAAACATAAAAGTCCCAATCTGTAATAGACTGGGACTTTTATTGTTAATTTTTAAAAAAGTATAAAAGTCCGGAGTTTGCAAGCTTTTCAAATCACAGCAAAATATCTCCCCCGCGAAGCGGGGGAGATATTTTCTACTTGACTTTCAAAAAAGTACAAAAAAGCTTGAATTTGCGGCTCTATTAAGGCAATTTTTTTATTTTGTTCCACGTGGAACAAATGTTGAAAACTCAAAATCAAAAACAAATGCTTCCTAATTTTAGCATAACAAAGCCAATTTTATCTGTTTCGTTTTTGCTTAAAAAATTCACCAAGCAGCGTAGCAGCTTCCTGCTGCATAACACCGCCCAAAACAGCTATTTTCTTGTGGGTAAAACCAAGATTTTCAAAATCTGCCACAGAGCCACAGCAGCCGTTTTTGAGGTCATAACAGCCAAATACCAAGCGTGAGATTCTTGCATTTAATATAGCTCCCATGCACATCGGGCAGGGTTCCATTGTAATGTAGATTACACAGTCTAATAAGCGCCAGGTTTTAAGCGCTTGGCACGCAGAATTTATGGCTATTATTTCGGCATGAGCCAGCGCATTATTAGAGCTTTCGCGTTGGTTATAGCCAAGGCTTACCACCTTTTGCTCTTTAACAATAACGGCTCCCACAGGCACTTCATCAAGCTTGGCCGCACATATGGCCTGGTCTAAAGCCAACTTCATAAACTCTTCGTCAAATGTTTGCAAAGGTTTCACCAACCTTAAATATAGATAACTTTAAGCGGTTTATTTTTGCTTAAGCATTGAGATATCACAAATTTTGTACCCTTAGAGTAGCCATTCCAAAAAGCCAAAACATAATCTGCATAGTCTATAATTTGAGTATTGCGCATAATTGGTGCAATTTTTCCATAAAGCGAATAATTTGGCTTAAAACACGTAAATTTAACTCCCAATTTAACAGCTACACTTTGAGCTAAAGTATCTATTCCGGTTGCGCCGCCGCTCACAATTTCACTAAAAGATTTCGGCAGATTTTCCATTATAAATTTTTGAGTTATATTTTTACTATCCCTAGAGCCAACAATGGCAATCTTCATTATTATTCACCGTATATTCTAATTTGATTGCAAAATATAAAACCTAAAAAAGCCACAAACTCAAGTTTTTTGCGTTTTTTGAATTTAAATTATATAATCTCCCTCGCTTCGCAAGAGAGATTATGCTTAAAATCTAAAAAGTTATAAACTTAAGACTTTTTCATTTTTTAATTATATATTAAAATTACGCTAATTGGCAACAATTTTATGCAAACCTTGGCGGAGAAGGAGGGACTCGAACCCTCGCGCCGATTTCTCAACCTACTCCCTTAGCAGGGGAGCCTCTTCACCAACTTGAGTACTTCTCCAACTTAATTAAATAAAACCTTGGCGGAGAGAGAGGGATTCGAACCCTCGGTTCTTGCGAATCACTAGTTTTCAAGACTAGCTCCATAAACCACTCGGACATCTCTCCTTAAGTTATAACCCGATGTAAATTGTAGCACAATTAAATTGGTATGTCAAGAGGAATAGAAAATTTTTAGTAAACCAAACTTTTTTAAATACATGTTTGTTTCAACGTTTCAAACAACAAAAAGCCGCATACGCAAAGCATCTGCAGCTTTTTATAACTAAAATACAAATTAAATATTTATTTCACAAACCACTTATAAATCTCAGGAGTTAAAAACGCTTCTACAAAAGCAGCAATTACTGTTAAAGGTACCACAAAAAGCAAAAAACAGATGCCGGCATTTTTAAAAACATATTTAACTGAATCATGAGGCTTTTTTAAATAAATTTCACAGAGATTTATACTAAAATAAAAGCCTATAGCTGCGGCCAAGAACCAGCTGCTAAGCTCAAAAATACCATGTGGCATTATACAAAAAAACAACACTTTAAATGGCATGTTACTAACGGCTAAAGCAGCAGCCATAACAAACGAATTAACAGTTAAAATTATTGTAGGGAAAGCCATAAAAGACAAAACACCAAGTACAGAGAATAACAAATTTACTTTTATGTTATTTAAAAACAATAAACCAGTTGTGCGCATATGTGCCCAAAAATATGATGAACTTGTGGTTTGAGTTCGTATGCTGGTTACAATATCTTGCTTAGATTGACTAAAACCAGACATAATGGCCTGCCCAAATTCAGGGTGCCTTGCTAAATATAGATACAGTAAACAAGTAATAAGACAGAAGAAAATACAATTGAACCAAAATAACCGCGCTAATTTACTTTTAATAAACTTCCACGTTGGCTTTGTATTGTAAAGCTATAAATTGCATTAAAAATTACCTCCTTTCTATACTATTTTATTTAAGTTAACTATAACATGTCCTTTAAAATCCGTCAAGGTTAAAAAGCAAAATGTAATATTAAATTATTGACATAATCGTGTTGCTGTGCTATACTAATAATACCTCTAATTCTGGCTTGTTGCTGTGGCAGTTTATATGCATCAGGCTTTTGTTAGTTTAGGAATAAAAATAGGAGGTAGCTGATATGAGAGTAAAAGTTACACTTGCTTGCTCTGAGTGTAAACAGCGAAATTACGATACATTCAAAAACAAAAAGAACGATCCGGATAGGATTGAAATGAATAAATATTGTAGATTTTGCAAAAAGCACACACCGCATAAAGAAACAAAGTAGCAAAAGGGTGATTAATTTGGCAAATAAAAACAAAGCGGAACAAAAAAACCGCAGAGGCTTTTTTAAATGGTTTTTAGAAACTAAAAACGAGCTAAAAAAAGTAACTTGGCCCACAAAAAATCAAACGTTTAATAATACAGTTATAGTTTTTGCTACAATTGCTCTATTTGGCGGTTTAGTTTGGGTTTTTGATGTAGGGCTTATGAGCTTAGTGAATAATTTTGTTATAAAATAATTTATAGTTCTTGTGTTTAGTGTTTATAATAAAATTAAAGCTTTAAAGGAGAAAGTGGCTGATTTTAGCTGCGGTGAATTTTATGGCAGAAGAAACGAAATGGTATGTAGTGCATACATATTCTGGCTACGAAAAAAAAGTTGCAGACAACATAGAAAAGATCATAGAAGCCAAAGGTTGGAGTGACATTATTACAGAAATAAAAATCCCAACCGAAATGGTTACAGAACTCAAAAACAATAAAGAAAGAAAAGTAGAACAAAAATTATTTCCAAGCTATGTTTTTATTAAAATGGTTTTAAATGACGATACTTGGTATGCAGTTAAAAACACCAGAGGAGTAACCGGTTTTGTGGGTGCAGGTTCAAAACCCAAGCCGTTAACAGAAGAAGAAATGCTCCAGTTTGGTGTTGTTAACGAAAAAAAATACGTAGATTTAGATTTTAACGAAGGCAGCAAAGTAATTATTGTAAACGGTCCATTAGAAGGTTATGAAGCGGTTGTTGAAAGTGTGCAAAAAGATAAAGGCATCGCTAAAGTCCGGGTGAATATGTTCGGTAGAAAAACAGCTGCAGAAGTTGAGTTTAAGAATTTAAAAACATTTACAAACTAAAAAAATATAGCTTTGCAAGAAAGGAGAAATCGCTATTTAGCGGTAATGAACTATGGCTAAAAAAGTTAAAGGTTATATAAAATTTCAAATTCCAGCAGGCAAAGCAACACCTGCTCCACCGGTTGGTCCTGCGTTAGGTCAGCACGGAGTTAATATTGTTGCATTCACAAAAGAATTTAACGATAGAACAAAAGGCAACGAGGGGCTAATTATCCCGGTTGTTATCACAGTTTATGAAGACCGTTCATTCACATTTATAACAAAAACGCCACCAGCAGCAGTTTTAATAAAAAAAGCTTGTGGCATAGAACACGCATCTGGCGTTCCTAACAAAACTAAGGTGGCAACTATTTCTAAAGCGGATGTTGAAAAAATCGCCAAACAAAAAATGCCAGATCTTAATGCAGCAAATTTAGAATCGGCAATTTCTATGATTGCAGGCACAGCACGCAGTATGGGTGTTGTGGTGGGTGATTAATAATTTGCCTGTTTAGAGGGTTTTTATTAAAGTGGGAGGACTATTCCGAAAACCACAATAGGAGGATTTTAATTATATGAAACATGGTAAAAGATATATAGAAAGTTCAAAACTGGTCGACAAAAATGCCTTGCTTCAGCCAAATGAGGCGTTAGAGCTGTGCATTAAAACGGCAAAGGCAAAATTCGACGAAACTGTAGAACTGCATTTAAAAATGGGTGTGGATTCACGTTATGCAGACCAACAGATAAGAGGTGCTGTGAATTTACCGAACGGCACAGGTAAAAAAGTAAGAGTTTTGGTGTTTGCTAAAGGCGAACAAGCAACCGCTGCAGAGCAAGCAGGCGCTGAGTTTGTGGGAGCAGAAGAACTTGTTCCTAAAATTCAAAATGATGGCTGGCTAGACTTCGATGTGGTTATTGCTACACCAGATATGATGTCTGTGATTGGGCGCTTGGGTAAAGTGCTTGGGCCTAGAGGTTTAATGCCAACACCAAAGTCTGGTACGGTTTCACCAGATGTGGCCAAGGTAGTTAAAGAGGTTAAAGCCGGTAAAATTGAATATAGATTAGACAAAACTAACATTATACACTGCTCAATTGGCAAAGTTTCTTTTGGAGCTGTAAAATTAGAAGAAAACTTCAACGCAGTGGCAGAAGCAATAATGAAGGCAAAGCCAACCGGGCTTAAAGGTCAATACATTAAATCTTGTGCAATTTCTAGCACAATGGGGCCAGGGATAAGAATTAACGTTACTAAAATTTTAAATATGCGAGTTAGCGCTTAAATTGTTTAAAGTTTAAGCATTAAAATTTAGATGTAAAATCAAATGGCTTTTCCTTAGCAAATTCAAATTAGGAAGGCCATTTTGAATATCTGCCCATAGCTCAACTGGATAGAGTGTCAGATTCCGATTCTGAAGGTTGCAGGTTCAAGTCCTGCTGGGCGGGCCAAAAAAAATATAATAAATTTAATTTTATAAACCAAAGAAAAGAGAATTTTTATGTTAATGCCATTAATTGCAATAGTGGGCAGACCTAATGTTGGCAAATCCACACTTTTTAACAGATTAATTGGCCAGCGCAAAGCTATTGTTGAAGGAACTCCAGGTGTTACCAGAGATAGAAACTATGGCAAGTGCGAATGGCGCGGCAGGAATATTTTAGTTGTAGATACCGGCGGCTTGGAGCCATATTCAAATGATGAAATTTTAACACAAATGCGGCGTCAAATAAATATTGCAATAGAGCAAGCTAATGTTATAGTTTTTGTAACAGATCTTAAAGCGGGAGTTACTTCAGCAGATTTAGAAATTGCAGAAATCTTGCAAAAAGCGAACAAACCAGTTTTAGTAGCCGTGAATAAATGTGATTCATTAGGTGCCACAGACCCTAGCTTTTACGAGTTTTATAACCTGGGGCTTTCTAACTTAATAGAAATTTCTGCTGCACACGGCCACGGCGTAGGAGATTTGCTGGATGCAGCGTTTGAAAAAATTGAATTTGACAATGAAAATACCGAAGAAGAGAGTAATACACTAAAGGTTGCCGTTGTTGGCAAACCTAACGTAGGCAAATCGTCACTTATTAATGCAATTACCAAAGAGGAGCGTTTAATTGTTTCGAATATTGCAGGCACAACACGCGATTCAATAGACACACTGGTGAAAAACTCGCACGGTGATTTTATTTTTATAGATACAGCAGGCATCCGTAAAAAGAGCAAAGTTGAGGAAGATGTGGAATATTATAGTGTGGTGCGGGCGTTTAGAGCAATTGAAAGTGCAGACGTGTGCCTCATCATGCTGGACGCAGAGACCGGATTTACTGAGCAAGATTCTAAAATAGCGGGTTTTGCGCATCAAAATGGCAAGGCAATAATTATAGTTGTGAACAAATGGGATAAAATCGAAAAAGATACCGGAACTTTAGAAAACTATAAAAAAGAATTAAAAGTAAATTTTGCTTTCATGGCTTATGCCCCAATTGTTTTCATCTCGGCAAAAACCGGCCAAAGAATAGATAAACTGTTTGAGGAGATAAATTTTGTTGCGCAGCAGAATAATACACGGCTCACCACAAGTGCATTAAATGTTATGCTTGCAGAAGCCACAGCAAGAGTGCAACCGCCAACAGACAAAGGTAAGCGGCTAAAGGTGTATTACACTACACAAATTGCCACAAAGCCGCCAACATTTGTAATATTCACAAATAGCTTAGAGTTGTTTCATTTTTCATATAAAAGATATTTAGAAAACCAAATTAGAACAACATTCGGTTTAACTGCAACACCAATTAAAATTATTTTGCGTGAACGAAGGGAAAAGAGGAGATAGAAATGTTGAAAGTTTGTCTAGCAATAGCTGTAATATTAACAGCATATTTAATCGGCTCTGTAAATCCTGCTATAATCATAACAAAAGCAATATATAAAGATGACGTTAGAAATTGGGGCAGCAAAAATGCTGGAGCCACCAATGTATTTAGAAATTATAATATACAAACGGGTACAATCGTTTTGGTTTTAGATGTTTTAAAAGGTATTTTGGCAATAGTTATGGCACACGCTGCCATCTCTCATTTTAAATTGTCCTATAGTATGCATATTGAACATTTGTGCTTTTTAGCCGTGGTGTTAGGCCATTGCTTCCCGGTGTTTTTTGAATTTAAAGGTGGCAAGGCAGTTGCAACGGCAATGGGCTGCTTACTAATTTTGCACCCTCTTTTAATATCTATAGCACTTGGTGTGTTTATTTTGGTGTTTATAAAAGTTAAAATCGTTGGTGTTAGCTCGGTGTGTGCGGCACTGAGCTTAATACCATCTTATTTTGTTGTTGCACTAATAAATAGCGGCATGAATTGGGATTTTTTATATATTTTAGCGGTGGTTTCAGTTATTGTTGTAACGCACATAAAGAACCTTAAATTGTATTTAAATTAAACAGCAGAAGGGGAGAACTATGAAACGCATTTTGATAGCAGAAGATGAATCTGCCATAAGAGAATTTATAGCTATTAATTTAACAAGAGCCGGATATGACGTAATATCTGTTGCAGATGGCCAAGAAGCAATTGATGTGTATAATGCCGAGAAAGACAATTTGAATCTTGTGGTTTTAGATTTAATGATGCCAAAAAAAGACGGTATAGAAGTATGTAAATATATCAGGAGCTATGATAAAGAAATTGGCATAATTATACTCTCTGCCAAATCGCAAGAGATAGATAAAGTGAGTGGTTTAATGATGGGCGCAGATGATTATATTGTTAAGCCGTTTAGCCCATCTGAGCTTCTTGCTAGAGTAGATGCGTTGTTCCGCCGGATTGTAACATCTGAAAAACCTAAAATAGAAGAAGAAATAAAATTAATATCACATCCATTTACATTAGATACAAAAAAGAAAATTCTGCAAAAAGGAAATACAGAAATAGAGCTTACCATCACGGAATATACTCTAATGGTCATGTTCCTAAACAATAAAGGCACTGCTTTCAGTCGTGCACAGATTTTAGATGCAATCTGGCCAAATGGTAAAATCGATGAGAAAGCAGTGGACGTTAACATCAGGCGTTTACGAATGAAAATAGAAGATGAGCCCTCTAACCCTAAATACATTTCAACTGTTTGGGGCATAGGTTATAGATGGGATGGCAAGTAAAGTTTTTACAGAGGTGATACTGTATGTCTATGGCCAAAATAACTCGCAAAGGGTTAATTAACAGTTTAGTGTCTACTACAATTGTCTTGATTGTAATATTTATGTTTTGCGTAATATACATTAAAGGCTTTTTTTATAACGGGGTAATGCATGTTGTTTTCTCACAGATATCGGTGTTAGACACTATGTCTGAACAGCTTGAATATAGTTCACAAGAAGAGTATAAAAGCCAGTTAATAGATCTGGTACATCATTTTTCCGAGAGCCAAAAAATGGAATTAATTCTGCTAGATAACGAAGATAATACTGTAACAACATCTAGTGGTTTCGAAATGCTTTATCAGTATAATAAAACACAAAATTTAAAAACCGGAACAGATAACACAGTTTCTATTGGCAGTTTGAGCTCACAAAGTGTTATGCAATTTAACCAAAAAATAAAAAACACCGATTTTAAATTGGTTATTATGGTCCTTATCGATAATATAAATGCAGAGATAAAATTACTCATGGTAGTTTTAATAACAATCATGGTAGCTATTTTAATATTTGTTGTAATATCAAACACATATTTTACAAACTCAATAGTCAACACAATTTGGACAATCAGCCGAACCACAAATAAAATAGCAAAAGGAGATTTTAAAACTCGAGTAATAAAACGTTCTAACGATGAAGTGGGGGAACTTTGCGATGCCATAAACAATATGGCGGAAGAGCTTGGTGAAAATGAGAGAATGAAGAATGAATTTATTTCATCAATTTCACATGAATTGCGTACTCCTCTAACAGCAATTAAAGGTTGGGCAGAAACCTTAGAATCTTCATCTAACAACGAAGAGATTGCGCAAAAAGGGCTAAATATAATTGTTTCAGAGGCAGATCGCCTTTCTGCTATGGTTGAAGAGCTTTTAGATTTTTCACGCTTTCAAAGAGTAGGCTCAACTCTTAACCGTGAAAACTTAGATATTATAGCAATTGTAGCGGATGTAGTTTTAATGTTTGGAGATAAAGCAAAACGAGAAGGCAAAGTTTTAAATTGGAGTGAATTCAATCAGCAAGTAGTAATTTCAGTTGATCAAAGCAGAATAAAGCAAGTTTTAATTAATGTTATAGATAACGCTTTAAAATATACAGAAACTGGCGGCACAATAAATGTATCGGCTTTTTTACAAAAGCTTGAAGAACAACAATATGTAGTAATTAAAATTTCAGATAACGGTTGTGGAATTAAAGAAGAAGACTTAGATAAAGTAAAAACTAAATTCTTTAAAGCAAATTACACTAAGCGTGGGTCTGGGATTGGACTTGCGGTAGCCGATGAAATAGTTAGATTCCATGGCGGTAAGTTGAACATAGAAAGTGTTGAGAATAAAGACACCAGTGTAGAGATTATGCTGCCGATTTTAGAACCACTAGAAGAAAATGAATAATAAATATGAGGTGATTATTTGGGCTTGTTAAAAACAATAAAAGTTGGAGGGCAGGCTGTAATAAATGGAATAGTTATGCGCAGCCAGCGGTTTACAACACTCGCTTGCAGATTAAAAAACGGGCAGATAGATGTCGAACGGTTTAGCAATAAAAATAGCAATAGAGTTTTTTTAAAAATGCCATTAATTCGTGGAGTTGTAAATTTCATTCAAATGTTTGCAGATGGTTTAAAATACATAACACTTTCTGCTACAAAAACAGAATTTTATACAGAAGAAGAGCAGAATAGTCTAAAAAAAGAAGGCAAATTTGCTGCTGCCTTAGGAGCTTGCCTTGGTGTAATTTTAACAATTATATTTTTTGTTTGGCTCCCTCAAACATTATCGGTTTTTTGTTTGGTTGGTCAGAAAAAATGGTTCAAACTTTTGCTAGAAACTTTGCTCAAACTTGTAGTGTTAATAGCTTATATGTTCTTTATCTCAAAAACCAAAGATATTAAAGAGGTTTTTATGTATCACGGAGCGGAACATAAAACCATCAACTGTTATGAATCTGGCAAAGAACTTACAGTTACAGAGGTTAAAACAGCATCACGGTTCCACTTGCGCTGCGGCACTAATTTTATATTTATAACATTATTAATTAGTATGTTAATGGCAATTCCACTCAACTGGAGTAATTCTGTTCGGCGTTTAATATTAAAAATGTGTCTAATTCCGCTAGTTGTGGGTATTAGTTATGAGATAATTAGATTAGCAGGAAAAAACAATAACCTTATATTCAGATTTCTTATGGCACCTGGCATGTGGCTTCAAAGAATAACTACTTGTGAACCGAATGACAGCCAAATTGAGGTGGCTATTGCAGCATTACAAGATGTTTTGAATGCAGAAAGAGGTAGAAGATGAGTGCTCATAATTTGAGTTTGGAGCTAGTATTAACTTTTAATAATAGT
This sequence comes from Oscillospiraceae bacterium, assembly GCA_017400345.1. Lineage (GTDB taxonomy): Bacteria > Bacillota > Clostridia > Oscillospirales > Ruminococcaceae > RGIG1955. The sequence continues at coordinate 53,033 of JAFPTG010000018.1, forward strand.
TCAAAAGCAAAGCGGGAATTAATACAAAAAATCATCAGCCAAGAATATGGTGAAAACATACATTTAACAGTAATTTTTCAAAAATCTATAAATAAAGAATTACTAGAACTTTCAGCTCCATCTCCCAATTTTAAAGTAATAGAAGTTGGCGCAAAACTAGAAGAGGTTTATAATTCAATAATCAGCCAAACAACAGCAGATTATATTTACTTTTGCAGTGAACCCATAACCGATCTGAAACCAGATATGACCAAATTATTGTTAGAATATGCCAAGTACTTCTCTTCAGATATAATTTGCTTTGGGGTGAAGGCAACCGCACAAAACTTGCGTTTCACGTTTGCGGAATCTGTTTCTAATAGTCAATACGCAGCCAAAGCTATATTTAAAAGCGCGGCTCGTAATAATTTGTTGGCGCCACTTTGCAATAAGACATTTAAAGTAGGGTTCTTAAAGAACAATAATTTAAAGTTAAATACTGTAAAACCGTCAAATATTTCACAATTAGAATTCAATATACGTGCTTTTTCTTTGGCACAAAGAATACAAGCTACATCAGCATGCCTGGCCTACGTAAATGATATGCTAGACTTTTTTGGAATAACTCCGTATAAACCGGCACAAGTACTTAAAATAACAGAAACTTGCAAATTGTTTAGTGGATTTTTTGAAGACTTTAAGCAGGGTGTCATTACAAAAGATACGTTTTTTACTATTTTATTCGGTTTAATTAACTTTCAAATTTTGCACATAAAAGGGAATATGACACTCGAAAAGCAATTTTTTATAGAGCTGCAAAACTTTATTAATAAAAACGATGTTAACGCGGAGATAAAAAACGATTACGAAACGGTTTTCCTCAACCATTTTTCAGAAAATATTTACGCTACAAGCTGCTTAAATGTAGCAGAGGAAGATACTAATTTATATTTTTATAATTTAATAAGATTTCACCAGGCAGAAAACCAAAACTGCATAAGCGAGGCTATAATATGGCTTATACGCTTTGTATATAATAAAAATAACACAAATAAGTTAGGCTTAGCATATTTGAATAGAATTATTTCGGAAGCGTTTAGCGAAGAAAAATCCGAATATGAGTTTATTAAAAAGCTCAATATGCAAGAAGTAATAGCAAACCATACTTTGGCAGAGGCAATAAAACATGTAGATTCTTTTTTTGAAGAAGGGAATAATATTATAAATTATAACGTTTTAAGTTTGATAGGCTTGTTAATTTTTATGAGTGGTGATATAATATCTGCAGTAAGAACATTCAATGATCTAATGTTTTCGCCAATAAACAGCAAATATTGTATTCCTAAAACTTTCTTCAATCTCGCGCGAGTTGCTTGTCCAATTGAATATAAAATTCTTTGCCTATTTAAAGAACATAAAAACTGGCTAACACTTTGGAACGGGAGCAATGAAGATATAAACAAACTGGCTGAGGAATTAGAAAAATTAGATTATAGCTGTGAAAAAAATATAATACTAGCCCGATTATGTTTAAAATTAAATTCATGTGAAGAAGCGGCGTACTTTTATAAGGAGGCGATCAATAACATAAGAAACAATAGTAAATATCCAATTGAGGAAGCAATTTATGAACTTTCTCAGTACGGAAGAGATGATTTGGTTAATTCGCTAAAAAATTGAAATCGTTTGAATTTAAGGAGGAACATTTAATGTTAAGAAAAGAAGTTAAAGCCGAATGTAGAAAAATTTTAGTAGAAAAATGGTGGAGTATTCCACTGCTTGCCAGTTTATTTTTACTGTTGGTTAGTGTGTTGTTCAACCCCAAAATTATTTTTAGTGCAAAAGAAATATGCACGAATATATATAATGATGGAATAGTATCTGTTACAAAAACCACCTTTGCAGGTTTTTCTATATTAAATTTTGCAATAGCAATATTTTATTTTGTAGTTATTAGTGCACTATCTTTAGGGCTCACAAGATTAGTGTATAATTATTTTAGCGATAGAAAACAACAATTTTCGAGTATTTTTTATTATTTTTCAACACCACAAAAGTTTTTCTCAGCGGTTTGGTTAAATTTAAATGTGGCTTTAAGAGAGCTTTTATGGGGTTCCCCAATGTTATTTATTTTCCTTGTATATCTGTATACAAACACCACACTTAATCCTATTTTTAAAGCTAGCCGCTTTTCAAATTGGTTTTTCGTGTTTTTAACAATAGCTTATTTAATATTCTTTATTGTTATAGTAAACCGTTACAGCTTAGCAGAGGTTATATTTATTAAAAATGATGGCAAACTCACCGTTAACCAAAGCGTAAAACTTTCCGTTAAAATAACAAAAGGGCGTTTAGGTGAATTGTTTGTTCTATTGTTATCTTTAATTCCGCTTGTATTACTTTATGAATTAGCTATATTTTCTATTTTGTTTATATTTATGGCTCCGTTTATATTAATATATATTAAATTTGTTTGTACCCTTTACTACAAACGGATGTTAGAGAATTACGAAAAAGACGCTGCGGTAGTAGATGTTCCTGCAGAAGCTATAGAAAATATTACAGGATAAGAGAAGTAACAAAAAATTGACAAATAATAAATAATGTGATAGTATAAGACTATAAATTAAGCGTATGGCTTATTGCTCGGTACATTAGGTTAACAATTAATAAAAATTAACCTTTCGGCCTATGTGCTGTGTAATTTAGCGGCTGCTTAAAAAAAGAAAGGATGATTGAACTATGTTAAAAAAAGAAGAAAAACAGCAATTAATTCAAGCAAATCAAACGCATGAGAAAGACACAGGTTCCCCAGAGGTTCAAATAGCAATTCTAAGCAAACGAATCAATAATTTAACCGAGCATCTTAAAATAAATAAAAAAGACCATCACAGCAGAAGAGGTTTATTTCAGATGGTTGGGCAAAGACGAAGAATGCTTAATTACTTAAAAAAGAAAGATATTGAAAGATATCGTGGGATTGTAGAAAAGTTAGGCTTAAGAAAATGAGAAAGCTCAAAATCAAAAATCCTCCAGCCAAATGAGTTGGGGGATTCTTTACATAATACTACAACTCAATGGGGGCAATTTAATGCGAAGAGAAGTTAAAGCTGAATGCAGAAGAATATTAAAAGAAAAATGGTGGAGCCCACTACTTATAGCTAATTTGTTTATATACTTCATCACATTTTTATTTGATGTATTAAAAACACATATTTTAGGGGATATAGATATAAAAGATATAATATGCGGATATAATAGCAATTTAAAAGTTGTTATAATGTTACTTTTTTATTTAATCACTTTAATCACGCGGGTTTTATCTTTAGGTATAACAAGGCTAACATATTTTTATATAGATAATCGAGAGCAACCGTTTTCAAATATTTTTTATTATTTTTCAACTCCCAAAAAGTTCTTTTCTGCGCTCTGGTTAGAGGTAAATATGAGGTTAAGAATGTATTTGTGGTTATTACCGCCATATATTGTAATTTTTTTATTAGCATATATATACTATAAATATAATCCTTTTACCAATTTACTAGAGAATCTTGAGATTAATGAAAAACTGGTTATAATAGCTATACTTGTAATATTTTTAATAATGATGGTTTACCTCATATTTAGTCTATTCATAATCAATCGCTACAGCTTAGCAGAAGTTATATTTATTAAAAACGATGGTAAATTCACAGCAAACCAAAGTGTAAAATTATCCATAAAAGCAACAAAAGGGCATTTAGGGAAATTGTTTGTATTAGGTTTATCTTTACTACCTATTATTTTGCCGGTCTTAATCTTAGTTTTAAAAATTAGTGCTTTTAAAATTATTATACCATTCATTACTACATATATTAGTCTTGTTTGTGTGCTTTATTACAAAAAGCTGTTAGAAAATTACGAACAAGAAAATAATACAGAAGTGCGCGCAGATCTATAATGTTTAGTATTTCTGATATTATAAAAATAATGGTTGGGCAAAGACGAATAATGCTTAATCACTAAAAAAAGAAAGATATCGTAGGATTGTGGAAAAGTTAGGCTTAAGAAAATAAAACATAAAAATCCCACCAGATTAAAACGTTCTGGTGGGATTTTTTAACGGTTGTTTGTGAATCCTTTAAATTAATACATTCCGCCCATACCTGGGTTTGGCATTGCAGGAGCAGCTGGAGCTTCTTCTTTAATATCTGTTACTAAAGATTCTGTAGTTAGAATCATAGAAGCAACAGAAGCTGCATTTTCTAATGCACTACGCGTAACCTTAGTTGGGTCTACAATTCCTGCTTCAATCATATCTACATATTTTCCTGTTCCGGCATCAAACCCAAAGCCAACCTTGGTAGATTCCTTAATTTTTTCCACAATAATAGATGGTTCAAAGCCTGCATTCTGAACAATCTGCCTTGTTGGCTCCTCTAAAGATTTTAGCAATATATTAGCGCCAATCTTTTCATCGCCTTCAAGAGAATTCGTAAGTTCGCTCACTGCAGGAATAGCGTTTATTAATGCTGTTCCGCCTCCGGCAACAATACCTTCTTCCACTGCAGCTTTTGTCGCAGCTAAAGCGTCTTCAATTCTTAGTTTCTTTTCTTTCATTTCTACTTCGGTTGCGGCACCAACTTTAATTACAGCAACACCGCCAGAAAGTTTTGCAAGACGTTCTTGTAATTTCTCTTTATCAAAATCAGATGTTGTGTTTTCAATTTGGGTTCTAATCTGAGCTATTCTTGCTTGAACATCAGCTTTGTTACCCAAACCATCAACAATAATTGTGTTTTCTTTTTGCACTTTGACTTGACGTGCTTGACCGAGTTGTTCAAGCTTTGTTTCTTTAAGGTCTAACCCTAACTCCTCAGAGATCTCTTCACCGCCTGTTAAAATTGCAATATCTCTAAGCATTTCTTTACGTCTGTCTCCAAACCCTGGAGCTTTAACAGCTACACATACAAACGTTCCTCTTAATCTGTTAACAATTAAAGTAGCTAAAGCCTCTCCTTCAATATCTTCTGCAATAATAACAAGTTTTTTACCAGAGTTAACAACCTGTTCAAGTAATGGTAAAATATCTTGAATCGAGCTTATTTTACGGTCTGTAATTAAAATGTATGCATCATCAATAATAGCTTCCATCTTATCTGTATCCGTTACCATATAAGGTGAAACATAACCGCGGTCAAATTGCATTCCTTTAACAACTTCACTGTAAGTTTCTGCCGTTTTGGATTCCTCAACAGTAATAACACCATCTGATGTAACCTTTTCCATAGCATCTGCAATTAAACGGCCAATCATGCCATCTCCGGCAGAGATAGTTGCTACACGTTCAATATCTTCAGTTCCAGAGACTTTTTTGGAATTTTTTGTTAAAGAGTTAACAGCAGCATCAACAGCCTTGCTAATGCCTTTTTTAATTACCATTGGGTTTGTGCCGGTGGAGACAACTTGCAAACCATTCTTAACCAATACTTGTGCTAACAATGTAGCCGTGGTTGTTCCGTCTCCAGCGCTATCGTTTGTTTTGGTAGCAACCTCTTTAACAAGTTGAGCTCCCATATTTTCAAATGGATCTTCCAATTCAATCTCTTTTGCAATGGTTACACCATCGTTTGTGATAAGTGGAGAACCGTATTTTTTATCTAAAACAACATTTCTGCCTTTGGGACCAAGAGTAACTTTTACAGTATCGGCCAGTTTATCTAAGCCTTTTTTTAAAGCTTGACGTGCTTCTTCTGAGTGTAATATTTGTTTAGCCATATTAAATTATCCTCCTTTAACTTAAAAACTTTATTTTTCAACAACAGCTAAAACATCGCTTTGTCTTAAAATTGTATATTCTTCACCATCTAATTTAATTTCCGTTCCGGCATATTTTCCAATTAAAACATGCTCACCAACATTTAAAAACATTTTTACTTCTTTACCGTCAACAAGTCCGCCAGGGCCTACTGCAACAATTTCTGCAACTTGTGGCTTTTCTTTTGCAGAGCCTGCAAGAATAATTCCGCTTTTTGTAGTTTCTTCTGCTTCAACCATCTTTACAACAACTCTATCAGAAAGTGGTTTGATTTTCATTTGAATATTCCTCCAAACTTTAATATATTTAGCAATCAAGCTAACCGACTGCCAATTACAATTTTACACTATATTTTCTACAATGTCAAGAGGTGTTTTAAAAATAATTAAAATTAATAAAAAAATAAGTAGGGAAGGGAATAACCGTGTTTAAAAACACAATAATCTAGTCACCAAAATAAAAAAATACACCTTTTTAATATAAAAAGATGTATTTTATAAACCAATATTCGAAAAAAATTGTTGTTTATTGCGCCAATCTTCTTTAACTTTTAAAAAGCACTGTAAATTAACCTTACAATCAAAAAAATATTCTAATTCAATCCGAGCTTCTGTTGCAATCTTTTTAAGCATACTGCCATTTTTGCCTATTATAATTGCTTTGTGGCGTGGCTTTTCGCAAAGTATAGTAACGTTTATGTCTATAATGTTAGTCTGTGATTTTCGTTCCGCCATACGTTCTGTTACAACAGCAATAGTATGCGGAATCTCTGCCTTTAAATTATAAAGCAACTTTTCCCTTATAAGTTCAGATACAAAAATCTTTTCCGGCTGATCTGTAATCATATCGTCTGGGAAGAAGTGCACACTTTGTTTTGCGTAGCACGCCAATTGCTGCCAAAGTTCTGCCAAACCCTCTTTATTTAATGCCGAAACGGGAACTATAGCATCAAAATCTTCTTTTGCAAACATAGCCATGCGTGGTAAAATATCATTTTTATTCTTTAGTTTATCTAACTTATTTAAAACTAATATTTTTTTCGTTTCATTCCGTCTTAGTTTTTTAAGCAATCTATCTTCTTCGTCACTTATATTGTTTCCATAAGCCTCTGCAACCATAATAATCAGGTCTACATCAATTAACGCTTGCCTAATCTGCTCTATCATATAGTCGTTCAGTTTAGTACGTGGTTTATGTACACCAGGAGTATCTAAAAACACAAATTGAGTTAACCCTTGAGTTTTTATTCCTGTTATTTTGGTGCGAGTAGTTTGCGCTTTGTTAGAAACAATAGCAACTTTTTGGCCAACTAACGCATTCAGCAACGATGACTTGCCTACATTAGGGCGGCCTACAATTGCAATAAATGCAGATTTTGTTTCTGGTTTGTTTTTAAGATTATTTTCGTTCAATGATGCCTGAATAAGTTTCATTTACAACCAACCCAACTTTAGCCAAAATTCCTTCTTCTTTTTCACGCATATTTGCGGCCTCTAACGGACTTTTTTCATGGTCGTAACCAACAATATGAAAAGCTCCGTGCACAGCTAAAAATCCAACCTCTCGTTCAAATGAATGACCATAAGCTTCTGCTTGATCTCTAGCACGTTCTAAAGAAATAGCAATATCACCAAGCATTAAGCAACCGGTTTCTAAGTTCTTTTCAAAAACACCATTCTCTCCAAGTGGAAAAGAAAGTACATCGGTTGGAAGATCAATATTTCTATATTCTTTATTAAGTTCTTGCATCTGTTTGTTATCTATAAAAGTAACACCCAGTTCTGCAGGTGCTTTTATGTTTTCGCTGGTTAAAACTGCATTACAGCAACGTCTAATTAATAATTGCAAGCCTGTAGGTACTTTTATTTTTTTTTGTTTGTTAGAAATTACAATTTTGTATCCTTTCATGTTTTCCTCCGAAGCTGAAATTTTTATTAATCATTTACCTTCGTTAAAAATTAAAAATGGTCCGAGTGGCGGGATTCGAACCCACGGCCTCTAGAACCCCATTCTAGCGCGCTACCAAACTGTGCCACACCCGGGCATTTATAAATCTAAATAATCAATCGAACTTTGAAGCTAAATCTCTAAATTCGCTAAAAAATCTACTCACATGGTATCCATCGCATGTAGCATGATGAACCGAAATAGAAATCGGCAATAAAAATTTGCCACTATCTTCAAAAAAACGTCCCACCATAATAAATGGCGGCAGCCAAACAACGTCATTAGTTGGCGGACAATCAAAACTTGTAAAGCTGCTCCAAGGAAGGGAACTCATGTCAAAACAATTTGGCGGGAACTCAACCTTGGCAGCCATACTACGTTTTTCTCCATAAATGTTAACATCGTTAACGAAACTATTGTAAAATACCTTAAAATTTTCTGAGTATTCTGTCCATAATATAGAAATCTTTTTACCGCTCTCGTGGAATATCGGATATCTAGGATGAACTACATCATAAACACCCAGATTTCCATCTTCGTCATAATTCATTAAATTCATCGTGCTCGTTTACCACTCTAGAAACTATATATGTAAAAGTAGGGTAACATCTAAGCTGGTTTTCTTTAATTACTTTGATTAATCTAGTTACATCAATATTCATAGTCATATTGATTTTGCAGCGATTTTTTGTTGTAAACCAGTTATAATATTCTTTTCTATCCCAATTCTCTATATCTATCTTTTTAAAACTCATAATATCTTCCACTAATTTCTAATACGTTACATATATATGCCAAGGTGAAAAATTTATTGCCTAAGCGGTGCACCAACATTATCTTTAAAACCACCAGATGCTATTTTTATGGTATCTACTACTGTGCCAATTCCAAATAAACCACCGGTACATAAATATAGCAAGCCTTTAATATATCTACCTACATAAAAATAATGCAAGCCGCCAATTCCAGCATAGCCCAAACAACAGAAAATTAATGCTGTTTTTTTACTTTTATCGCTAGTATTAGTCACATAATTTGCCATAAATTATACCTTCTTTTGTGGTAGTATTTTTATGGAGCTGATGAGCAGATTCGAACTGCCGACCTCTTCCTTACCAAGGAAGTGCTCTGCCTGCTGAGCTACATCAGCACAAAAAAATAAAATGGTGACCCGTAAGGGAATTGAACCCTTGATTCCAGCGTGAGAGGCTAGCGTCTTAACCACTTGACCAACGGGCCATATAATTGTTTCTCGCTCAATTTCTTAATTTTGTTCCACGTGGAACAAAATTAAGTTTTGGCGTTACAAAGCCACAAACTATAAATATTTTTACCTCAAAAAAATTCAAACAGAAAAA